>JAWVYQ010000139.1:0-9479 GCA_033722615.1 Promineifilaceae bacterium (SeqCode)
GCCGTCTAGCTGCCGGCAGATATGTGCCGTTGCCTCTGCGTAATGGTCGGTGGCGATGACGGTGACGGCAGCCGGCCGCGCGGCCAACTCGCGCAACAGCGGCGTCCACTCGTCGGCGATGGTCGAGTGCTCGAAGTAGGCGTCGACGAAGCGCGAGACAGTGGCACGGAGCGCTTTGTCGCCGGTTGTCCCATCCGCCCTGCGACGAATGGATTCGTACAGAAGTTGTTTGTAGCCGGCCCCGGTCGTGCTCCCTTTTTCCCAGGTGGATCCGACCACGTTCCAGAAGAGGTCGGGATGGTTCAACCCGGCCGCCCACAGGCTGGCTTTCTTCAACTCGGCCGTCAGGTTGGCCTCCCGGCCGAAGAGGACGGCTCCCAGGCTCAGCGTGCCCGAAAAGTCGAGCACAACCAGCGTTTCGCGCGCGGCCCCGGGCGCGTTATCGGTCATGGGCGGACGTGCTGCCCGTTCTCCCCGGCTGCCGGTCAGCGTCCCACCAGCGATAAAAATGGTGTACCGGCCCGTGGCCCTGGCCCAGGCGGTAGGCGGCGCCTTCCTTCAGAGCCTCGGTGATGTATTGTTTCGCGCGGCGCACGGCGTCGGCAATCGTCTCTCCTCGAGCCAGATGGGCGGCGATGGCTGAGGAAAGGGTGCACCCTGTGCCGTGGATGTTCTCTGTCTCTACCCGCTCCGCTTCTAAGGTGAGCACGCTCTCTTCTCCGCGCACGTAAAGGAGATCCGGACTGGTGTCGCCTCCCAGATGTCCCCCTTTGAGGAGGACGGCTTGAGGACCGAGTTCGGCAAGCCGGCGGCAGGCCGCCTCCATCTGTCCCGCTCCTTCCACCTGCTCCCCGAGCAGGGCGCCGGCCTCCGGAATGTTGGGCGTGATCACGGTGACCAGGGGGATTAGCGTCTCGCGCAAGGTGTTGATTGCTTCTTCCTTTAGCAGGCGGTCGCCGCTCTTGGCTATCATGACCGGGTCGAGGACGACGTCGTCCACTTCGTAATGCGCCAGGCGTTCGGCGACGGCGCGAATTACCGGGGCGCTATGGAGCATGCCGATCTTGACCGCGTCGACGCCAACGTCCTCCATGACGGCGTCTATCTGCTGCGCGACAAAGTCCGGCGGGACAGGGTGCACGGCCGTTACGCTCACCGTATTCTGTGCGGTCAGCGCCGTGATGGCCGACATGCCGTAGCAGCCGAGCGCGGAAAAGGTCTTCAAGTCTGCCTGGATTCCGGCGCCACCGCCGCTGTCCGAACCGGCGATGGTCAGCGCGCGCGCATAATGCTTGACATCGGTATCTTTCGTCATTTCGTCTCCTCTTTTCGGGCGCCCAGGGTCTCCTCAACGATCTGGTTGAGGGTTTGGGCTGCCTGGTAGGGATCGGGTGCCGAGCAGATGGCCGAGACGACGGCGATACAGTCGGCCCCGGCGCGGATGACGTCGGCGGCGTTGCTTTCGTCGATGCCGCCGATGGCCACCAGGCGGTGGCGCGAACGACGGCGCACGGCGGCCAGGCCGTCGAGCCCCCACCGTCCTTTGGCGTCCGGTTTCGTGGGCGAAGGAAAGATGGAGCCAACGCCCAGGTAATTGACGTCGTAGGCGTCTGCTTGTTCGATCTGTTCCAGGTTAGAGACGGACAGGCCGATGATGGCCTCGGGACCGGCCAGCTTTCGGGCGAGAGGGTAGGGCATATCGTCCTGTCCTACGTGCATGCCGTCTGCCTGTACGGCCAGTGCCACGTCGACCCGGTCGTTGATAATCAGGGGCACGGTGTGGGGTGCCAGTAGCGCCTTCATTTGCTCCGCCGTCTCTACGAAAGCGCGAGTGGACGCCTCTTTTTCGCGCAGCTGCACCAGGGAAACGCCCCCTTCGACGGCCGCCAGCACGACTTCGTCGAGCGGCCGGCCGAGGCAGGCCTCCCGGTCTGTGATGAGATATACGCCCCGTATCGTTGGCGATTGCTTCACGTTACGCCTCCGTAAGACGAAAACCACCTGCTGCCGGCAGGTGGTCTTATTCCTAGTTCATTTTCCCTCCGCCAGCATTACCTGGATCAGGGGTGGCGGTCATCCTCACAGCGGATGCAAGAGGAGGCCTCGGCGAGGTTCGGCGAGGTCTCAGCCCGGTTAATCCAGGCGCCCGCAACGTTTCGTTGGATCTGGTTTTCTCTTTCCGATTTTAACGGGCGCCGGCGACGGGTCAAAGATGGTTGCCGTTCACCTCCTCGTTACGGTTGGCAAGAAGGTCAGCGAGCTCACACCCCCAGGTAGCGGTGCAGTATTTCTTCGCTTTCCTGAAGCTCGGCCGGCGTCCCCTCAAAGACGATCTGCCCCTTGTTCATAACGTACACGCGGTCGGCTACGCTGAAGGCGAGGGCCAGGTTTTGCTCTACCAGTAACAGCGACAATCCCCGTTCTCGTAGATCGTGCATGATCCGTTGGATTTCGCGCACGACCATCGGCGCCAGCCCTTCTGAGGGTTCGTCCAATAGCAATAGTTCGGGGTTGGTCATCAACGCTCGGGCAATAGCCAGCATCTGCTGCTCGCCGCCGCTCAACTGGGAGCCCCGGTTATCCAGGCGCGCTTCCAGCAAGGGAAAGGCTTCCATTACTCGCTCAAAGGTCCAGCCTCCGTTTTTTGCGTTGCGCGCGGCCAACGTCACGTTCTCTTCGACTGTCAGCGTGGGGAAAATGCCCCGTCCCTGGGGCACCAGGCCTACGCCCATCTGCGCCGTGCGGTGGGAAGGGGCGTGGGTCACGTCCTCACCGCGCACCCGGATCCGGCCGCGCCGGGGCGGTGTGAAGCCGATAATGGAGTTAATGGTGGTCGATTTCCCGACCCCGTTGCGCCCGAGTAGGGCGACGGCCTCCCCCTCGTCGACATGCAGCGACACGCCTTGCAGGACGTGGCTTTCGCCGTAATAGGTATGAATTCCCTCTACTGACAGCATCTGCTCAGCCACGGCCGGGTTCTCCCCCGTCGCCGTCGCTTAACGCCAACCCTTCACTGCCCAGATAAATCTCCTGCACCGTCTGGTCAGCCCGGATCTGCTCCGGCGTCCCTTCGCTGATGATCTGTCCGTAATGGAGAACGGTGATCCGCTCTGCCAGGTTGAAGATGACGTCCATATCGTGCTCGATTATTAAGATGGTCAGCGACTCCGGCAGCGATTCGATGAGGCCGGTCATTTCTGTCGTTTCTGCGGGCGACATGCCGGCCGTGGGCTCGTCGAGCAACAGCACGCGGGGCTCGGACGCCAGCGCAAGCCCAACTTCCAGCGCCCGTCGCTGCCCGTAGGCCAGAGCGCTCACGGGGCGGTCACGCTGTCCCAGCAAACCTACCCGGCGCAATATCTCGTCGGTCCGCTCCTCAAGCTGCTTGAAGGAGCCGATGGGCCGGAACCAGTGGCGGTTAATTCCCAAACGGTGCTGCACGGCCAGGCGCACATTGGCGAAGACGGACAACTCCATGAAAAGGTTGTTGCGCTGGAAGGTGTGGCCCAGACCGAGATTCGCTCGCTCGTACACGGGTAAGGCGGTCACGTTCCGCTCGCCCAGGTACACCTGGCCCTCCGTCGGCGGAAGCTCTCCGGCTACGAGGTTGAAGAGCGTGCTCTTGCCCGCACCGTTGGGGCCGATGATGGCGTGCCGCGCGCCGGAAGCCACGGTCAAATCGACGCGGTTCAGCGCGGCAATGCCGCCGAAATGTTTGGTTAGCCCTTTCACCGATAGTTCAGCCATCAGGCTCCTTTTCTTTCTGCCGCAACATGCCCACAATTCCCTGGGGTGCATAGAGGACGAAGGCGATGAAGAGAAGGCCCATGAGGGTCTCCCAACGCTCTGTGTAGCTGCTGATCAGCAGGCTGAAGCCGCGGATGATGCCGGCGCCAAGCATGGGGCCGATGAGCGTGCCCGGCCCGCCGATGATCAACATGATCAAGACTTCGCCGGAGGTGGACCAGTGCAACATCTCCGGCGACGCTCCGCGCAGGTAATAGGCGAACAGCATACCGGCCAACCCGCCGAACGCTCCCGATATGGCGAAGGCCGCCATTTTGTAGCGGAACGTACGCACGCCGAGCGCCTGCATTCGGTGTTCATTTTCGCGGATGCCACGCAGGGTCCAGCCGAAAGGGCTGTTTACGATTCGGCGCAAGGCCCAGTAGGAGCCGACGAAGAAGAGGAGGACGAGAAAGTAAAAACTGGTCCGGGAGCCAAAGGAGTAACTCAGGGGCCCAACGCCGACGGTCGGCCGGGCAACCCCCGGCAACCCGTCCGAGCCTCCTGTCACGCCGGACCAGCGAATGGCGATGCTGAAGAGCATTTGCGCGAAAGCCAGGGTGATCATCAGGAAGTAGATGCCGCTGGTGCGCAGCGCGAAGAAGCCGATGATGAGGGCGACAACGGCCGTGACGAGCATCACTACCGGCAGCGTCACCAGCAGGTTACTCGTCAGGTTCAGGGCCAGGTCGCTGCGGCTAGCAATATACGCGAGCACGTAGGCGCCCAGCCCGAAGAAGGCGGCGTGGCCAAAAGAGGGGAGCCCTGTATAGCCCAGGAGCAGGTCGAGGCTCATGGCAAAGATGGCGAAGATGAGAATGTCGATGGTCAGACTCAGGTAGAAGGGTTTAATGGCGCTGGCCAGATAAGGCCAGACGATGGCTGCCAGGCCCAGCGCGGCCAGGAACCACGGCCGCCGCCGGCTGACCCAGCCTCGCACTCTCAGTAGAGGCGTGTCAACGGCCGTCATGTGCCGATGCCCTCAAGCCCGAAGAGGCCGGACGGCCGGAGAAGGAGAATGATGGCCATCACGGCGAATATGAGGAAAAGAGAGAACTCTGAGATGTATGCCTTCCCGAGCGTGTCTGCCATGCCGATGACGAGGGCGCCTGCGAACGCGCCCTTCAACGTGCCCAACCCGCCCACGACCACGACGACGACGGTCAGGATCAGGATTTCGAAATCAAGACCGGGATAGAGGGTAGTGACCGGGGCGCCGATGACGCCGGCAAGCGCTGCCAGCGCCGTGCCCACGGCGAAGACGCCGGCGAACACAAGGTGGATGTTGATCCCGAGCCCGCTCACCAGTTGGGCGTCGGAGACGCCGGCGCGCACGATGGCCCCGATGCGCGTCCGCTCCAATATTAACCAGAGGACGGCCGCCAGAACCACGCCAAAGACGATCAACGAGAGGCGGTAGATGGGGAAGTCCAGGCCGAAAACGGGAACGTGACCGGACAGGAGTTCTGGCGGGGGCACCGACTGCACGTATGCGCCCCAATTCCACTGGATCAGGTCGGAAAAGATGAGGGCCAGCCCAAAGGTCAGCAATACTTGTTCCAGATGACGGTGGGCACCGTAGAGGCGGCGTAGCAAGAAGTGCTCAATGACTACGGCAAGGATGGCCACAAGTAGCGGAGCGATGAGCAGCGCCAGCCAGAAGTTGCCCATCTGCCGCACCATCGTCAGTCCCACGTAGCCGCCCAACAGGTAAAACGCTCCGTGGCTCAGGTTAATCACGTTCATTTGTCCGAAAATGATGGAAAGGCCCCCGGCCATGATGAAGAGGAGCATGCTGAAGACAAGGCCGTTCAGGAATTGGATGATGAAATTTTCCATGATATGAAAAATCTCCGGGTGGGAGGAAGCCCACCCGGAGATCGTTAACGTTATGTACCTGCCTTACCCTTGCGAATTGTCGCCGGGATCGACGATTTCACCGAAGTTTTCGATGACGACGTTGTGCAGCTCGCCTTCTACCATCTGTACCTCGCGAAGGTATTCGTTCTGTCGAGGGGCCTGGGAGTTGGCGTCGAGCGAGAAGGGGCCGCGCGGGCTGGCGAAGCTGATGTCCGGCAAGACGTCGATCATGGCCTGGACGTCAGAGGTATCACCCTCAACAGCGTCTAGCATCTCGGCGATGACGCGGCCGGTGTCGTAGCCTTGCACGGCGAAGACGTCGGCGTCGCGCTCGTATCGCTCTCTGAACGCCTGTTTGAACTCGTTATTCTCCGGGGTGTCCAGCAGGTACGACCAGTGCAACGTGCTGCGCACGCCTAGCGCCGCCTCGCCCTGAGCGGGCAACACGTCCTCTTCCACCATGAAGCCGGCCGCCAGCAGGGGCAGTTGCCCGTGTAGGCCGAAGTCACTGTATGCCTGGACGAAGGTGACGGCGGCCCCGCCGCTGTAGAACGAGTACACGAGGTCGGCGCCGGAGTCGGCCAGCTCGGCCATGAAGGGGGCGGGATCGCCCATGTTGGGGAATGGCGTCCGCTGCACCAGGATAACCTCCCCTCCGGCTTCTTCGAAGCTCTGGGTGAAGCCGGTGATGTTGTTCTCCCCAGCTGCATAGTCGGGCACGCTGATTGCCGCGCTCGTGCCGACGTTCTCCGCTGCCCAGCCGCCCATGCTATAGGGCGCCATCCAGTTTGTGAACGACGTCCGCCAGATGTATGGGCTCTTCAAGTCACGACTGATGGGGTTTGCCCCGGCGTTGGCTACAATCAACAGCTTCTGGTTGTCGTGGAAGTAATCGCGCAGGTTCATCAGCACGCCCGAGCTAACGATGCCGGCTACCAGGTCGACCTCGTCTTGCTCTACGAGCTTGATGGCCTTCTGTTGCGCCACGTCCGGCGCGATCTCCGTGTCCTCCTGAATGAACTGGACTTCTCTGCCGCCCGCCTCATTCCCAATCTCATCGAAGTACATCGTGATCGCATCGGTGATGCTTTCTCCCAAAACGGCGTAGATGTCTGAATAGGGTAACAGCAAGCCGATGGTGATGGGCCCGCTTGTCCCTCCCCCCAGGGCCTGGCACGCGCTCAGGCTGGGCGCGGCCAACATTGCGGCGGCAGTGCCGCCAGCCAGCTTGAGAAAGTCGCGCCGTGAAACTCCTGACTTCTTCTGGTTCATGGTTCCTCCTCTTAAATAAAAGATGGAAATAACGGGACGTCGCCGTCACAAAAAAGACCCTGCCGGGGGCAGGATTCTTTCACGAAACCAGTTCCCTAACGGTGGTTGCAAGCATTTGCGCCAGGGCATCGAAGATCATTTCCCCTTCTTCAGCCGATGCGCGGGCCGGGTCGCCAAAGTAGGCCCAATCGCTGCCCGCGTCTTTGAAGGTGCGGGCTCCGTGTTTGTGGATGCGCTCGGGCAGGTCAATCCAGACAGGAGACAGCTCTTTCATGACGTCCTGTTTCACGAGTTCCGGCCGTTCGGCCAGGACAAGGGACGTCTCATAGGAGCCAGCGTGCCGGGCGCCAGCGCGAAATTCTTCGGTCAGGGTGGCGGCCCAACGATCGTCGCGAACGTCGGGTACGGCCACACGGGCTTCATCCACCTGGCCGGCCGCTTCTTTGATGGCGTTGAAATGGGCGGGTTCCAGGTGATGGTTGGAGAAGACGATGCGGTTAAATCCGTGGGTGGAGAGGGAGTAGCAGACGCCGCGAACCAGTTCTTGAAGGGCATCAGCAGCGATGGTTACGGTGCCTGAGAAGGGCATACCGAAGTTGGTCACGCCGTAGTAAAAGGGGGGCGCAATCACACACTCAATTCCCCCCTTTGCCAGCCGCTCAGCCGCACGGCGACAGGATCCCTGGGCGATAATGACGTCTGTCTCCAGAGGGAGGTGTGGGCCATGGGCTTCCGTGGCACCGGTCGGAACGAGGGCGACCGAGGTGCGCTGTGCCAGTTCGGCTACCTCAGGCCACGTCATCTCTGCCAGAAAGTGTAATTCCATAATGCTTTTTGTTTCGAACGCGCTGCCGTCCCACAGGCGAATGGTAACGCATTGGCATATGGTGCGGCTCGTCGAAGAAGCCAGAAAGTGTACTGGATGAGGTTAGCCGACCAAAGGATGTTTGGTTGCTGGCACGATCAGGTTGCTAACCTGCCCGTAAATCTACCTCACATGAAATGTTGATGCAACCGTTCGGCTGGCACGACGCGAACAACCAGAAAAAACATACTAATCGGTATTTTTTAATATAGCAGTCGGGCCTGAGTCTGTCAACTGCAGAGTGTGGCGGTTTTGTGGCGTGTCTGGCCGGCCGTGTTAATTCCCATAAAATAAATCGGTGTCGAGAAGAAGGAGGTACCGTCATCGCATCCAACAAGCACGAAAAGGGGGGTGACGTGGTCGTGGCCGTTGCCTTGTCCCTATCTGTCCTGGCCGCTCTCTGCGGTCAGTGGCTCCTGGCCGAACGGGAGCACGTTACGATCGGGGTAGGATGTTTTGCAATGGCCGTCGTCCTCTTTCTGGTGCCGTTCCTGCGGTC
Source organism: Promineifilaceae bacterium (SeqCode) (assembly GCA_033722615.1). Lineage (GTDB taxonomy): Bacteria > Chloroflexota > Anaerolineae > Promineifilales > Promineifilaceae > JAAYYY01. Next base: position 8,283 of record JAWVYQ010000139.1, read on the forward strand.
GTCCGTCGACCTATCCGGCGTTCAGCGGCCGGTTGAAGCGCCGGGCTCGTGGGCGCCCCTTTTCCGGTCGCGGTTCTGGCGGCTGTTCTTTCTGGTGACGGCGCTGGTGTTGGCGTTCCTGGCCTTTCGGGGCTTTGCGGGCAACCGGCTGGCCGGCGGGTTCTGGTTCTGGCTGGGCGCGCTTTTCTACTTTGTGATTGCTTTCGGGGAGCGACCGGCAGGTGGATGGCTCTTGCTGATACGGCGAACGTGGGAACGGATCGACCGTCGAACGTTGCTGGCAGTGGCGGCGATTACCGGCCTGGGGATCCTGTTCCGCCTCTATCGCCTGTCGTCGGTGCCGGCGGAGATGACGAGCGATCACGCCGAGAAGTTGCTGGACGTTTACGACGTATTGAGCGGCCGCCGACCTATCTTTTTTCCCCGTAATACCGGCCGGGAGATGATACAGTTCTATCTGACGGCGGCCCTCATTCGCTTCACGCCGCTAACGATCGGGCATCTGGCGCTAAAGGTGGGCACGGCCCTGTTCGGAATTGTGACCGTTCCGCTTACCTTCCTGTTGGGAAAGGAGTTGTACGGGCGGAAGGTTGGCTTGCTGGCCGCGTTTTTTCTGGCCGTTTCCCATTGGCACGTGGCGATCACTCGCGTCGGCCTGCGCTTCCCATTTACAGCCGCCTTCGCGGTGCCGGCCCTTTATCTTCTCGTGCGAGCTTTGAAGCGAAATGGCCGTAACGACTGGCTGGCGGCCGGCCTGATTCTGGGGATTGGCCTTCACACCTACACGGCGATGCGCATCGTGCCCTTATTGTTGCTGTTGTTGGTCGGGGTCAAGGTTGGCGGCGACCTCGTTAGCCGGCGGTGGGCTGCGCGGCGGTCGCCGGATCAGGCCCGGGCTACCAGCCTGGACGATTCCTTCTGGTTAAACGCCGTTCTGGGTGGATTGGCGGCCGCGCTGGCCTTTTTGCCCCTTTTGCGCTTTATGTTGGATGAGCCCGGCCTCTTCTGGTTTCGAGCGGCGAGCCGGGCCGGGCAGACCCTTTCTTTTGCCGCCACGTGGCGTACATTCTGGGGAAATGTACAAGACGCTCTTTTGATGTTTAACTACCGGGGGGACGTGGTACCGGCCAACACCATTCCCGAGGCTCCCGAACTCGGTCTGGTCTCGGGGGCATTATTTGTCCCGGGCGTGGTGTA
>JAWVYQ010000140.1:0-9407 GCA_033722615.1 Promineifilaceae bacterium (SeqCode)
AATCCGGCTTCCAGCGGAATGTAATCCTTGCTGATTTCGCGGCCCAGGCGCGGCAGGCCCTCCTCGATCCGCAAATATTCAAACGCCTCTTCACCGGCCGGAACAATGCCCGCGGCCGACAAGCTGTCTTCCACGTCGTCCCGGTCTTCCACGTCACACATTACAAAGTAGCCGCCACCGGCTACGGGATCTGTCTTATGCAGGTACGCGAAGGCACCGTCCAGTTCGAGCTGCCGCCAGTGGTGCAGGGGCACGTCCACGGCATCGCCGAAAAGGGGCCGCAGGCGCGCCTTGGCCTGGGCGCCATAGACGCCGAATACGACCGTCTCGTCCGTCAGATCCTCGATGTGGAAATCGTCGTTGAAGAAGACGTAGCGCATCAGATAGCGGGCGACGTTGTCGGCGTTATCTTCTCCCGTCACGGCGTAGACGGCGTCGCTGCTGACGTAAAGCAAGAGCCGGTCGATCATGCGGCCGATGTCCGTCGTCAGGATCGTCGCAGCCCCCTCCCCGCTCTGCAACGTTTCGACGACCTGCGTGGACATGCGATGGAGCAGATCTAGCCGAGTTTCTCCCGTAAATTTGAGCACGCCCAGAGCGCTGCGGTCCACAAAGACGGCGCCCTCGTGGGCTGCTTCATATGCTTCCCCTAAGCTTGCTGTCTTATTGGCGATGGCCATTTTCTTTCACCTCAATGTCGGTTAGAGAAATAGAACCGTCATTCTCTTCGTCCAGCCAGCGCTCGGAAAAAGTTTCGATTTCGTCCAGGTGCTCGGCTTCGTGCTCAAAGCTGGCGCTGGCGATTAACTTCCACAATGGGCGGCCGCCCAGCCCTTTATATCTATTCGTTGATTCCAGGTCGCTACGGCTGAATTCTTCCAACCACCCTTCTAACTGCTGGCGCACCTGCCGCAAATCGTCGAAGATGCGGTCCAGGTCCCGCCCTTTCATCTCTTCAACCCGTTTAGCGTTGTACGCGTCCCGATCTTCCAGAGCCTGTAACAGGCGTGCCGGTCGCTTCCCCTGGTCGATGCGCATTAATCCGGTGATTAGCTCCGCCTCCCAGTTGATGAAATGGGATAGGACGTCGGCGATGGACCATTCGCCGACGACGCCTGACTGCAACAGTGCCTCATCTGGCAAAGGGGCCAGAGCCTGCAACAGGCGCATACGCACGCTGTCCAATTGGTCCTGCATGTCGTAGGCGTCCATCTTCGTCTTTCCACCTCTGAATGAAACGCGGACCGCGCTCGTTTTCAAAGAGGGGCAACGCCCACCTCCGGGCGGATGCCGGCGATCAGCCGCTGCCCATGGCGCGCACGGCCAGCATGAGACCGGTTCCAATACCCACGAAAACGAGGCCGGTCAGAATGACCCAGATGGTGCCCCAGGGAATTGGCTGGTCGTCGCTACTCCCCTCGGCCGGGGCGGCCGGCCGGGGCGGCCGGAAGATGGCAAGCAAAATCAGGGCCGTGATGAGAACCATGACCGCGGCGATGGGTACGACGGGATCGATCAGCGCGCCGCCGGCCAAGCGAAGCTCCCCCGCCGGATAGAATGTCTCGGCCAGGGCAAAACTGGTGAAGATGGCAAAGAGAAATGCGGTGGCAGAAGTAGTAAATACGAAGCTAAACGAGCGCCCGTCCGAGGACGCCTCGTCAGACGCCGAAGCCGAAGGGCGTTCCGCTTCCTGTTCTTTGCGCCATTCTTTCTCGCGCTCCTCCAAATTCTGCTGAGCGGCCTGAAACTCCGGATCTTCCTTCACGGCTTCAGCCTGCTCGTCCAATCTGATGTAGATGAGGCCCAAGGGAACGCCCACAGCCAGAAGGCCGCCGAGAAAGATGGCAGTGAGAACGCCTGTTAAAACCATGGGGTGAACTTCGACGCCGTTTAGCTCCTTCAGCAAGGGGGCCTCGACCAGCACTTCGCCCAGCAAATATTCATCCAACTGAATCGTTACGGGCTCGACATCCTGCTCGACCACTCCAGAGAGGTCCACGGCCGGCGCCTCCCCCAGATTCAAGCCGCTCCCACCGAGGTCGACGTCGCCTGCGCCCAGCCAGAGTACCGACGCAACACCACTAAATAATAACAGGCCTATTATCACCAGCCAGGTCTTCCACGTCTCAAAGCTCTTCAAGCGTCTCCTCCTGCTACGATCGGTCAATCGCTTCAATTGTGCATTCTAGCACATGGCCCAGGTGGTAGCAATCATTCACTGGGATGTGACATATGTCATTACTCTTATATGCAGCATGCCACTAATAGATCGACCATCGGACGTTTAAACTACTGGTGGTTCGCATTATTGGCACCGCGTGACAAGATTTGGGCCAAGCGTTAGAATATCGTTATCGACTGTCCAGTTGGATGGCTCTCCTTGTCGTTACTCCCGCGTCATCATCGGGCGGTTTCTGTGTCACGCGGCCGTCTAATTAATTCAGGTGCGTAGGCGCACCTAGCGGTGCGTCAGCGCACCTATTCGTACGGCGCCATTTCAAGGAGGAAAATGAATGCGCAGAGCGATTGTGATCATTCTCATCACCGCAGCCCTGGCGCTCGTAGCCTGTGGAGGGGAAACAGTGGTAGAAGGACCTCCGGGACCGCAAGGGCCACAAGGCCCCCCGGGTCCCCAGGGCCCTGCCGGTGAACCGGGCCCACCGGGCGCGCCGGGTCAGGATGGCGTCAGCTTTGAACCCCCCCAATACGTCGGCAGCGAGGCGTGTGGCCAATGTCACGAAGCGATCTATGACACATTTATGCAAAGCGGACACCCCTGGCAACTGACGGCCGTCGAAGACGAAGCACCCGACTATCCCTTCACGGAAATCCCTCGCCCCCCTGAGGGATATGAATGGGAGGAGATTAGCTACGTCATCGGTGGCTACAACTGGAAAGCCCGCTTCGTCGACCAGGAAGGCTTCATTATTACCGGCGACGAGGAGGCCACTACCCAGTACAATTTTGCAAACCCGAACCCCATCCTCGACACAGACGCCGAGTGGGTACCGTATCATGCGGGCGAGGAGACGGCGTACGATTGCGGTTCGTGCCACACGACGGGATACAGTTCGCGCGGCCATCAAGACGATAAGGCCGGCATCGTCGGCACGTGGGAACTGGCCGGCGTCCAATGTGAAGAGTGCCATGGTCCTGGCAGTCTGCACGCGAACCAGCCCCGGGCCTTCAATATGGAGGTCAACCGGGACGCTCAGGCTTGCGCCGAATGTCACGCGCGAGGGCCGTTTGAGACTATCGAGGCGAGCGACGGCTTCATTAACCATCACGACCAATACGAAGATCTATCCCAGAGCAAGCATTTGGTGCTCGATTGCGTCGATTGCCACGATCCCCACACCGGCGTGGTGCAGCTTCGCATGAACGAACAACCGGCGACAACGAAAGCGTGCGCCGATTGCCACTTTAGCGTAGCCCAATACCAGGACAACCCGGCGCACGAACGATTCAACGTCGAATGTGTGGATTGTCACATGCCGCGCGTCATCCGGAGCGCCGCCGGTGATCCGGAGCTGTTTACCGGCGACATTCGCACCCACGTCGTGGCCATTGACCCATTCCAAATTGAGCAATTCGTGGAAAGCGAGGACGGTCAGACCATTTCTCGACCGCAGATCTCGCTCAACTTTGCCTGTCGTCACTGCCACAATCCGGAGGGCCTGGCCTTGCCCAAGACGGACGAGGAACTGTTACAGACAGCGGCTGACTATCACGTGCCGCCCCAGGCCCAGGATACGCCATCGGCGGAGGAACCGGAGACGACTCCCACCGAGACGCCGTCGTCCCCCTGAGCGGCCGGACGAAGAACTGTTTGCGCAGGCCATGTCGAGGTAGCGTGGCCTGCGCCTGTCGCAGATTGCTGAACTACTAAGGAGATTGGCTTGCTCCCAACGTACCAACGTCATCGCACAATCTGGCTCGTTCTGCTCGTGATGGTGGCTGCCATCGTCGCCGGGTTGATCCTCCTCTACCAGGCAAATACGGCCGCCGCCAAAGCAGATAGGGTGCAGGTTACGGCGCAAGGCGCAGAAGAGACAGATCGCACGGCAATTGCCCTGGCTTCTGCATTGGAGGAAATGCCGGCGCAACAAACCCAGAGAGGTCCTGCGGCCGGCGACGACGCATGCCGCCTCTGCCACGGCGATACGGACGAAAGCGTTGTCCTGCCATCGGGCGAATCGTTCCCCATCCAGGTTGATGTGGAAGCTGTCAACGCGTCCGTCCACGGCGACGCGGCGGAGGATCCGCTGCAATGCACTTCTTGCCACGCGCCGGCAGAGTACCAGTTCCCTCACCCGCCGGTCGAAGCCGAGACGCTGCGCGACTATGAGCTTTCGCGGTCGCAAAGTTGTGAGCAGTGCCACCAGCGGCCTCACGTCACGAGCCATCCCGGCCGCGACGCCGAGAACCCCGTCGTCTGCACCGATTGCCACAGCGCCCATGAAACACATCCGGCCGATGCCTGGCCAGAAGAGAAAGGGGTCGACAACTGCGTCGAATGCCACCAGGAGCGAGAGGTGGACTTCACCGACCCAGGACGGCTAGCGCAGGTGATCGAAAACGACCTCTTCCGCCAGTCACGAGACAATCAATATTGTCTGGCCTGCCACGGCCTGACCGACCTCTCGACCACACTGGAAAACGGCGACCAGCTGGATCTGACAGTCAATGAGGATGATTTTCACGCTTCGGTCCACGGCACGGACAATCCGTGGCAACCATTGGCGTGCACGGATTGTCACGAGGGAGTCACCTTTCCGCATGAGCCCATTGTCGCCGAAAGCAGGCGCGACTACTCGTTACAGATGTACCCCGCCTGCTCGGAGTGTCACGAACCGAAGTACGAGAATTTGCAGGACAGCGTCCACGGGCAGGCGCTAGAAGAAGGGGAGGAACAGGCGGCCGTCTGCACCGACTGCCACGGCGCTCACGACACCCCAGATCCAGACGAGCCACGGTCGCGCATCTCCTCCACGTGTGCCGAGTGTCACGGCACGATTTTTGAAGAGTACCGCGAAAGCGTGCACGGCGAAGCCCTGCTCGAAGAAGACAATCCCGACGTTGCCACGTGCACCGACTGCCACGGCGTGCACGCCATCACCGATCCCGGCCTTGCCGCCTTCCGCAATAGTTCTCCGGAGTTGTGCGGCGAATGTCACGCCGACGAGGAATTGATGGCGGAATACGACATCTCCACCAACGTATTTGACACCTACGTGGCCGATTTCCACGGTACGACGGTGACCCTTTTCGAGGCGCAGGACCCCGACGTGCCGACCAACAAGGCCGTCTGCTTTGATTGCCACGGCGTCCACGACATTAAACACCCGGAGGACCCGGACGCCGGCATCAAAGCGAACCTGCTGGAAACGTGTCGTGAATGCCATCCAGACGCTAACGAGAACTTCCCGGACGCCTGGACAAGCCACTACGAACCCTCACTGGACCATTATCCGCTGGTCTTTCTCGTGAACTGGTTCTACAGAATCGTCATTCCGGCTACCGTTGGTTTTCTCGGCTTTATCGTCGTGACCGACGTTTATCGCCGGGCGCGCGATCGCTTTTCGGACAGGCAAGAGGAGTAGGAATTTCTGTGAGCAACCAGAGTAAACAATACCCGCGATTTCGCATTGGCGCGCGGATAGAACATTTCATTTTGATGGTTACGTTCACCGTGCTGGCAGTGACGGGCCTGCCGCAGATGTTTTCCCTGGAGTCGGCCGTGGCCCGGTCGATGATTGATCTGATGGGAGGTATTGAGCTGGTACGGCTCATCCACCGCTGGGCCGCGTTCTTTCTCGTCGGCGGCTCGATCTATCATGTCTTTACCTCTGCCTATCGTCTGTACGTCAAGCGCGAGCGGCCGCGCATGATGCTGGGCCGACAGGATCTCACCGACTTGATCCATCTGGTCCGCTATAACCTGGGCCTGACCGACGAACACCCCAAAATGCCCAAGTTTAATTTTGGGGAGAAGTTTGAGTACTGGGCCGTGGTGTGGGGGACGGCGATTATGACGATCACCGGTTTCATGCTCTGGAATCCGATTGCCACGACGTCCGTTCTCCCCGGTTCGATCATTCCAGCGGCGTTGGCCGCCCACGGAGGCGAGGCGCTGCTGGCCGTCGTGTCAATCGTCATCTGGCACATGTACAACGTGCATATCAAACATTTCAACCCCAGCATATTTACCGGGAAATTACCGCACGAACAGATGAAGGAGGAACACGCGCTGGAGCTAGAGCGGCTGGAGGCCGGCGGGAAACCGTGGCCCGAAGTCGAGCGGCCGGTTTTGGAACGCCGCCGCCGCATCTTCATCGCCGTCAGCGTCGTCGCCAGCGCCCTGATTCTGACCGTACTCGTCTGGGCCTTTACCTTTGAACAGACAGCCATTACGACCATTCCCTAGGTTATGAAAGATATTTTTTCCCCTAGAAGGGCGTACCTGTCCCCCTAGGCGCCCGAAGGTGGGAGGAGCGTATGAAACCTTAGCCACAAAGTATGTAGTACCTAATCGAGCATTGCGGAACACAATCTACAAGGAGAGAAGTATATGTCCCCCAAGAGAGTTACTTACTTCGTCGTGGGGTTGCTTCTGATACTTGTCGTCGCTCTCGCAGCGTGCGAGGCGGAACAAGTAGAAGTGACCCGCGAGGTAGAGGTAACACGCATTGTCGAAGTGTCGGGAGAAACAGAGACGGAGCAGGTAGAGGTTACCCGCGTCGTCGAAGTGGAAGTCCCGGTGGGGCCGGAGGAAGTAGCCGATCTGGCGATCATTGAGGCGTGGGAAAACTCGCCGCACAATGACGAGACGGCCGAAGCCTTCGTCCATTGGGATGAAGATGGCGAAGTTGAGGCAGCGTGTGCCAAGTGTCACAGCACACCCGGCTTCCTCGATTTCGTCGGTGCCGACGGCAGCGAAGCCGGCGTCGTGGACGCCCCGGCTCCGCTGGGAACCACCGTGGAGTGCGTGGCCTGCCACAATGAGGTCACGGACGAAATTGACTCCGTCACCTTCCCCTCCGGGGCCACCGTCACCGGCCTCGCCGACGAAGCGCGCTGTATGCAGTGTCACCAGGGTCGCGCCTCGACGGTACAGGTAAATGCGTCCGTCGAAGAGCTCGGTCTTACCGACGCTCCCGACGAAGTCAATGAAGAACTCGGCTTCATCAACATCCACTACTACGCAGCCGCTGCAACGAAGTACGGTACGGTAGCGATGGGTGGTTACGAGTACGACGGCAAGTCGTATGACGCCGTTTTCGACCACGTGGAGCCGTATTCTACCTGTATCGACTGTCACGACCCGCACACGCTGGAAGTTCAACTCGACGAATGCACATCGTGTCACAGCGATCTGGAATCGGAAGAGGATCTGACCAGCGTGCGCACTCTGGCCTCGGCCGTCGATTATGATGGCGACGGCGACGTGGAAGAAGGCGTCTTCTTCGAGATCGAAACGTTACAAGGGATGCTCTTGCAGGCCATTCAGGCCTACGCCACGGAAGTGACCGGCGCGCCCGTCGTCTACGATTCGCACAGCTACCCGTACTTCTTCAACGACACCAACGAAGACGGCGAAGCCGGCGAAGACGAAGCCGCCTACCCCAACCGCTATGCGTCCTGGACGCCTCGCCTGTTGAAGGCAGCGTACAACTACCAGGTGTCGCTGAAGGATCCGGGACAGTATGCCCACGGCGGCAAGTACATCATCCAACTGCTGTATGACTCGATTGAGGACCTGAACGGCACAATCGCCGAACCGGTGGACCTGAGCAACGCTCGCCGCATCGATCACGGCCACTTCGCCGGATCGGAGGAAGCGTTCCGCCACTGGGATGAGGATGGATTCGTGCCGGGCCGATGCAGCAAGTGCCACTCGGCCGACGGCCTGCCCGTCTTCCTCGAGAACGGCGTCACGATCAACGAGGAGCCGGCCAACGGCTTCGCGTGCACGACGTGCCACAGCAGTCTGGAGACCTGGGAACGCTATCCAGTGGAAGAAGTCACCTTCCCCAGCGGAGCGACGCTTTCCACGGGTGATCCCGACAGCAACCTCTGTCTAAACTGCCACCAGGGCCGCCAGGCGGGCACCGACGTGGACCAGCTCGTGGGCGACCTCGGGCCGGACACCGTCGGCGAAAACCTGCGCTTCCTGAACGTTCACTACTTCGCGGCCGGCGCCACGCTCTTCGGGGCGCAGGCGAACGGCGCGTACCAGTACCCCGGTCAGGATTACGCGGGTCGCTTCGAGCACGTGGGCGCCTTCGACACCTGCATTGAGTGCCATAACACTCACGCGCTGGAAGTCGAAGTCGAAGCGTGCAGCAACTGCCACGAAGGCGCTGACAGCTTCGAGGCGTTGCAGACCATCAAGGTACCCGAAGACGACACCTTCATCGACTTCGATGGTGACGGTGACGCTGAAGAGGGCATCGCGATGGAGATCGAGACGATGCAACAGATGCTCTACACGGCCATGCAAGACTACGCAACGAACACCGTGGGCACAGGCATCGTTTACGATGCACACAGCTACCCCTACTTCTTCGTCGACACCAATGAAAACGGCGAACCCGATCCGGACGAGGCCAACTACGGTAACCAGTTCAACTCCTGGACGCCGCAGTTGCTCCGCGCCGCTTACAACTACCAGTACGTCGCCAAGGATCCGGGGGCATTCGCCCATAACGGCGCATATGTCATCCAGATTCTTTACGATTCACTGAATGCGATTGGAGCGGACGTCAGCGGAATGGTCCGTCCTGAGGTCCCGAGCGGTTAACCGCCGAACGAGACAGTAAGCACGAAAAAGGCCGGGCGAAATGCCCGGCCTTTTTTGTTGCGCTGCCGCCGACTGCTCGTCGTCGACGCTACTTCCCCGCGATCGAGATCGATGTTTGTATCTGACGCACCCTTTTAATCCAATTGTTCGACCAACCGGCACATGCCCCGGCAGACGCCCAGCGAAATAGCCAGGGGAACGATGAACCGGAGGGCAAACAACGTGGCCATCACTGCGATCACTTCATAGACGCTCATGGCTGCCTCCTTGTAAGATCCCGCCAGGCGATTCTCAGTAAATGTCCGACTGCCCGTACGGTGTTGCGCTGCAAGAATTTTGACTCACATTCACTTTAGCATTTGCCTGGGCCACAGTCTATCGGGCGAAGAAGCCATATTCGCCTGGGTGATTCACCCCACATCGGCCGTCCCGCTACCTGCTCCCAGCCCTCCGCCCCCTGATTCCCCTCCTCATTTTGCCCCTTAGCCCGCCGCCCGCCGCAACAGCGTATGGGGTATTCACCCCATCCCAAGATCGGCTTTTTCCCCGATTTACCGGCCAATGGCCCCTTGTTAGACTGAAAGCGAACGAAGACAGACACGCC
>JAWVYQ010000141.1:0-9212 GCA_033722615.1 Promineifilaceae bacterium (SeqCode)
AGTCGCTCGGGTTAAGGGCGACCTGGTGCCTTTGGCGACCAAGTCGCTCGGGTTAAGGGCGACCTGGTGCCTTTGGCGACCAAGTCGCTCGGGTTAAGGGCGACCTGGTGCCTTTGGCAGCCAGGTTGCTCAGGGCACCGGGAGGTCAAGCGAGGGCCGGCCTCCCGGGCGTTTTTCGACGATTAGGGTGAAAGGGCCTCGTTGGCGCACATTTCGGCCTCAGACATAGCCGTCTCGACGTCCTTGCCTTCGAGCAACACTTCGCAGAAGGCGGGCTGGATGCAATCCCAATCGACAGCCGTCCAGTTAGGAATGGGCGGGCGGGCGCGGGCATACTCCAGCGCTTCGACGAAGACCTGCATGCGCGGGTCTTCGCGCACGATGGCCTGACCATCCATGCTGCCCCGGCGGGCGGCCAGCCGGTTGTAGCTGTCCATCATCTCGAAGACGACGGGGTCGCTGGTCAGGTAGTCGATGAGGGCGTAGGCGGCATCGGCGTTCTCGGTGTTGGCATTGATCATCAGGTTGGCGCCACCGACGACGCTGGCCGGTTCCTCGGCCACGGGGAGCGGCGCGACGCCCCACTCGAAGTCGGGTTCCATACCTTCGACGGCCCCGATGCCCCAGTCGCCGACTTCGTACATGGTGACGACTTCGTTGGTGAAGGCGGCAGCCAGTTCGTCCCAGGACTGCCAGGTCTTGGCAGCCTCGGGCACGTTGTCGGAGCTGAGAATGCCCAGGAAGAATTCGGCGGACTCAACGCCGGCCTCATCGTTGAAGGCAGCCTGCGTGAGATCTTCGTTGAGCACGCGGCCACCGTTGGACCAGAGGAAGGGGAACCATTCGAAGCTGGCGCACCAGCCGGCCAGGGCACCAAAGCCATACTGCCCGTCGTCGGTGGTGGTGGCTTCGACGGCCGTTTCGAACTCTTCCCACGACCAGCCATCGGCCGGATCGGGCAACCCGGCTTCCTCAAAGGCGTCCTTATTGTAGAACATGGCCAGGGCGTTGGTGTAGAAGGGCAGCCCGTAGGTCTGGCCCTGGTATTGGAGGGTGGTCACCGGTCCGGGAAAGAATTCGTCCAACTTCCCTTCGGGGAGCATCTCATCGATAGGCTGGGCGGCCTGAATGGCGGCGAATTCAGGGCTCCAGATGATGTCGGCCATGAGCACGTCGGGCCCGGCTCCCGCCTGGGCGGCGGTGATGAATTTGTCGCGGAAGGAGCTGGAGCCGTACTGAGTGGGCACAATCTCCACGGTGACGTTGGGATTCTCGGCTTCAAAGCCGGCAACGACATCGTAAATGGCCGCGTCTTCGCCGTCGAAGCTGTCGTAGATCCAGAAGGTAAGGGTCACCGGTTCGGCTTCTTCCTCCGCCGGTTCTTCTTCCGCTGCCTCTTCCTCTTCGGCCGCTTCTTCTTCGGCAGTCGGTTCTTCTTCAGCCTCCGGCTCCTCTTGGGCGGCCTCTTCTTCTTCGGCCGGCTCGGTCTCTGCCGTCGGCTCTTCGGCCTCGGGCTCCCCGGCCGGCTCCTCACCGCCCTGACAGGCCACGGCAACCATCGAGAGAAGCAATAACAGCACCATCAGGATGGCTACTTTTTTAAATTGCCACTTTTTGAAACGCATCGTTCTCTCCTTAACTTTTCCTCATCAACACTCACTCCCCCCGGCGGCAACGCCAGAAAGGAAGTTCAACTTCTCCTTCTCCATTATTCTAGCGGCGAATATGTCCGGGCTGGGCGATCACCTCCTCTCACGAAACAGATTCTACGACGGCGCCCGCTGCCAGCGGAGGCGAAGCTCGCCATCCGGAGACAAGGCGACGCGCACGTATTCGGGCTGGCCGCCGAGGCTGCCGCGGGACGTGCTGCGGGTAGCGCCATCACCCTCAATTGCGTCGACAAATGGCCGGTCATCCCCCACGAGGCGCACCGAGATGCGACGGGAGACGGGGGAGCCGGCGGCCGTCAAGATGGCCGTCTCTTCATTCCAACGAAATTCGGTGCCATCGTAAAGGAGAAAGCCGCCGTCCTCGCCGGTGTAAACGTCGAGGCGCAGGTCGTCCCCGGCGGGGACGATGTCGGGGCTGGCCGCCGGGAGCAGCGTCTGCGCCGGCGGGTCGAGGCGGGGAATGATGGCGCCAGCGCGGGCGAAGATTGGCATCTGATCAAGGGGGGCCGGCCGCTCGACCATGCGCCCGCCGTCGAGCGACTCGCCGGTCCAGAAATCGCGCCAGCGGCCGCGGGGAAGATAGAGGTAGCGGAGACGGCTGAAGCCGTAGTAGACGGGGGCTACCAGCAATTCGCGGCCGAAACAGTAGGCGTGCTCGCCGACGTCCCCCCAAACGCCGGGATCGTCCGGGAATTCCAGAGCCAGAGCGCGCATGATGGGCAGGCCGCTGCGGGTCGCCTCGTGGGCGTAGGTATAAATGTAGGGGAATAGGTCGATGTGCAAGGCCGCATAACGGCGGTAAACGTCGAGGGTCTCTTCAGAAAAGGTCCACGGTTCCCGCCGGCCGGCGCCGTGGATTTGCATGATGGGCGAGAAGGCGCCGAATTGGGACCAACGCATGAAGGTCTCGTCGGTGGGCACGCCGAAATAGCCGCCCACGTCGCTGGCCCAATAGGGAAAACCCGTGAGACCGGCACTCTGCCCGGCGAGGATGGCGCTGGGCAACCCGCTGGCGGGAGCGTAATCGGCTGTCTGGTCCCCGGCCCAGACGGCGGAGAGGGCCTGGGAGCCGTGCCAACCGCTGCGCGCGAGGAGGACGCCGTCTCCCTCCTGCTGCATCGCCTCGTAGGTGACCTGGTTGTAAAGGCGGGGATAGACGTTGTGCATCTCGCGGCCGGTGCGCCCGTCGTGAAAGTGAGCGTCGACGGGCACCTGTTCGCCGAAGTCGGTTTTGAAGCCGCTGACGCCCATCTTGACCAGGCGGGCGATCTGCTTCTGCCACCAGTCGACGGCTTCCGGGTTTGTGAAGTCGAAACAGGTGCCGAAGAAGGTGGGGCTGTTGCCCAGGCGGTGGAGGTAAGGGTCGCCGTCGCTGTTGGTGATGAGGTAGCCGCGCTCGGCGCAGAATTGATAAGGGCTCTCGCGATCGGGCTCCAGGACCATCCACGGCGAGATCCAGAGCACGAGCCGGTAGCCGAGGTTGTGGAGGTGGGAGATCATGCCCTCCGGGTCGGGGTAGCGCTCGCGGTCAAAGGTGAAAGTATGGTAGGTGGGTTCCCAGCGGGCGTCGATGAGCTTGACAGTCGCCGGTAACCGAAGCTCCCGTTGCCGGTCGGCATCCTCATAGACGGTCTCCTGATCTTCCGTCTTCCAGTCGCGCGATTTCCAGGGACCGAACACCCAGGGCGGCGGGACGGCCGGGCGGCCGGCAATGGCCGTATAGCGCGAGAGAATGGCTTTGGGCGTCTCGCCGGGGATGACGGTCATGGAAAGCGTGGGAGCGGCATTGCGGATGGAGACGACGGCGGGATCGTCGTGCGTCGCCAGCCGAGCCAGGCAACGCACGTCTGTATCGACGTGGAGGCCGTAGCCCGCCGTCGACTGGAAGAAGGGAACGGGAATGTAGGTCCGCCCCTCCTGGGCGCCGTTGACGACCCACAGATCGACCTGTTTGCCCCGCTGGTCCAGAGCGTCGAAGCGCTCGCCCAGACCGAGATAGTGCTCGTCTGGCCGGGAAAGGAGGTCGGCGGCAAGCCACTCAACGTCGCCGGCTGCCGCTATCTCGAAGCGAAGGACGTCTTCGGCGACGGAAGCATGGAGGTCCAGGGGAGTGTCGCCGGCCGTCAACCGCAGATGGGCAGCACCCGCGTCCGGTGCCTGCAGTGTTGCGTCGGTAGCGGCGAGCCAGACACCATCTGTGCGGCGGGCGCGGACGGCCTGGAGCTGCCAGATAAGACGACCGTCGGCCCGATTGCGCAGGGCGCAGGCAAAGGGGGATTCGTAGAGGGCCAGCGTGTAGCCAGCCACGTTCAGTTCGGCGGCGGGTTGCGTAGCGCCGGCCGCTTGTGGACCGGCCGTTTCTCCATGTCCCGTGTCTATGAGCCTCTTTCCTCCAAACTTGCCAGACGAGTGGGTCCTCCGGCGAGCCGTTTGCAGTGACTGTATACAGTGTATACAATCTTCCACAATGATAAGAAAAAAGTATGCGCCGTGTCAAGTCCTTTTAATGCGAGGTTCCCATGAAAGAGTCTAATTCGCAGCAAGACGTTCTCCAGGAAGAAGCGCCAATTCGACGCGACCTCTACATCGACGGCGGGTGGCGACCGGCCGCGGAGGGACGCACCATCCAGCGCGCGAACCCGGCCGACGGCACGCTGGCCGGCGAATTTGCGCGGGCGAGCGAAGAAGACGCGCGGACGGCGATCGAGGCAGCGCGCCGGGCGTTTGACGAAGGCCCGTGGCCCCACGCGCTGCCGGCCGAACGGGCGGAGGTGATGCGCAAAGCGGCCGATCTGCTGGAGGCGCGCCAGGAGCAGATGGCCCGCTGGGAATCGCTGACCAGCGGCGCCCCACTCGGCCAGGCGCAGATGATGATTGCGTGGGCCGTGGACCTGTTCCGTTATTACGCGGGGTTGGCCCGGGACGTACACGGGAAGACGTTCACCTTTGGCAACGAGATGGGCCTGGTTTTGCGCGAGCCGACCGGCGTCGCCGTACAGCTTCTGCCCTGGAATTTCCCCATCAATCAGGCAGCGTGGAAGATCGCGCCGGCCCTGGCGGCCGGGTGCACCATCGTGGCCAAGCCGGACAGCAAGACGCCGGTGACGACGCTGGAGCTGGCGCGCCTCTTCAGCGAGGCAGGCCTGCCGGACGGCGTGTTCAACGTCGTCGTCGGCGAGCCGGAGGAGATCGGCGACGTGCTACTCACCCACCCCGGCGTGGACGTCGTCTCGCTGACCGGTTCGACGGAGACGGGCAAAGTGATCATGCGCACGGCCGGCGGCGCCCTGAAGCACGTTCACCTGGAACTGGGCGGCAAGTCGCCGAACGTCGTCTTCCCGGACGCAGACCTGGACGCGGCGGCTCACGCCTCGGCCTGGGGTGTCTTTTTCCGCAGCGGCCAGATCTGCACGGCCAGTTCACGCCTGCTGGTGCACGAGGACGTCGAAGAGGAATTTCTGGAGCGATTGCAACAGCATGCGGCGGCGATGACGGTCGGCCATCCGCTTGAGGAGGAGACCGTTCTCGGTCCCCTGGTCTCGGCGGAGCAGTTAGAGACGGTGCAGGGCTATATCCGGCAGGGTGTGGAGGAAGGCGCTCACCTGGCGGCCGGCGGCGAGCGGCTCAACGGGGACGGCCTTGGCAACGGCTACTACCTGCCGCCGACTATCTTCACGGACGTGGATGCAGAGATGACCATCGCCCGGGAAGAGATTTTTGGGCCGGTGACCTGCGTGATGACGTTTAAGGACGCACCAGAGGCGCTGCGCCTGGCAAACGAGACGATCTACGGCCTCACGGCCGGCGTGTGGACGCGGGACCTGAGCACGGCCCTGCAAATGGCGCGCGGCATCCGCGCGGGGAAGGTGTGGATCAATACCTATGGCATGGTGCACGTGGAGATGCCCCACGGGGGCTATAAACAGAGCGGCATCGGCCGGGAGCTGGGCCGGGAAGGGCTCGACGCCTACCTGCAAACGAAGACCGTTCATATGAGCCTGGAGAAGCTGTCGGATCGCTGAGTCGCACAACCGGAGTATGGCAGCCGACCTCTGGGAAACGAGCGTCGAGTTGAGCGGTCTCCGGCCTAACAAATCCCCCCTATTGGAGCGATCCGAGCTGGACGACACAGCGCGAGAGTGATTGAGGTGGCCTGCCGGTCTGGCCCGGTGCGCACTTAAACATTAGCCCCGTCTTCTTCAGATCCGGTGTTGGCCTCCTCTTCCTTCTGCCGAAAATAGGCCTTCGTCGCCTCATATCCGGCCGCGATCAGCGCGTCTCGCCGTTCGTCGCTGACATCAAAATCCAGCGTCCCATACCCCTTAGCTGGCAGCCGGCACACCTTGTCGCGAAGGGCGTCGATCACAAACTTATCATGCGCCTGCGTTACCGTATCCACCATACGTTTCAGCCGTGCAACCACTTCCAGCTCTTTGACGTCGACGCGCGAAAGCACCCCTCGTTCCGCCATCGTCGTCCTGGCCGGTACGACATCTGAGCCCGGCACGGGCAACGTTTCGTCGATCAGGAACCCGAGCACATCATCCGATCGACCGTCGCTGCCCATCACATTAACCACCTCACTATCGGTCGACACGAAAAGGTCGATCGGAAAATTGGTTAGCATGCCGCCGTCAACGACCGTGTGACCCGCAATTTCCTGCTCATGATAGCGTCCCCACTCGGCGTCCCAGCGCACCTCCTGCCAGGCAAAAGGGTAACTCATCGACATCCTCACTGCCCACACCAGGGGACAATGTTCTGCCGTGCGGTGGTTTAGCACCAGCATCTGGTGAGCCGTCGTATCCGAAGCGATCAAAGTGAGATCGCTGCCCGTCCGGGTGTGAAACTCGCCCAGCGTCGTCCCACCAAGATTCCTCCCTCCCGCGTCGAGCCTCGCCGTCAGCCACTCGCGGAAAGCGTCGCCGGCATACCACCCACCCTGTTCGACAAATGAGAAGATATGCCGGTAAGCGGGATAGCGCATCATACTCTCAATGATGATTTCGAGGAGCAACCGTTCCACGGGGCCGGGAATCCAACGAATGTCGACCTGTTCCAGGAGACGATAGCTCAGGCTGTCGCGGACGTCGTCGTCGGAGAATTGCTGTGGTACGTCCAGAAAGGCTGCGAATTGCGGCCTACCATCCGGGAGTCTTTCGTCGATCACCTCCACAATTTCGTCCGGCGTATAACCGGCCGCTAACAACGCAGCCGTGATCGCTCCGGCCGACGCTCCGATCAACCGCCCGACCTCATGACCCTCCTCCAGGAACGCCTGCAAGGCGCCGACGAACACCAGTCCCTTGGCCCCACCACCTTCAAAAACCAGATCGTATTTCATCTATTTCTCTCCAGATTCTGTGCCGATGCGGACAGCCTCGGGGGTACGCTGGGCATCTTTCCTTTTCCTCGCAACCTATTGTACGCTATCTACCCGATTAAGGAAGGACCTCGCCCCTTTCGTGGGCCCACTTGGGTCCCTCACGACACTACCGGCAGTTCCAGGAAACTCGGCCTCTCACTGTCGTGGTAAAGCGTCACGCGCACAGGTTGCGCCTCTTCACCTGACTCATCGGCCACGACACCGCCGCTGTTGTAGTTCTTCTGCAGGTGGATGGTGTTGGGCGAGCGGATGACCAGGCGCAGCCGGCTCCTCTTGGCCACGCGGCGGGAGAAGAAGGTGAAGGTGTCAAACTCGTAGCGATTAATTTCCCCAGAGGTTACCAATCGAGCCTCTCGTAGCGACTCCCGATAGCGAGCGCGCAGCATGTCGGTCGTCAGGTGAATGCTCGAACCGTCGCGCAGGATCTCGTAGACGTCAACCTGAAAGTCGGTGTCCGGCGCGTCCAGCGCGATCCAGGCGACGAAGGTCAGAAACCCGGTGATCTCCACCTCTTCGGTGAAGGGTGCGCTGTGATAGACAAGGCCGTTACCAAAGAGATTCAGCGCATAGCGCTGGTCCGTGAGATACGCCTTCACCTCTTCCTGTTCCAGTTCGGCAGGACGCACGTCGAGCGGGTCGTAAACGTATTGGTCGGGAGGCGATTTCTCTGGGACTTGTTCCTGTAACGTCCCGGAATGGAACGCATCGTTCGCCCTACCATCGGTCGAGTTGAGATAGAGCCGCCTCATCTCGCCAGAAATGGCCTCCAGCGACGGCGCGTACTTCCACTCCTCGGCGCCCATGACGTAGTAGGCCACGCGGTCCTTAAGAAATTCCGGTTTCGACCCGCCTTTGAGCGTCCAATCGTACCATTCCTTATGGAGCTCGTTGAGGTCGAGCAGGCTGGCCTCAGCAAAGGTCACTCCGCCGACCTCGCGTTCGGGCGTGCGCGTCCCGGCGTGATCCCACGGGCCGACGATCAGGTAATGATCGTCCCGCGCAGGAGATGCCGACTGCACATGTTGCCGGTAGAAGCGCATGGCGCCCGGCTGGTCGCCGTCGTAATGACCCGTAATGGTAAGAATGGGGGCGTCGATCCGGTCGTACACTTCCGGCGAGAGCGTCATCTGATCCCAGTAAGCGTCGGGCGTCGGATGTGCAATCCACGTCTGGAAGTGGGTCGACGTGTTGCCCACCACCCGATCCAGTTCGTTAAACGGCCGGTGATTGAGATAAAGCTCGCGGAATTTGGCAATCCAGAAGTGCCGCTCGCCAAAGAGATTGGCGTTAGGGGTGACGCCACTGGTAAAGGTCAGCCACTGCATGATGTACGGGTAAAAGATGTTTTTGAAGAAGGGGAAGTCGACGCCAGGATGAGCCGACGCCGCCGGCACAATTGTCTCCAGATGCGGCGGAAACTCCTTCAACGTCATCCACTGGTTATAGCCGGCGTAGGAGCCACCCCACATCGTCACGGAGCCGTTGCACCAGGGCTGGGCCGCCAGCCACTCGACGACGTCATGACCGTCCGGCCCTTCGTTGGCCATCGGTTCGAATTCGCCCTCGGAGTTTCCCCGACCGCGACAATCAACCAGCAGAAAGGCGTACCCGTTCCGGGCGAAGTAATAGGCGCGTTCGTGATAGCTGTCGGCGATATAGGGCGTGAGGGTGAAGATGGCAGGCGTCGGCTCGTCCGCTTGCGGCCTATAGAGCGTGGCGTTGAGGCGTACGCCATCGCGCAAGGGAATCTTAACGCCCCATTGGAACTCGACGTCCGCGGGCGCCTCCGGCCGTTCGGCCGTCATCTCTACCGCCCCGGCCGTCCGCAATCTGCGCTCCATCTATACCCTCCTTATATCCCCACAAAAGCACCTGATGGAAATTATATGCCCGGTCGCTCACGGCGGCGAGCGATTCAAGCAGCGCACGCGAAAGGAGCCGGACCTCACGGCCCGGCTCCTTCCTATGGAGGAGACTCCTTCACCTGAAGGAGATCGACTCGGCCGGCGGCTGCGCCTACGATTCCGGAAGGTTGTGCATGCCGCTTGCCGTCGTCGGCTGTAGGGAGGAGGCGCCGGCAACGGGTGACAGTTGCTCGGCGGGAAATAGGGCGGCGAAGATCAGGTTGGTTTTGGTCTCTTGGGTGCTCCCTAGCA
>JAWVYQ010000142.1:0-9066 GCA_033722615.1 Promineifilaceae bacterium (SeqCode)
CCGGGCAGTGCTTCGAGGTCGGCGGCGAGGCCGGTGGCGGCGTCGGCGACGTCGAGGCCGGAGAAGGGGATCTGTTCGTGACGGTAGCGCTCGGTGAAGTTGGCGCCGGCCCGGCGGGCGAGGCGGTGCACGGCCGTGAGGGAGATGTGGTCGGGGTCGAAGTGGATGCACAGTTGGGGCGGTTCTTTGTCGATTTCGACGTGGGAGTGGAGGATGCCTTTGCGCGTTTGGAGTTCTGCCTGGAGGCGGCGGACGCAGGCGTCGCGGGCGTCCTGGATTTCGGGCAGGAGGAGGGGGATGTCTAGCTGGACGGTTTCTTCGGTCATGGGTGGAAGGGGTTTGGTTAGCCGTGGACGACGTGTTCGAGGCCGCAGCGGAAGAGGTCGTGGACGTGTTTGTCGTCGAGGGCGTAGTAGACGTAGCGGCCTTCTTTGCGCGCGCGGACGAGGCGCATCTGGCGGAGGTGGCGGAGGTGGTGGGAGACGGCCGAGTGGCTGATGTCGACGTGGGCGGCGAGTTCGCCGACGTTCAATTCGTCGGCGGCGCTGAGGGCGGCAATGATGCGCAAGCGGCTGACGTCGCTCATGGTGCTGAAGAGTTCGGCCATCTGGGCGGCCGTGTCGAGATTGAGTTGTATGCCAGCTTCTGTTTCAATGTCGTTCATTGGCTCGTTACCTGGAAATATATGAATATATATTCATGTGTTTGTGGTTTATTATAGGGGGCGTTGCGGAATTTGCAAACGGCCTGCTGACGGATTAAATGGCGGCGAGCCGGCGAGCCGACTATACTTCGGTCGTCGCCAAGGCATTCGGTTGGCCCTGATTTTGGAGAGTGCGCATGTGACGATACGAGAGCAAGATGAGTTTCCCGTCCTTCGTTCCATTCTGGCACCTGAGGCGTTGGTCGCGCTTGTGGAAGGGTCGTATGGCGTTACGGCTGGGCGGTTGCGGCTAATCAAAGCGGTGATTCTGGATAGTTACCGGGTCGATACCGAAAGCGGGCCGTTCATCTTCCGCGTTTATCCGGCGCAGAGGCGGGTCTTTGAGGAGATTGCGGCCGAGCTGGATTTCGTGGCGTTTTTGTACGAGCGGGGGATCGGGGTCTCGATTCCAATTGCCACGGAGCGTGGCGAGCGGACGGTCACGTTGCAAGCGCCGGAAGGGGTACGGCACGCTGCGCTATTCACCTATGCACCGGGCCGGCCGCCGGCGGATGATCTTGACGTTATCGAGCGCTATGGGAACGTGTTGGCCCGGATGCACGCTGTCGCCGACGGATTTCCTGAAACGGGGGCGCGCACGCGGCTGGATCTCAGCTGTTTGCTTGACCGGCCGTTGGCTCAACTAGAGATTGTTACGCATCGGCAAGGGGATTGGGCTGCTTTGCGACGGACGGCCAAAGCGATCCGCTCCCGGCTTGAGGCGCTGCCGACGGCGGCGCCTCATTTCGGATATTGTCACGGCGATTTTTGCAGGGCGAATGCGCACGTGAGTGACGGGGGCGAGATTATGCTGTTTGATTTTGATTTCTGTGGTCCCGGCTGGCGCGTCTACGACGTGGCGACTTTCCTCAGCGGTGAATCGGTAGAGGTGGTTGGGGCATTTCTGGAGGGTTATGAGGCGGTGCGGTCGCTTACGGCGCAGGAACGGGATGCAATTCCGCTCCTGCAGATCGCGCAGCGTATCTGGATGCTGGGGTTGCGCGCGAGTTACCTGGACGAGTGGGGTACGATGCGTTTGACGGATGAGTTCATCGACCGCGTTTTGGAGGAGACACGCAGTACTTTCGATGCGTCTGATCTAGACGAGGTGTGACGGCTCCGGTTCGGGCCAGCGGACGAAGACGAGGGTGTCGCGGAGTTCGCCGGTCTGGTGGTGGCGGCCGTCGTTGCGGATGAGGTCGGCGGCCCGCCCGGTAAAGGTCATTTACTTAAGCACGTTACAGGAAAAAGTGTTGGCCCGTACGGGCCAACACTTTTAGCTACTGGCGGATGCCTGGACGGCAATCTGCAAGCTGCGAGCCCTGGTGCTTCACTCGAGAACGGGCAGCAGCGGGCACTCGAAGTAATCGGGTGGTCCACCGTCGAATGAGCCCTTGTGGATCTCAAGCTTGCCCTCGGCTGCATAATCGTGGAGCTGGGTATCGGACGTCAGGGGAACAGGATCGACGAGCCAATAAACGGTGAAGGTCTCCCACCGGCCCCCGTTGTAGTCGGTGTCCCCCGGCTTTGAGTCGCCGACCAACGGTTGGAAATGCAACGGCAACCCGGGAAACACGTAGAGCTTGTCGAAGGTGTGTTCGTTATGCTCATTTTCGGGCAACGCAGTCACTGCCTTGGTGCCAAACTCCTCGCCGTCAACGACGATGTGAACGCCGAAATCGGGCTTCTGGGCCGCAGCCGGCACTGCGACGATCAGGAGGAGCAGTAAGAGAAACGGTAGATACGTTCGACCTTGACGCATTGAAAAACCTCCTTAAACTGCTTCGTCTCTCGACGAAGTTAGATGACGATGTGGCTGAATTGGTCTGAGAACTACGGCGAATAGGGGTTCATGCCGTTGGGGATGAACTCGTAATCGACGCCCGGCGTGACGACGTGAGCGAGCTCGGGATGCGGACCGCCATCAAGCGTGAACGTCGTTCTGGCCGTGTGCTTGAGCCAGGCTACCTTCGACGGATGCAACGTCCCGTCCTCCACGCTGATCAGCTCGTGATAGTGAATGTATCCCCGCTCGGCGTATGCTTCCGCCTTCTCCACAGACCAGGTGTCGATGATGGCGTGCACGATGTAGAGCAATTCCCCGTCTGGGGCGTCGGATGACCACCATTGAGGCGCCCCAAATGGCCCGGTATTGTAATGCTTAGCCACCAGTTGATTGGGCCCGGCCATGTTCCAATGATGGCCCGGTATGTCTGTGGCGCCGTCAGGGCCGTCGGGCGCACCGGCCATGTAGTAATCCTCGCCGTCGACGGTGACGACGACGCCGTGTACAAAGGCACCGGCTCCGACCTGCGAGGCGAAGGTCAGGGTCAGTGCCAGGACTGCGATTAGGACAACGACTTTCTTTCCCATTTGGAAAACCCCCTTGCTTTTGTGTCTCGTCAACTTTTCTGCTCAGCCTTCCATTTTTCGAGGAGAATGGCACGTGCCTCATTGCCGGATGAGTGGCGACGTATGCCTCTCGGCTCTCCGATGGCCTGAGCATTTAGTGCAGTTTACACACCGTGATGACGCCTGTCTGGATCGTGTTTGTGTCAAACCCGGTGCAATTCGTATCACTTGATACGCAATGGTCCGCTTTGATGACGCGATTCGGATCATTGAAGGGCGGCGACAGGAGAAGGAAACTGTAATATTTTCTGAAGCCATTCTTTGCTATGCTACTAATGTCGAAGGAATGGAGTCTCCTCGAAGGAAGCGTGCGCCAGGTTGATGATGGAAGATCGATTTGCCTTCTGCGACGTCCTTAAGCGCTTTGTAGATGAGAGTGGCTATGGTACGGGCCAGCTGGCCGGGTGGACGGGGATTCCTAAGGCGACGTTGGCCAACTGGGTCCAGGGACGGGTAAGCAAGCCGCGCAACGTGGAAGATCTGCTTAAGGTTGCCGCTGCTCTGCATCTGGACGAGGCACAGGCCTCCCACCTCTTGTGCGCGGCCGATTATCCATCCGTTGAAAAGCTCCGTGGCGGGCGGAGGGGCGAGCGTTATCAGGAGTTGCTGGCTCGCTGGACTGCTTCCGGTAAGAGGAGGGTCCCCTTTCAGGCAATTGCCGATCTGCCCACCTTCGTCGGCCGGGAAGCAGCGTTGCGCGCGCTCGAAGAGGCGCTTCTGAGACCGCAGCACGCCGATATCTACGTTTTGCACGGGATGGGTGGTGTTGGAAAGACGACGCTCGCCGCGCACCTGGCCTACCGCCTGCGCGCTCACTTCCGCGACGGCATCTTGTGGGCATCTTTAAGCAGCGCGGACACGATGTCGATCTTGCTGTCTTTCGCCCGCGCTCTGGGTCGTGACGTAAGCAAGCACACGGACGTGGCCACTCGTAGCAGCGTGGTGAGGGACATTTTGGCCGATCAACGTACCCTCATTGTGCTCGACGGTGCCCGTAGCAGTGAAAGTGTTCGCGCGCTGTTGCCTCCATCGGGCCCGTCGGCCGTCCTCGTCACTACGCGCCGCCAAGATCTGGGGGCCAGTTGGGGAGCTCAGCGCTTTCGCATCGGCCCCTTCGGCAGCGGGGGAATAGAATCCCTGGAACTCTTCGCCCGCATTTTGGGTAGAGAACGTGTGCAGGAGGAGGAAGGGCAATTTGCGGAACTGTCGGATCTTCTAGGCCACCTGCCCCTGGCCATCGCCGTCGCTTCCTGCCGGCTGGCCTACGAGAGTAATTGGGCAACAGGCGATTTCCTGGACCGCCTGCAGCGGGAGTGCAGCCGGCTGGATGAGTTGACCAGTGCGGACCGCAGCGTTCGACTCTCGTTCAACCTCAGCTTCGAGGCGCTGTGTACGGAGCAGCGCCGGTTTTTTGCGGCGTTGGGAACCCAGGGTGGCGAGGACTTTAGCGTCCAGGCGGCCGCTCACGCTGCCGATCTTCCACTACAGGAAAGCGCAGACCTGTTGCGCAAGTTGTTTAGCCTTTCGCTGGTTCAGGAAGGGAGGACGCACCGCTACCGGCTGCACCCACTACTGCGAGATTACGCGCGGGAGCGCATTGAGGAAGAGGGTGTTTTTGAGCGAGCCATTACCTACTACGTCGATTTTGCCGTCGCCCACGAGGGGGATTTGTATGCTCTGGATCTGGAGATTGGCAATGTGGTCAAGGCGCTGGAGATGGCCCATGAAAGGCAGATGTTTCCAGAACTTCTGCGTGGGGTGAACGCGCTCTATCCCTGTTTGGCCACCGGGGGGCTTTATACGATGGCTCCCCTGCACGTGAGGCGAGCGGTTGAAGCGGCGCGGAAGCTGGAAGATGCCGACGGCCTGGTCAGAGCGTTGCGCAACCAGGGACAGATCGCGCGCATATGCGGGGATTATGAGGACGCCAGCGAGTGGTTACGGGAACGCCTGGAACTGGTGGGTGAACTCAATGATCAAGGGGTTGGGGATCGTTGCCGGTCGGCGCGGTGAGTATCGGCGGGCCAGATCTTAGCTCAACGATGGCCTGGCGCGGCTGGCGGCCTGCAACGAGGATCTTGCCGCAGCGATTCGCCTGGGACGCGAAAGCTCGGACATTCTGGGCGCCGTCGAGCACCAGAGAGCCGCTGAAGTGAGGGGGTGGGTTGGCACCCTGTCAGTGTAAGAAAAGGGTTGACCGTCAGGGCCAGCGGACGAAGACGAGGGTGTCGCGGAGTTGGCCGGTCTGGTGGTGACGGCCGTCGTTGCGGAGGGTGGCTTCGAGGGTGAAGCCGGCGCGGCGGGCGACGGCGGCGCTGCGCTCGTTGCGGGCGTCGGTGCGGATTTCGAGGCGGCGGGCGCCGAGGGTGTGGAAGGCGAAGTGGGCGATGCCCTGGACGGCTTCGGTGATGTAACCGCGGCCGGCGTGGGGGGTGCGGACCCAGTAGCCGATTTCCATTTTGGGCACTTTCCAGTCGATGCGATGGAGGCCGCTGCTGCCGACGAGGGTGTTGGTGTCTTTGAGGAAGAGGAGGAGCCAGAGGTCTTCGCGGAGGAGGAATTTGGCGCGGGCCTGGCGCATGCGTTCTTCGGATTCTTCGACGGTGGGGGGATCGCCGGCCGCCCAGGGCATCCATTCGGCGAGTTCGGACCAGGAGTCGTGGAGGGCGGCGTTGAGGGCAGCGCCGTCGCCCGGCCGGGGGGAGCGGATGGTGAGGCGTTCGGTTTGGAAGTTGTCAGGGAAGTCGCGGAGGATGGCTTGGGTCATGGTTGGATTTTCCAGTAGTTAATTGGCCAAGAAAGCATCTTGCCTTACTAACTTGCCTTACAGGGTTGCTAAGGGTTGATGGTGGGGAGGTAGAATGGGGTGGGATCGATGATGGGGACGGAGGCGGTGGCGGGGCTGCTGAGGTTGCCGGCCCGGTCGCGGGCGGTGACGGTGAAGGTGTAGGTGCGGCCGAGTTCGACGGGGTAGGCGCCGGCCGTGGCGGCGGTGCCGGCGAGCCAGGTGGTGGCGGGGCCGCCGTCGACGGAGACAGTGACGGTGTAGGCGACGGCGCCGCTGCCGAACTGGTCATCTCCTTCCCAGCTAATGGGGAGCAGGCCGGCGCGGCCGAAGGGGGGCGCCTGCAGTGTTACGAGGGGGGCCTGGGTGTCGGGCTCGATGAGGAGCCAGGGGCGACCGCCGATGGCGTAGAGGCTGGGGTCCCAGAAGGCGTTCTGGTTGGTGGCAGCCGGGAGGGTGAGGGTGTACGTGCCGTTGGTGGCGGTCAGCATCTGGGTGGCGGCGTTGGGCCCAACGAGGAGGGCGCTGCCGTGGGTGGCGGGGACGACGGCGGTTTGCTCTTCGCCGGTGCGGGACCAGAGGCCGAGGACGCGCTCGCCGGTGGACGGCCGGTAGAAGGCGATCCATTCCTGGGGGCCGGTGTAGGGGTCGGCGCCGCCGGGGCGCAGGCGCCACAGGGGTTGGACGTCGCGGAAGTAGGTGGTGAGGACGCGGAAGGCGGTGTAGTTGGGGCGGGGCGATTCGGGGTTGGGGTGTTGGGTGAAGCAGGCGGCGTCGGTGGGGTTGCTGAAGAGGCCGTTGGCGTCGCCGGCGCAGGGGTAGTCGGGGTTGTCGACGAGGCGGCCGTTGGCGTCGCAGAGGCTGCCGTCGTGGGGCGGGAAGTCGGTGCCCTGGGGCTGGTTGCCGCAGCCGTCGTAGAGCTGGAAGTGGAAGATGACGTCGGCGCCGGCGAAGGTGGCGTAGAGGGCGCTCTGGATGACGAAGTTGGCCTGTTCGGCGGTGGTGGCGCGGAGGCCGCTGGTGGGATCCCAGACGGGGCCGGGGTAGTCGTTCCAGGCGGGGACGCCGCTCTCGTTGAGCCAGATCGGTTTGGGCATGCCCCGCGCTGCCAGCGTCTGTTCGAGGGTGTAGACGTTGAGCCAGGAGCGCCAGGCGTAGAAGTAGTTGTGGACGACCATGACGTCGTGGAAGTGGTTGTGGGCGGCGGCGAGGGGGTCGGCGTCGTAGAGGGCGAGGACGGTGTCGTAGAAGCTGTCGGCTTCGAAGAAGGCGAGACCGCCGAAGAGGATGGTGGCGTCGGGGTCGGCGTGTTTGGCGGCGATGTAGCCGACTTTGAGGAGGCGGGCATACTGCTCTACGGTTCCGTTCCAAAAGCTGTCGAGGTCGGGTTCGTTCCACATTTCCCAGTGGGTGACGCCGACGCCTTCGGGCCAGCCGTGGGCCTGGGCGAGGGCGCCGCCGGGCTTGTAGCGGTTGACGGCCATGTAGACGAAGCGGGCCCATTTGTTGTCGGGGTTGATGTTTTTGCCGGGGCCGGGGACGTCGCTATCGTCGGTGAAGATGTGATCGTAGAGGCCCTGGGGGGCGGCGGTTTCCTGGGGGTAGAGGGCGACGCGGTTGGTGGGGCGGGGGCCGGTGGGCGCGGCGGGCTGGGCGCCGTCGCCGGTCCAGTAGAAGCCGGGGGTGCCGAGGAGGATGGCGTTTAATTGGAGGCCGTGCTGCATGTCGCCGTTGACTGCGGCGTCCTGGCTGGACCAGTCGAAGGTGTCTTCGGCGACTTCGACGTTGGGCCAGTAGATGGGCCAGCGGTTCCAGGAGGCTTCGGTGGAGAGGGCGTTGGCGTATTGTTGTTCGTCGGCGGGGGCTTCGGCGGAACTCATGAAGACGACGCCGTATTCGGGGCCGGTGTGGGCGTCTTCGGGGGCGGCGGGTTGGGCGGGCCAGGGGCTATCGGCGTGTGTTTCCTGGGCCTGGGAGGGGGCGGGTTGGAGGGCCGGGGGGGTGTTCAGGGCGCTTTGTGCGCGATGGGCGCCCCAGAGTAAGAGGAAGAGGGCGAGCGCTACCGGCGCTACCAGCGCTACGAGCAGGAGGGGCGCCGGCCGGTGCTCCCGCGCGGCCGTTTCGTTACCGTTCATAGGATTATCCTCCGTTGGGGCGATCCCGTGCGCCCCCATTTGTCAGGGAGCTATTTTAGCAACGGGTTGTGAGAGTGTGCAAAGGGTTGTGAGCGGTCGCCTGGCTGGTGTTTTCCGTAAGCTCATGAACAAACCTCCGGGAGGCTGCGTAATGCCTTGGCCTTTGGGAAACCGCTCGCCGAGCCTCCCGGAGGTTTACGCGACGGCGATCTCTTCGGGATCGACGAGCTGGCCTTCGGGGCCGCAGACGGGACGCTCCTGGATGCGGGCGGGGTCGAGGAAGGCGCTGAACCACTGCTGCCAGCGGGCGGCCGCCTCGCGATTGACGGAGTAGTAGATCCAGCGGCCGTCGATGCGATCGCGGCGGGAGGTGATGAGGCCGGCGTCGCTGAGGACGCGGAGGTGATGGGAGAGGAGGTTGGGCGCGAGGCCTAGGCTTTCGTTGAGTTCGGCGTTACAGGTGTCGCCTTTCATGAGTTCGGCGAAGATGCGCAGGCGGTTGGGTTCGGATAGCGCTTTGAGGACGGTGATGATCTCGGCCAGCGCGGCGTCGTCCTGGGGATCGATTTCTTGAATCGTGTCGTCGATGGGCATTAGCCTTCCTCTCTGGATAGGGCGTCGGCGACCCAGGTGGTGACTTCGGCGTCGCTGGGGATGCGGCCGGCGGAGACGAGGGTTTCATTGATGACGAGGCCGGGCGTGGCGAGGACGTTGTAGCTCATGATTTCGCCGACGCCGGTAACTTTTTCGATTTTGGCGGGTGTCCCAAGGTTGGCGACGGCTTTTTTGGCCGCGGCTTCGACTTTTTCGCAGTTGGGGCAACCGGGTCCGAGTACTTTGATGTGTAGCATGGGGTTCTCCTTTATGGGATGAGTAAGTGGTTCTGAGGTGGGAGGGTGGGGTGCGGCGGACTTATCGTCATGAGGATTGCCATGTTTCTTCTCTATCCTGCAATCTCTTCGGGAATTATCTCTATTGTCGGGTCGACTGTGACGTCTGCCTTGACGGAGTTAGCGATGAGGCTGTATTTC
>JAWVYQ010000143.1:0-8994 GCA_033722615.1 Promineifilaceae bacterium (SeqCode)
GCGAGGCGTAAGGCACACCACGCTGTCAGCGCCGCCGTAGGAGACGGCGAGCCGGCCCGCACTTTGCCCCTGCCCCCAGCCTGTGATAACGTCTGCCTACGAAAACCGGTATGTGCACAACGATTCACACAAAATCATGGCGTGGCGGCCGGCACGAAGGCCGAGACGCCGGGGGCTGCTAACGATGCCTGGAATGTCTGTCGAAATCATCACCATCCTTTTGCTCATCCTCCTCAACGGCGTCTTCGCCATGTCCGAGATAGCCGTCGTCTCCGCCCGCCGCACCCGCCTGGAGCAAATGTCGCAAGAGGGTAGTCGGGGCGCAAAAGTGGCGCTGGAACTGACCGACGCTCCCAACCGCTTTCTTTCCACTGTTCAGGTGGGCATCACCCTCGTGGGCGTCCTCGCCGGCGCCTTTGGCGGGGCCACCATCGCCGGGCCGCTGGCCGACGTGCTGGAGCCCCTGCCCCTCGTCGGCCGTTACGCCAACGCCGTCAGCCTGGCGCTGGTCGTCGGCACCACCACTTACCTCTCTGTGGTCATCGGCGAGCTGGTGCCTAAGCGGCTGGCACTACAGGGCGCCGAACGCATCGCAGCCATCATCTCCCAACCGATGCACGCCCTCTCCATCCTCGCCGGGCCCGTCGTCCACCTGCTCAGCCTTTCCACGGACGCCGTTCTCGCCCTCCTCGGCGTTGAGGCGTCGCCGGAAGAGGCCGTTACAGAAGAGGAGATCAAGGTCCTCATCGAGCAGAGCGCCCGGGCCGGAGCCATTGCCGAAGTCGAGCGCGACATGGTCGAAAGCATCTTCCGCCTGGACGACCGGCCGTTGGAAGCGATGATGACGCCCCGCCCGGAAATCGTGTGGCTGGACGCCAACGCATCTCAGGAAGAGATCCGGGAAATGGTAGAAAACGCCGTCCACTCCCGCTTCCCCGTTTGCGACGGCGACCTGGACCACGTTCTCGGCGTCGCCATGGCCAAGGACCTCCTCTCCGATTGCCTGACGGGGCAACGGCTAGACCTGGCAGCCACCATGAAAGAGCCCCTCTTCGTGCCGGAAACCGCCCGCGTCATGACGGCGCTCGAGCGCTTTCGGAACACGGGCATCCATATTGCCCTGGTCGTCGACGAATACGGGGGGATTGAAGGGCTCGTGACCCTTTTCGACGTTCTCGAAGCGATCGTGGGCGACATCCCCACCGTCCAGGAGCTGACCGAACCCCTGATCGTCGAACGAGAGGAGGGATCGTGGCTGGTGGACGGCCTCATGGCCATCGACGAATTCAAGCAGGCTTTCGACATCCACGCCCTGCCCGGCGAAGGAAAGTACAACACGCTCGGCGGATTCGTCATCTTTATGATCGGCAGCATGCCCACGGCCGGCGCCCATTTCGGCTGGGGCGGATTCCGTTTCGAAGTGGCCGACATGGACGGAAACCGGGTCGACAAAGTCCTGCTGGAGGAAGCGCCAGAGGGTGAAGGAGAGGAAGAGGCAGGGGAAGGAAAGGCGCCCCCGGTGTAGCCCCCGGCTTCCCCCTGCCGACGAGAGCAGACGCTACAACTGGCGCAGGCCCAGACCGACGATAATGGCCATCAAAATACCGGTCGCAACTTCGGCCCGGTAGAGACGAGCGCACAGACGGTCGTGCTCCCGGCGCTGCGAACGGAGGTGGAGTACGGTGATCAGCGGGACGAAAATGTACTGGCCCAACACGATCAACGTGATGATCAATATCCGTTCCAGGATGCCCAGGTATTTATTTGCCCCGGCCGCGAAGTCCGGCGCTCCCCCTCTCACCAGCGCATAGACGAGGTACTTTCCGATAACCCACGTAGGCATCATGATAAATACGTAACCGAGGAGATAGGTGAGCCACGGCTCAGAGCGCAGGTCAGAGAGCACGTCAAGAAGAAGGGAACCGGCCGACAGATAACCCGACGCCATCAGGGCAAAGGCGATGATCGCCAGGTGGAGAAGCTGATCCAGAACAAAGCGCACCTGGGTCCACAACCCCTCCCGCACCCAATTGAACCGTTGGGCCAACGCCAAGTGCAGCCCATCGATCACGGTATGGGTAACACCGATCAACAGCGCCCATCGCCACCAGTCAGGATTGA
The DNA here is from genome assembly GCA_033722615.1 of Promineifilaceae bacterium (SeqCode). Classification (GTDB taxonomy): domain Bacteria; phylum Chloroflexota; class Anaerolineae; order Promineifilales; family Promineifilaceae; genus JAAYYY01. The sequence continues at coordinate 2,122 of JAWVYQ010000143.1, forward strand.
AAGGGAGGGAAAACAACCAGGTAACGAATAAAACAATAAAGCCGTGCATCAGAATTCCTTTCTGAGACCGGCTTTTCCAGGCAGCGAGGGCATTCCATTGTAAGATGTAGTCGCCCACCAGGTGGGCCAAAAACATGGCCTTGATCATCGAAGCAGCATCCTTTCTCCAGGGTCTGCCCGTAGGATAGCAAAATCACGCCGCGCTCGGTGTATCCTACTTCACACCTTTTTCACAAAAGGGCAGACAGTATGCCGCCGCTCCGGCCTCGCCTCAAAGGACGGCGCGAAACGCCGCGACGTTCTCGGCAACGGACGCCGCGTCATTGAAGATGGCGCTGCCGGCCACGAGCACGGTCGCCCCGGCGTCCACGATCTTGGCCGCATTATCCGGTTCGACGCCGCCGTCCACCGAAAGCCACGCCTCTGAGCCGGCGTCGTCCAGAAGGCGGCGAATGCGCGCGATCCGGGCCGTGCTCCCGGGAATATACGACTGGCCACCAAAACCGGGGTTGACGGACATTACCAGGATGAGGTCCACCAGCGGCGCTATCTCCTCCAGCGCCGTAATCGGCGTCGCCGGGTTCAGGGTGACGCCCGGACGCACTCCCAGTTCCCGCATCATCTGCACCGTGCGATGCAAATGGGGGCAAGTCTCGACGTGGACGGTGATGATATCCGCTCCGGCCGCGGCAAAATCGTCCAGATACCGCTCCGGTTCCTCGATCATCAGGTGTACGTCGAGCAACGCCCCTGGAAATCTGTCGGCCACCGGGCGCAGGGCGCGCACGACGAGCGGCCCGAAGGTGATGTTGGGCACAAAGTGACCGTCCATCACGTCCACGTGCAACCAATCGGCACCGGCCTCCAGAGCGGCCTGCGCCTGCGCCGCCAGCCGGCCGAAATCGGAAGCAAGGATGGATGGAGAAAGGACAACGTTCATAGCCGCCCCTATTCTTTGGCAGCGGCCGGCGCCCGGTCGCTACCTAACACCCGCCGGGCAGTCTGGGCGACCGCTTCCGGCGTGATACCCCGGTGCTCGTAAATCTCTTGATACGGCGCCGACGCCCCGAACCACTCCAGGCCAACGGCCGCCCCCTTATCCCCGACGTACCGCTCCCAGCCCAGGGGGGCGGCCGCTTCGACGGCAACGCGCGCCTCGATCGCCGGCGGCAGCACCTGCTCCTGGTATGCGTCCGGCTGCTCTGCAAAGAGCTCCCAGGAGGGCATCGAAATCACGCGCGCAGAGACGCCTTCCTCGGCCAGCAGGCGCTGCGCCCCCAAAGCGATGTGCACCTCTGAACCGGTGCCGATAAGCACGACCTCCGGATCGTCCGCGTCGCTGAGGACGTAGGCACCCTTCACCGCCTCGCCGGCCGGCGCGACCTGTTCCCGGTCCAGCGTGGGCAGCTTCTGCCGCGTCAGCACCAGGGCCGTGGGCCCGTCCTTCCGTCGTAGGGCCACTTTCCATCCGACGGCCGCCTCGTTGGCGTCGGCCGGGCGAAAGGTGAAGAGGTTGGGTATGGCCCGCAGGCTCGGCAAATGCTCCACCGGCTGGTGCGTCGGCCCATCCTCGCCCAGACCGATGCTGTCGTGGGTGAAAACGTAAATGACGGGCAGCCGCATCATCGCCGCCAGGCGAATCGTCGGCCGCATATAATCGGAGAAGATGAGGAAGGTGCCGCCGTAAGGGCGTACGCCCCCGTGCAGGACCATGCCGCTCATCGTCGCGCCCATGATGTGCTCGCGCACGCCATAGTGGATGTAACGGCCGCTAAAATCGTCGCGGGTCAGATGATGCATCCCGTCCGTTTTCGTCTTGTTCGACCCGGTGAGGTCACCGGAGCCGCCGAGGAGCCAGGGGATACGCGGCACGATCCGCTCCAGCGTCTGGCCTGAGGCAGCCCGCGTTGCCAGCTTCTCGCCGGCCGCAAACCCCACCAGATCGTCGTCCCAACCGGCCGGCAGCTCCCCATTCAGCGCCGCCTCAAAGGTCGCTGCCAGCTCCGGGTGCGCTTCCCGGTAGCGCTCCAACAACGCCTGCCACTCCTCCTGCTGCGCCTGTCCGTCCTCCGGGTGCAGATAGCGGCAGGCCTCTTCGGGCACGTAGAACTTCGCTTCGGTCGGCCAGCCCAGATTCTCCTTCGTTCGCCGGATCTCCTCCTCGCCCAGCGGCTCGCCGTGGGCGCTGGCGGTATCCTGTTTGTTGGGGCTACCATAGCCAATGTGTGTCCGCGCCTGGATCAACGACGGTCGCTCCGTCTCCGCCTGCGCCGCTTCCAGAGCAGCCCTCACGGCCTCGGTATCGTGGCCGTCTATCCGCTGCGTGTGCCACCCGTAGGCGTCGAAGCGGGCGCTGACGTCTTCGCTCCACGCCAGATCGGTCGATCCGTCGATAGTGATGTGGTTGTCGTCGAAGAAGACGATCAGCTTTCCCAGACCCAGGTGGCCGGCGAGCGCCCCCATTTCGTGGGAAATCCCCTCCATCAAATCCCCATCGCTGGCAATAACGTAAGTGTAGTGGTCGACAACGGGGAATCCCGGCCGGTTGAAATGGGCAGCCAGCCACCGTTCGGCGATGGCCATGCCCAACGCGTTGCCGATGCCCTGCCCCAGCGGACCGGTCGTCGTCTCCACTCCCGGCGTCTCATAATTCTCAGGATGGCCGGGCGTGTGGCTTCCCCACTGGCGAAACTCTTTCAGTTCCTCCAGCGGCAGATCATAACCGCTCAGGTGCAAGAGGCTGTACAAGAGCATCGACGCGTGCCCGGCCGACAGCACGAATCGGTCCCGGTTGGGCCATTGCGGATCGGCCGGATTGTGCTTCAGAAAGTGCTTCCAGAGGACGACGGCAATGTCCGCCAACCCCATGGGGGTGCCGGGATGGCCCGACTCGGCCGCCTGCACGGCATCCATGGCCAGGGCGCGAATCGTGTTGGCAGTTAGATCGTGAGGGGAGTAATGACTGAGATCGTACATGGCGTTCTCCTGTCTTTATTGGCTATCACAACGCGCTATCGCGGCGCCATACGCAACGCCCCGTCCAGGCGGATAATCTCCCCGTTGAGCATAGAATTCTCGATAATGTGCAGGGCCAGCGCCGCATATTCCTCCGGCGTGCCCAACCGCGAGGGGAAAGGCACCTGCTCGCCAAGGGACTGGCGCGCCTTCTCCGGAAGGCCGGCCAACATCGGCGTGTCGAAGATGCCGGGGGCAATCGTCACGACGCGGATCCCGTAGCGGGCCAGCTCGCGGGCGATGGGCAACGTCATGCCGACGATACCTCCTTTAGAAGCCGAGTAAGCGGCTTGTCCGATCTGCCCTTCGAAGGCTGCCACCGACGCCGTGTTGACGAAGACGCCCCGCTCGCCTCCTTCATCCGGCTCGCTCTCCATCATCGCCGCGGCCGCCAGGCGGATTACGTTGAAGCTACCGGCGAGGTTGACGTCGAGAACCCTGCGGAACGCGTCCAGACCGTGTGGGCCCTCGCGCCCCACCACCTTGGCGGCAATGGCGATTCCCGCGCATTGGATGACGCCCCGCAACGGGCCGTTCTCCTGAGCCTGTTCCACCGCCCTTTCCACGTTCGCCTCGTCGGTCACGTCGGTGCGCACGAACCGGGCGCGCCCCTCCAGGCCGGCCGCCAGTTGCTCGCCTCCTTCTTCCTGTATGTCGGCAATAACCACGTTGGCCCCGGCTCCGGCCAGCCGCCGGACACACGCTGCGCCCAGGCCAGAACTGCCGCCGGTCACCAAGAATGAGCTTCCGTTGATCTCCATGACGTTTTCCTCCCAAAGAAACTTAGCTGGTTTCGTCCGCCGCCGAGAACTGGATGATCCCCCAACGCCCGGACGTGGTCCACCCTGGATACTCCCTGTTCAATTCAGCCAGGCGCGCGGCCGGTATGCCGGCGGCCACTTCCGATTTAAACGTACGCAGGGCGAGCAGCGGCGCCGGAAAGTAACTGACGATGCGCGCAAAAGGCGTCGTGAACGCCCAGTGACGGTCACCAAGCACCCGGCGATAATTCGCGTCTCCTTTGCTGATGACGAGATGCGCCCTCGCCAGCGACTCGCGCAGATCGGCCGGCATCTCCCACGCCGGCAGCGGCGAGGTCCAGAAGTAATCGTTCTGCAACTGTATAAATCCCTCGTCCAGATAGCCTCGCAGACGCCGGCCGAAAGCGCAGACGACTTCCTCATCTGCAACCGTAAGCGCCGCCACCGTTTGCTGCAAATCTTCAACCGTGACGTCGGACACGAAAAGGGGGTGAGGTTTCAGATGCAGGACGACGACGGCTGCCCGGCCGCTGTCCAGTAGATAGTCGACGAGGGCCAGATCGCTGACCAGCTCCAATCCGGCGTTATCCATGAGGACGTCGACGCGCACTCTTTCGCCTTCAGCCTCGCCGGCCGTCCGGGCCAGAAACGCCTCCACACCGGCCGAATCGTCGACCAGCACGTAATCCCCGGCGTCCGACTCGTCCGGCCGTTCCGGTCGCTCCGCCGCCCCGTCCGGCCACATGCTCAGGTCTCCCTGGTTGCCCCACAGCGAAATTTCCAGCAGGCCCGCCAGCGCGCCCCCGCCCCATCCCCCTTTTCGCCAGGCCGCCAGCCGGTGACACAACTCCCCAATCGCCTGGCGGCTCTCCTCCATACTCTGCCGCTTGTGCGGGGCAAAGGGATCAACCCGCTCGTCCGGCCCCACGTAGAAATAGCCCGTTGCTTCCAGGATACGGCGGTAGAAATAGGTTTCGGCAAAGAACCAGGGGACCTCCAGCCAGTTGTGCTCCAGATGGGGTGCCAGGTAATGGCTCCAATCGGCTGTGTCCGGCGCCGTCGTATCTCGCAGCAGGCGAACGTTCGCTTCAGGAATATCTTCGATTAAAGTGTGGAGACGAGCCGTTACGGCCGGCGAATAATCATTCTCTTCCAACACACGCCGGGCGATGCGCGGCAGGCGCTCGACGACCGTCTGGTGGGCGAAGGAACCATATTCAGCGCCACGCAGCGGCGGCGGCAGGGGCAATGGTGGTCTGCGAGGGTGCGTCATTCTGTTCGGTACGTCATGTCTCAATGCCTAACTTTACTGGCTATTGTACAACAATTATCGCCGAAACGGCCCTTTTTGCAGGGTCGATCTGCACTTTCTGGCGGCAACGCTCGCTTCGACTAATATTGGGCCGAACATGAACGTCCTGCTGGCCATCCTCTTCTTTCTCGTCGCCGCCCTCTACGCTGCCGTGGGCCAGGGCGGGGGATCCGGTTATCTGGCCGCAATGGGACTCGTGGGCCTCCCGCCGCCGGCCATGAAACCGACGGCCCTGGTCCTCAACGTTCTCGTCGCCGGCATCGGCACGTGGAAATATTATCGCGCCGGCCACTTTGCGCCGCGCCTCTTCTGGCCTTTCGCCGTTACCTCCATCCCCTTCGCCTTTCTCGGCGGCCGTCTCGTCCTGCCCGGGGGCGCTTACCAGCGTCTGGTAGGCCTTATCCTCCTCTATGCTGCCTTGCGCCTCGGCCGTCGCGGAGACGAAAAAACGCCTGCCCGTCGTCGCCTGCCCCTCGTCTGGCCCTTGCTGGCCGGGGCGGTCATCGGCTTCCTCTCAGGATTGGTCGGCGTCGGCGGCGGTATCTTTCTGGGGCCGCTCCTGTTGCTGGCGGGATGGGCCACGACGCGAACGACCATGAGCATAACCGCCGCCTTCGTCCTGGTCAACTCGGCGGCCGGCCTGATCGGCTACGTGACGACGGCCGCTGCCTTTCCTCCCGCGTTGGGCTGGTGGCTGCTCGTGGCGGCTGCCGGTGGTTGGCTCGGCGCAGAAGTCGGCAGCCGGCGTCTGGATCCCGGGGTGCTCCACCGCCTCCTCGCCCTGGTGCTGATCGTGGGGGGCCTCCGCATGCTTCTGGGCTAATAAAATACAAAAACGGGGAAAACTACGCCCTCATAGCCTGAGCGTAGTTTTCCCCTGACTCCTGTCAACAACCCTCGAGGTTGTAGTGGTTGTAGTGGCTGGTTATTCCGTCGTTAAGGGCCGCCTCTTCGGCCGCGGCCCGGTGCTCCCGAGCCACCCGGTCGTCCGGCGTGGTCCGGCGGTCCCGCGTCGTCGGGCGGACCGACGTCATCCGGTGGACCAACGTCGTCCGGTGGACCGACATCGTCCGGCGGGCCAACGTCATCCGGTGGGCCAACGTCGTCCGGCGGGCCGACATCGTCCGGCGGACCGACACCGTCAGGCGGGCCAATGACGCCCAGCTCCTTCTTGATCTCACCCCAGCCCATGCCCGAGGCGCGCATGGCGAAGATCTCCTCCACCGCCACGCCGGTCTCTTCGCTGAGGCTGTAGGCCAGGTTAATCTCACCGAAGCCGTATCCGCCGTTACAGAACCATCCCATGATCTCCTCGTACGGGACATCGTAACGAGCAGCGAGCCGAGTCCCTTGCGGGTGCGGCTGGGCGCCGGTGCAGTCGTCGACTGTCGGGGTAATCGTCGCCGTCGGCGTGATGGTCGGCGTCGGCGTAATCGTCTTGGTGGGTGTGGGCGTCACCGTCTTGGTCGGCGTAACCGTCGGGGTGATGGTCGCCGTCGGCGTAATCGTCGGTGTCACAGTCACGTCACCACAATCACGCACGGCCGTCACCGTCAGCCGTCCCGGGTGGTGATCAGGCCGGTTGCTCTCGTTAGTCACGAAGACGCGGACCTTGACCTCGGTCCCGTCGGGCGCGCTTTCCCAATCGGCGTTGAGCGTCAGGCCTACGGTAAAGCCGACCGACTCACCCGCGGCAATCGTCGCCCAACCGGAGGGATCGATGCTCACGTTCTCTACCAGATCGGCTCCGCGGATGATCTCGTACCCCAGCTCGACGTCGGCCGC
>JAWVYQ010000144.1:0-8928 GCA_033722615.1 Promineifilaceae bacterium (SeqCode)
CCCTCGTCCACGTAGCTCTGCGCGATCTGTGTCAGCGTGGCGATGTCCCCTTCCGCGTTCTGCATTATTACGGTCAGGTTCTCCCCCTGGACGAATCCGGCGTCGGCCAGCGCGTCCAGCGCCCCCTCCCGGCCGGCGTCCAGCGCCGGATGGGAGGCGACCTGCATCATGCCGACGAGGACCTCGCCGTCACCGGCCGCCATTTCCTCTTCTTCCGGTTCTTCCGCCTCCGGCGCCTCCTCTTCTTCTGCTTCTGGTTCTTCTTCCGCCTCCGGCGCCTCTTCTTCCTCTGGCGCCATGGTTGGCGCTTCGGCTTCCGGCGCCTCCGTCGGCGTCGCCTCATTGCCCCCGGCGCAGCCGGTCACAACCAGAGCCAGGGCCAGCAACAAGACCAACAACCACGTCCATCGACCAAACCTTCTCACCACGATCTCCTCCTTAACTATGACTACTCAACGATCTAAAGAGCCGAGTCTTATCGCGAAGTGCCTTCGACCCGGTTCTTCCCACCACCATGATGTCGACACGACTTCAGTTCACTAACAGCAAGCGATCGTCAGCCAGCTCACGCTCTCTTACCTCGGCGAACATCTCGAGCAGACGCGGGATCGTCAGCTCGTCCCGTTCCTGACCAGAGAAATCGAACAAGATCTGGCCCTGGTGCATCATCAACGTGCGCGTACCCATCTCCAACGCCTGCTTCATGTTGTGGGTGACCATAATCGTCGTCAGGTTGAATTCGCTGACGATCTGTTGCGTCAACTCGACAATCTTTACGGCCGTCGCGGGATCGAGGGCGGCCGTATGCTCATCGAGCAAAAGCAGCTTTGGCTTGGCCAGCGTGGCCATCAAGAGCGTCAGCGCCTGGCGTTGGCCACCGGAAAGAAGGCTGACGTGGGCGTCGAGGCGATCCTCCAGGCCGAGGCCGAAGTGCGACAGCGCCTCGCGAAATTGCTCCCGCCGCTCCGCTGTCACGCCAATACCCAGCCCGCGCCGCTGACCTCGTCTCAGGGCCAGCGTCAGGTTTTGTTCAATCGTCATGGACGCCGCCGTGCCCATCAGCGGGTTCTGGAAGACCCGGCCGATCAGGTGGGCGCGGCGATGTTCGGGCCAACCGGTCACGTCGTGCCCTTCAATCTCGATTGTGCCGCTGGTACAAGGAAAAACGCCAGCAATGACGTTCAGCAGCGTCGACTTCCCGGCTCCATTCGACCCGATGACGGTCACAAATTCGCCGGCCGGCAGGTGCAGATTGACGTCGTGTAAGGCACGCACCTCGTTGATCTGGCCAAGATTGAACGTCTTCGTCACGTTTTCCAGTTTCAACACGTCAGCCGTCCCTCCTGCGCAGTTGCTGAATCCGGGGAATGGCCAGGGCGACGAGCACGAGAAGGGCCGTCGCCAGCTTGACGTCGGTGGCCTCCATGCGGAAAGGGGCGTCCCGGCCGGGAATGGGGATATTGATGGTCAGGGCAGCGGCGATGGCCAGCCGGTAGACGATCATGCCCAACACCACGGCGGCCGTGGCTCGGGCCACCGTCTTGCGGCCGAAGAGGGTCTCGCCGATGATCACGGCCGCCAAACCGGCGATAATCAGGCCGGCGCCTGAATTCACGTCGGCGAACCCTTGATATTGGGCCAGCAGCGCTCCAGAGAGCCCGACCATGCCGTTGGAGAGGGCCAGCCCCAGAATCTTCATCCTTTCGGTATTGACTCCCAGCGCGCGGATCATCTGCGGATTGTCGCCAGTGGCGCGCACGGAAAGACCCAGTTCCGTGTGCAGGAACCAGTCCAAAGCCAGCTTGAGAACGACGATGATCACCAGAAAGACGACAATGGCCATGATGTTGGAATGCACGCGCACCCAGGCGTTGTCCCAGCGCTCAATAAACAGTTCGCGGAAGAAAGGGCGGTACGGGGAAAAGATGGTCTCTTCGTTCAGCAGGGGGATGTTGGACTGACCCATGATGCGCAGGTTAATGGTAAATGCGCCGGTCAGCACCAGAATGGAAGCCAGCAAACCGTTGATCTTGAGATACGTGTGAATGAGGCCCGTGGCTGTGCCGGCCAGGGCGCCGGCGAGAAAGGCCAACGGCAACGTGGCGTAAACGTCGTAGCCGTTGAGAATAAGCGCCGAGGCAACGGCGGCTCCCATCGGAAAGCTGCCGTCGATGGTCAGATCGGGGAAGTCCAATACCCGGAAAGTGAGGTACACGCCCAGGGCTACCGCGCCAAAGCCAAGCCCCTGAGCCACCGCCCCCAGCCAGACGTTCCACGACGTTTCGGCCACCCACGTGATCAGCGGTTGGCGAAAGACCAGGGCCAATATAATAAGAATGGCCACTGCTATCCAGCGCAGGTAACGGCGCCATGCGGGCCTTTGCACCAACGGCTCCTGGACGGCGGCCGGCGTTTCCGTCTCGATATCTACAGATCGCATTCCTTCAGCGTCCGCTCTTGTGGTGGTTCTTGTAATAAGGTCAGGCTCTTACTGGATAAAAACCGACTGCGGAGTATGATTTCTACGAATATATCATTTTTAGGATAGTTTCGCAACGGTTCGATTCAGCGGTCAGGCGACCGTGATTACCCGGTCGCCGGGTGGATCCGCGTACAGTTCGTCGACCAGGTCGGCCCGGTGGTTTAATACGGCGCTCTGGTTAATGTACCCCTTGTCCGTCGTCTCGTTGCGGTCGATGTGAGGCGGTTCGGGGAGCAGCATGAAGCGCCTGAAGAACTGGCTGCTGCTGGGGTGCGTCTCGTTATGCTGATGAAAGACGTCTCGGAAAAAGCCCACCACTTCTTCGCTATAAAGAAATTCCTCGTCATCCTCGTGGGCCTCACTGGCCTGGCGGAAACGGCCGCGCAGCGCCGGAAGATTGGGCAGGACCAGGGCCGCCAAATATTCGCGGTTGGGCGCGGCGACCACCACTTCTAACAAGAACGGCTGGCCCAGCTTGTTGATGCTGCTGCGCAATTTGGCGTTGTGCACCCAGACACCGGTCGTCAGTTTGAAATCTTCGCCAATGCGGCCGTCGAAGATGAGGCCTGCCTCCGGCCGCTCCGGGTCCAGGAACTTGCCCGCGTCCCCGGTGCAATAGAAGCCTTCCTCGTCAAAGGCGGCGGCCGTCTTGTCCGGCTCATTGTAATAGCCGCTGGTCACGTTCGGCCCCTTCACCCGCAGCTCCCGCTTGCCGGTGGGGTCGGGCGCCAGCTTGACGCTCACGCCGGGAATGGGCAGGCCAATGACCCGGGCGTCGTTAATCTCCCAATAGACGAGGGTGGCGTCCGGCGCCGTCTCGGTACAGCCCCAGGCGGAGAAGAAGGGAACGGCCTCGCCGCGCACGTCGGCGCACATCTTCTTCATACCTTCATACGTTTTCTGATCCAGCGCCGCCGCGGCCGTGAAGATGAACTTGAGGTTCCTGAAAAATGCCTCTTTCAGTTCCTCATCTTCCTCCATGCGGGCGTAGAGGGCAGTGTAGCTACGGGGCACACCGAAGTAAACGGTCGGCGAGACGCTCTTGATGTTGCGCACCGTCGTCTCGAAACCCTGAGGCGTCGGGTTGCCGCTGTCGATGTAGAACGTGCCGCCGTGCTTCAGGGCCATGTTGATCACGAAATTGCCGCCAAAGGTATGGTTCCACGGCAGCCAGTCCAGAAAAACCTCCTCGGAATCGAGGAACGGCCACATCTGGTAGATGCCTACCTGGTTTGTGACCATCATCTCGTGGCTGACCTGCACGCCTTTGGGCAGGTTTGTCGAACCAGAGGTAAATTGAATTTTGGCCAACGTGTCGGGCGTCACCGCGTCGAAACGACGCTGCCCTTCGGCCGATAGCTCCCCGTCGCCCTTCATCAGCTCGGTAAACGGCTTTACGTTCTCGTACCCGTCGCTGCGAGAAAAGGCGAACAGGCGCAGGTGGTCAACGTCCCATTGCTGGAACTTGGCCATGTGCACGTCGGCGTTGGACATGACGACGACGGGCGTGCTCGTCAGATCCAGAATGTGCTCGATGTGCCGCCCGGTCTTGGAGCGCACCGAGTAGGCGTAGCTGATCGGCGCCACGGGGATGCCCACCTGCATCGCCGCGAACTGGATCAACGCCATGTTGACGCAGTTCTCCGAAAGGACGGCCAGCGGCGTGCTTTCGTCTAGTCCCAGTTCCAGCAAACCGTTACTCAGGCGGTTAACGTCGGCCAGCGCCTCTGCATAGGTCAGGCCGTCCCATTCGCCCTCGGGATCGCGCTCCAAGAGGAACGGTTTATCGGGGAAACGCGCCGCATTCTCTCGCAACCAGACGCACAGATTCGCCGGATAATCGGCCAACGGCGTCGGGTTGCGCAATATGATGGTCCCATCATCTCGTTCTTCGACGTCTACCTGAGCCTCAACCCAATCGATAGTGGGTGACACGGTTAACCTCCTTCTTACCCTCTTTGCTAACTTCGTTCTCGCACCTGGAGCACGACGGCCGCCGCGGTGTCGCCGGCCGCGCACCCGGTGAAGAGTCCGACCCCTCCCCCCATCACCACAAGCTCTTCAATCAGCTCAATGATCAGACGCATTCCCGTCGGCCCCTGGGGGTGGCCCCAGATGAGGGAGGACCCGTAATTGTTCATGCCCTCGAGGGGGATTCCAAGTTCGCGGCTGAGAAAGACGTCGTTAACGGCGAAAGGATTGTGGGTCTTGATGGCGTCCATATCGTCCAGCCCGAGTTCCGCTTCCCGCAAGACGCGGCGCACGGCCGGCGCGTTGGCCTCCGGCATGTACCCTTTGCGCGCCCTACCCTCCGCAAACGCCAGCAACTGGATCTCTATTTGGGGGTCGCGGCTCATCTCGGCCGCCCGCTCGCGGCCGGTGACGATCAGTCCGGCGTTGCCGTCGGCGGGGTACGTCTGCCCGCCGAAGGTCACGGTGCCTTCGGGCAACACCGGCTGCAAGCGCGCCAGCCCCTCGGCCGTCGTCGGAAAGACGCCTTCGTCCCCTTCCACCACGGCCGTCACCTTACGCCCGGTGGGGTTGACTTCGACCGGCGTCACCATAAAGCGCCGGTGGAACGCCGCGCCGTTCGCCAGCGCCTCTTGGTACTGTGCGTGGCGCATGAGAACGACCTGATGTTGTTCGGCCGTCGAAATGTCGTGCGCCCGGGCTACGTTTTCGGCCGTTGCCAGCATGCTGTTCCCGGCGTGGGGATCGCGTTGGAAATTGTCCCAGACCCAATCCTCCGCCTGGCCCCGGCCGCCGGGCGCGAGTGGATTGGGGTAGAGCAAGTGAGGGCCGTTCGACGTGCGGTCGGCCGTAATGCAGAGGATGGCCGGCTCGCCATCCCCGGCCGATTCCAGCGCGTGGGCTGCGCTGCCGATGACGCGGGCTGACGTGGCGCACGCCTGAGAGAAGGTCGGTCCGGTGATTCCCTCGGCGCCGATGAGGCCGGCCAACCAGGGAGCACCGTAAAAGGATTGGGGCGCGGGCACCGTCATTCCCAGATAGAGGGTGGAAAAGGAGCCGGGGTCAATCTCCCGCTCGGCCAGCGCGCGCCTCGTTATCTCGGAGGCGAACTTAAGGGAATGTAAATTGGCAAAATTGCCCTGCCACTTGACGAACGGCGTGCTCCAATAACCGCCGTAGGGAACGTAGGCGTTGTCTAAGGGCATCTGCTGCCTCCCATCATCTTCTCACTCTCCTCACCTGCATCCGCTCACGCCCCGGCCGTCAGGCCACCGTCCACGTAGATCACCTGACCGGTGAGGTAGGATGCTTCGGCCGAGGCCAGAAAGGCGTGCACGGCCGCCACCTCTTCGGGATCGGCCAGGCGGTGGAAGGGAATACGGTTGAGGAGGCCCTGCATTACCTTTTCGGGGATCGTCTCCGTCATCGACGTTTTCACGGCGCCCGGCGCAATACAGTTCACGGCGATATTGAAACGCGCCCACTCCAGGGCCAACGTTTTCGTCAGCCCGATGACGCCCGCCTTGGAGGCCGAATAGTTAGCTTGCCCGATGTTGCCCAATGCTGCTACGGAAGCCGTGTTCACGATCCGGCCGGACTCCTGCCTGATCATGGGCACGGCCGCCGCCTGGGCGCACAGCCACGTCCCCTTCAGGTTGACCTCGAGCACGGCGTCCCACTGATCATCGGACATGTGGCGCACGTCTCCTTCTTTGATGCGCGTCGTCAGCCCGTCCCGAGTAATGCCTGCATTATTGATCAGCACGTCCAGGCGGCCAAACGTCTCTACAGCACTGTCCACCGCCCTCTGCACGTCGGCGCGATCGGCGACGTTGGCTACGACGACGACGGCGTCGCCGCCGGCCGCCTCCACCTCCGCCCTCGACTCTTCCAGCCCCTCCTCGTCCAGGTCATTGAGGATCAGCTTCGCTCCCTCCTGGGCAAAGCGCACGGCCGTCGCCCGGCCGATGCCGTTCCCCGCTCCGGTAATCAACGCAACTTTATCTGTCAGTAACACTACAACCTCCCTCTGAACTATCCTTCCTGACGCCGCATAAGCAGCGTCCACTCGCCGTCGATGACGACGTCGTCTCGCTGGTTCAGGATGCGGGCCGCAAAGCGCACGATGCCCCGGTCCGCTTTCGACGTCTCTCGTTTGTCCGCCACTTCCAGTTGCAGGCGCACCGTGTCGCCAAACTTCACCGCTCCTTTGTACCTGATTTGTTGTTCCATCAGGGCCAGCGTCGTCCCTTCAAAGACGCCCGTCCAGTTGGCCATGCCCGTGGCCATCGCTGCGACCAGCATGCCGTGGGCAATTCGCTCGCCAAAAGGCGTCGACTGCGCAAATTCGGCGTCGGTATGCAGCGGATTGAAGTCGCCGGAAAGGCCGGCGAAGGTCACGACGTCGGCCTCAGTAACGGTCCGTCCCTGTGATTCGTACTGGTCGCCGACGTTGAACTCCTCAAAGGTCAACCCCTGTCGTTCCATTTCCTCCCTCTTATTCTTTCTCTTCACGCCCGATCACGTCTCGCGCAATCACGATGCGCTGGATGTGGGACGAGCCTTCGTAAATTTGCAGCCCCTTAATGTCCCGGTAAAAGCGCTCCACCGGATATTCGTTGCTGTAGCCGCGGCCCCCGTGGATGAGCACGGCTTCTGAGGCGGCCCGCGCCGCGATCTCGGTGGCAAACAGTTTGGCTGTGGAAGTGGCCCTCGTGGAAGGCATCTCCCGTTCCTTCAGCCACGCCGCCTTGTATACGAGAAGGCGCGCCGCCTCCACGTCGGCCGTCATGTCGGCAATCGTTGCCTGGATCATCTGGAAGTCGCCGATGCGCTGTCCAAATTGGCGCCGCTTGCGGGCAAAATCGACGGAAGCGTCCAGACAGGCCTGGGCCAGCCCGACGGCGCCGGACGCCACCCCCAACCGGCCGTGGTCGAGCGCCGTCATGGCGACCTTGAATCCCTGTCCGACCTCCCCGAGCAGCGCATCCTTTGGCACGCGCACGTCGTCAAAGAGGATGCGCGCGTGATCTGACGACCGGTGTCCCAACTCCTGGCCCGGCATCGGTTGGCGCACGAAGCCCGGCGTGTCCGTCTCGACGAGGAAGGCACAGATGCCCCTGTGTCGTTGACTGCGGTCCACCGAAGCAAAGACGAGGGCCACGTCGGCCAGGCCGCCGTTGGTGATCCAGATTTTCTCCCCGTTTATGACGTAACCGTCGCCCTCTTCCCGCACCGTGCTCTCCATGCTGGCCACGTCCGACCCGGCGTTCGGTTCTGTGAGGCAGTAGCAGCCGATCCACTCGCCGCTGGCCAGCTTCGGCAGGGTGCGCTGCTTCTGCGCCTCGCTGCCCCAATCGCGGATGCACAAGGTCACCAGACTCCCGTGTACGGCCAAAAAACCGCGCACCGACGAATCGACCCGGCCGAGCTCTTCGGAGATGAGGGTGTAGCTCAGATAATCCATCTCCGAACCGCCGTAACGAGCGGGAACGGGGCCGGCCAGAAAGCCTAGTTCGCCCATCCGCGGCACGAGATGGCGGGGAAAGTTTCCGGTCTCATCCGTCTCGCGGGCCAGGGGAGCCACTTCGTCCCGAGCGAAGCGCCGCGCCTTCTCCTGTACGGCTTTCTGTTCTGCCGTTAGCTCAAATTCCATCGCCTAGGCCAACCCTCCGGGAGGCTCGCGCCCTGCCTCCCACAGGTTCATGATTCTCTCAATCTTCAAGGTAGGCAAACCCTTCCATCTCAATCAGATTCTCATCCCGGAAGAAAGCTGAGACTTCAAAAAGGGCCATCGCCGGATAGTGGCCTTCGAAATAGCGGCGGAACGTCTTGCCCAACGCATCCAGGTTGGCGACGTAGGCGTCGCGATCCTTGACGAAGATGTTGAGCTTTACGATATCGTGCATCGTTCCCCCGGCCGCCTGGACCACGGCGCGAAGATTGTGTAGCACCTGCTCGAATTGCGCCGTCAGGTCGCCGGGCGCCACGATCTTGCCCTCGGCGTCGCTGGCGTCCTGACCTGCAAGGAAAAGTACTTTTCCCCCGCTGGCCAAAATAGCGTGATTGAAGCCGCGTGGGGCGGGTAGTTCAGATGGGTTAACGATCTCTTTGGGCATGGTTCCTCGTCTAACGGCCGATAAACTCTGGCTCGACCTTCTCTCTAAACGCTTCGTAGAAGATGCGGTGATCTTCTCCCATCAACATTAATGCCTGCGCCTGGGCCTCCGACTCCAGCGCCGAGGCCAGGTCCATGTGCCACTCGTTGGTCAACATTCGCTTGGTCATGCCGATGGCCAGCGTCGGTCCGCTGGCCAGCCGCGCCGCCCACTCCCGGGCCGCCGGCAGCAGCTCGTCGTGGGACACCACCCGGTTCACCAGGCCCATCCGCTCGGCCTCCGTGGCCGTGATCTTCTCTCCAAAGAAGAGGATCTCCGTCGCCCGGCCCATACCCACCACACGCGGCAGCAGGTAGG
>JAWVYQ010000145.1:0-8882 GCA_033722615.1 Promineifilaceae bacterium (SeqCode)
AAGAGATCGACGTCCACGCCGGTGAAAGGGCCCTCTTTGTTGGCCGTACTGAGCACGCCGATAGAACGGCCGCGCACCACCAGCGGCGTCGCCAGCAAATTGTCCACCGTCAGCTCCGCCGGGGCGTCAAATTCCGCCTGGAACGTGCCGTCTCCTTCCGGGTCGTTGATGCAGAGCGTACGCTGCTCCGCATGGGCCGTCCCCACCGCGCCGGCCCCGGCCGGCGTCAGCTCGTAATCCCCTGCGGTCAGCCCGCCGCCCTCGTCCGCTACCGCTCGGCAGCGCAAGACGCCGGCCGCCTGATCCCACAAATAAAGAGAGGCCACTCCCGTGCCCAGCACTTCGCGCGTCCCCCCGGCGGCCGCCTCCGGAATATCGCCGATGTCCAGCGTCGTCGTGATCGCGTTGCTTACCTGGTTCAGCGCCGCCAGCTGCTGGCTCTGTTGCTGTAACTGTTTTTCTAGCCGCTGCGTGCGCAGAATCGACTCCACGCGCGCCAGCAGTTCTTCCGGATAATAAGGCTTCGTGATGTAATCGTCCGCGCCGCTAGAAAGCGCCTCGACCTTCTCCTGGCTGCCCGAAGCGCCGGTCAGCATGACGACGCGCGTGTATTCCAGAGAGGGATCCTCGCGCATCCTCTCCAGCACCTCCAATCCGGAAGTGCCCGGCATGCGCCGGTCGAGGACCACCAAGTCTACCGTTCCCGCCGGCGAGCCGGCCGCGTCCTGCAGCAAGGACAGCGCCTCGCCGCCGCCGTACGCCTTGGTGACGGTGTGTCCTCCCTTTTTCGCCAGATAATCCGCCAGAGAGTTGGCGATTTCCGGCTCGTCGTCTACGACCAGGATGTGCGCGGTAGCCATCATACGTCCGCGTGCTGCGTACTCCACATTCCGTAGGCGATACACCTCCGCCTACGCAATCGGCAATCGGCAACACCGATTACTCCTTTACCCCGGCCGCGTTGGCCGAGAATGTATAGCCATGCCCCTGAATCGTGCGGATGTAAGTCGGGGCGCTCGACTCCGGTTCAATCTTGTCGCGCAAATTCTTAATGTGTGCACGCACCAGCTCCGGGCTGCCCGTATCGGGCGGATAATCCCACACATCTTGCAGCAGTTGCTGGCTCGTGAATACCTGATCCGGATGGGTCATCAGATGGTACAACAAGTCGAACTGGACGTTGGTCAACAGCGTCTTCCGCGCCGGCGTTTCCACCTCGAAGGTGCGGCAATCCAGGGAGACGTCGCCCATCTCCAACACCGGCTCTCTCTCCTCTTCGACCTTCTCTTCCCGGACCGTGCGCCGCAGGATGGCCCGCACGCGCAGTTGCAGCTCTTCCATGTTGAACGGCTTCGAGAGATAATCGTCTGCGCCGGCCCGGAAACCCTCTATCTTGTCCTCGTCCTTTTCTTTGGCCGTCAGGAAAATCACCGGCAGATCTTTCAGGATCGGGTCGCCCCGGATCTGGCGACAGACCTGATAACCGTCTGCGCCGGGCATAATAATGTCCAGAATAAAGAGGTCCGGCCGGTGGCGACGTGCCAGTTGCAACCCCTCCGTGCCGCTGCTGGCCACCATCACGTGATAGCCATACATTTTCAGGGCGCGCTGCAATGTCTGCGAAACCAGTTCGTCGTCGTCGATGACCAGTATGGTTGCCATGACCTTTTTTTCCTCGCCTATACCAGCAGGCGCATCGGCTCTTCCAGGATAGACTTGAACGTTTGCATGTACCGCGCCGCTTCCGCGCCGTCCGTCACCCGGTGATCGGCCGAAATCGTCGCTTTCATCCGCGAGCCAACCGTTATCTCGCCATCTTCCACTACCGGCACCTGCCGGGCCGTGCTCACCGCCAGAATCGCCGCTTCCGGCGGATTGATGATCGCGATAAAGTTCTCCACGTCGAACGCGCCCAGGTTGCTGACGGTAAATGTAGCGCCCTGTACGTCATCCGGACGGATTTTACCGGAACGCGCCCGCTCGATCATCTCTTTATTGTCGGCCGCGATCTTGGAAAGCGTCGAACTATCCGTATCCTTTTGTACCACGGTCAACAGTCCGCCCTCCACCGCCACGGCCGTTCCCACGTTGATCCGCTCGTGGCGAACCAGCTTATCCCCGGCAAAGGAACTGTTGATGTTGGGGACTTCGCGCAGCGCCAGTGCTGCCGCCTTCACGATCAAATCGTTGACCGTCACCTTCTCTTCTTCCGGCAGCATCGCGTTGATCTCTTTGCGCAGCGCCAGCGCCTTGTCCATCGCCACCTCCGACGTCACGTAGAAGTGGGGCACCGTCGTCTTGCTTTCCACCATCCGCCGGCCGATAGCCTGTCTCATGCGGCTGGTCGGAATCTCCGTCGTATCCGGTCCCGTCGGTACGGCCGTCGGCTCGAACTCCACGGCCGGCGCGCGTTCCACAGCTTCTTCCACTTCCGGCTCTCGTTCCATATACGCTTCCACGTCTGCCTTGCGCACGCGCCCGCCCGGCCCGCTGCCGCTGATTGCCTTCAGGTCGACGTCATGTTCGCTGGCCATCCGTCGCGCCACCGGCGTGGCCTTCACGCCGCCGGGGAACTCTTCGCCTACCGCTGCTTCAGCAGCGGCCTCTTCCGGCGCCGCCTCCGGTTCGGCCTCTTCCGCTTTCTCTTCTGCTTCCGGAGCACCTGCACCCTCTTCTTCGGCCGCTGCAGCGCCATCCTCCATGCCGGAGATATCCTCCCCTTCCTCGCCGACGATGGCGATGTTGGCTCCCACGGGCACAATAGCGCCCTCCTGCTCCAGCTTCTTCAGGAGCATGCCGCCGGCCTGGGCTTCCAGCTCCAGCGTGGCCTTATCCGACTCAATTTCGGCGACGATCTCCCCTTTCTCGACGTTGTCGCCCTCTTCCTTTAGCCAGCTAACCAGTTCGGCCTCGCGCATGTCGAAGCCGAGCTTAGGCATCACGATAAATTCAGCCATTATAGAATCTCCTTCACCGCCGCAATTACCTTGTCCGGATTAATGAGCGCCGACTGTTCCAGCTCGCGAGAGTAGGGGAGGGGTACCTCTTCCTGAGCCACGCGCTTGATCGGTGCGTCGATGTAGTCAAACGCCTCTTCCTGCAAGCGGGAGACCACTTCCGCGCCAATGCCGAAGCCCCGGTGCCCTTCCTCCACGACCACGGCTTTAAACGTCTTCTTGAACGATTCGACGGCCGCTCCCATGTCCAGCGGCCGCAACGTGCGCAGATCCACCACCTCCGCCTCGACGCCTTCCTGCGCCAGCTGCTCGGCCGCTTCCAGCGCCACCTGCAACCCCTGCGCGTAGGCGATGAGCGTCACGTCAGCCCCTTCCCGCTTCACGTCAGACACGCCGATGGGAACCGTGTAATCCTCCTCCTCCGGCACCTCGCCGCGCAACTGGTAAAGCGTCGCATGTTCGATAAACAGCACCGGGTCGTCGCTGCGGATGGCCGACTTGAGCAGCCCCTTGGCGTCGTACGGCGTGCCCGGCGAGACGACCTTCAAACCGGGGAAGTGGGCGAAGATAACGTCCGGCGTGTGGCTGTGGGTGGCCCCCAGCTGGCGGCCGCCCCCGCCGGGCGCGCGGAAGACGACGGGCACCGTCATCTGCCCGCCGAACATATAATGAATCTTGGCCGCATGGTTGACGATGGCGTCCAGGGCCAGCATGGCGAAGTTGATCGTCATGAATTCTGCCACCGGCCGCAGCCCGTTCATCGCCGCCCCCGTTGCCGCGCCGCCGATCACCATTTCCGAGATCGGCGTATCGCGCACCCGCTTCTCGCCAAACTCGTCGTAAAAGCCGCGTGTGACAGCATACGTCCCGCCCCACACGCCGACCTCTTCCCCCATAATGAACACCGATTCGTCGCGCTTCATCTCCTCCCGCAGCGCGTCCGTAATTGCCTGTCGCATCGTAATTCGGGCCATCTTATCCTGCCTCCACGTAAACGTCTTCGTAAAGCGCTTCCGGTTCCGGTAAGGGCGATTCTTCGGCAAAGGCCACTGCCTCTTCGACGACTTCTTCCACCTCGTCGTCGATAGCTTCCAGCGAATCCTTGTCCGCCATCTCTTCCTTCAGCAAATGGCGCTCCAGGATCCCGATCGGATCATCCTCCCGCCACTTCTCCACCTCATCCTTCGTGCGGTATCGTAGCGGATCGCCCATGCTGTGCCCTTCATAACGATACGTAACCATCTCTAGAAATTGCGGTCCTTCACCATCCCGAATCGCTTGTAGCGCCTTGGTAGTGGCCTCGTGCACCTCCAGAATATTCATGCCGTCTATGCTCTTGCCTTCCATCCCGTACGCCGTTGCTTTATCGGTCAGATCCGGAACGGCCGAAGCCCGGTCGACAGCCGTGCCCATACCGTACTGGTTATTCTCGACGATCCATACCACCGGCAGATCCCAGACCCCGGACAAATTCAGTGACTCGTGAAAGTAGCCAATATTCGTCGCGCCGTCTCCCAAAAAGCAAAGAACGGCGTTGTCACTTTCCCGGTACTGTTCCGCCAGCGCCAGGCCTGCTGCCAGCGGCAAATGACCGCCGACGACGGCGTATCCGCCCCAATAATTCAGGCTGACGTCTGCCAGGTGCATCGAGCCCCCCTTCCCTTTGCTGGTACCTGTCGTTTTTCCCAGGAGTTCGGCCATGATAGCTTGTGGGTCGGCGCCCACAGCCAGAGCGTGGCCGTGGTCGCGATAGGCCGTGATGACGTGGTCCCCGTCCTGGCGCGCCGCAATCGCCCCCACGGCGACAGCTTCTTGTCCAATGTAAAGGTGTAAAAAGCCGCCTATCTTTCCCTGCTGGTACAGCTCGGCCGAGCGTTGCTCAAAGCGGCGGATGAGCACCATTTGCCGGTACCAGTCAAGTAGCGTTTCCTTGTCCATTCACCTCTCCTTTCGTCGCGTTTTCACCTAATCCGTCAACCTCCGGGAAGTTTGCGCGTTGCCTCTCGTGCGCTGGGACCGCTCACTGTGCGACCCGGAGGCTCGTCCTGAACTGAAAGAACCATCCAGGCTCACTCTCTCTCAACTCGTTTACTTCAGGGTCTTACTGGGACTTTAGTGTAGCAAAATTCGCTCCTGCTGGCGAACGTCCTCGGCGCTCCAACCCGGCGATTGGGCGTCGGAAGCACTTATTCGCCAGCGCCCGACAACGCCGGTAAAATGAGAGGGCGTTGGGAAAAATGCGCCGGCGCCCCGTAAATTGAAGGCGATGCCATCACCGCCAGAGGATCTGAAAAGATTGTGAACGAGATAGAGAAAATACGGGTAATGGTCGTCGATGACCACCTCGTCGTGCGTGAAGGCTTGATCACGCTCCTCGAAACCTTTCCCGACTTTAAGTTGGTGGGCGAGGCGAGCAGTGGCAAGGAGGCCATCCGTCTCTGCGAACAACTGGAGCCCGACGTCATTCTCATGGATCTCGTCATGCCCGACTTGAGCGGCGTGGAAGCAACCAGGACCATCCGCCAGCGCTTCCCCGATTCCCAGGTGTTGGCCGTGACCAGCTTCAAGGAGACAGAGATGGTGCGGGGCGTGCTCGAAGCTGGCGCCATTGGTTATTTGCTCAAGACAGTTTCCGCCGAGGAGCTGGCCGAGGCGATTCGTTCAGCCCACCGTGGTGAGCTGACGGTGGCGGCCGATGCCAGCAGCATTGTCCTCGAGGCCATCACCTCCCCTCCGGCTCCCGGCCGCGATCTGACGGAGCGCGAACTCGAAGTGTTGGAGCTTCTGGTTCAGGGGCTCAGCAACAGCGAGATAGCCGCCCGGCTTGGTGTCAGCCCCAACACAGTCAAAAATCATCTACGCAGCATTTATAGCAAACTCGATGTGTCCACCCGGACAGCCGCCACCACGTTGGCCATCAAGCACGGACTGGTAGAGATCTCCTGAATCTGAACCGTTCTCAGGCCACCCTGGTGCAAAGCCGGTTACCGCTTCCCTTCCGTCATCGAGGCTCACTTTTTGCCCGGCATTAGCCTTACCGTGCCTGGCTGTCACGGCACGCCGCCACCGTCCTTTTCCGACCGAAAACCCCCTGCAAGCGACCACCCCCGGCATAGCCCAAAAATATCATGGTCAAAGTCGTCTTCGGTGAGTAATAATTCCTACAGAACCTACGAAAAGGTAAGCGGATTAGGCAGATGGTGAATTATCCGAAGCGGTTAGGGGGAGCGGCGTTGGCGCCTTATAATGCACGGTTTCGGCGCACATTTGCTATAAGGGATACGTCAGATGGACGAAAAAGAGATGCGGATTCTACTCGTTGAGAACAACTCCGCATACGTTCGCCGTATCAGAGACTACTTGCATGGAAGCGACGGAACGTCCTTTGACCTCAAACATGATGATCGGTTGGGGGCCGGTATGGCCCGTCTGGACGAAGAGAGCCTGGACGTCGTTTTGCTCGGTCTGTCCCTTCCCGATAGTCGGGGGTTGGACTCGCTGGAGCGCCTCCAACAATATACGTTGGACACCCCCGTCATCGTCCTCGCCGGCCCGGACGACGAGGCGTTGGCGCTGAAGGCGCTGGCGGCCGGAGCGCAGGATTACCTCTTCATCGAACAGATCGGCGCCGAGGCGCTTATCCGTTCAATCCGCTACTCGCTGGAGCGACATCGCGACCTCCGCGAACGCGCCTGGGCCGAGGAAGCATTGCGCAAGGTCAACCGCGCGCGAGACGTTATCAGCGAGAGTAATCGCGCCCTCGTCCGCGCCGCCGGCGAAGAAGAACTCCTCCAGGACGTCTGTGACATCGTCGTCGAGCGGGGAGGCTACGTTTGCGCCTGGATCGCTTATCCTCAAGACGACGAGTCCCGGCCCATAGAGCCCGTGGCTCGCGCCGGAGGGGATCTCTCCTCCCTCCTCGAACAGACCGTTGGCCGGGCCGGTACCGAAGAAAACCAGGATCCCACGCTTACCGCCCTGCGTACCGGGCAGCCTGCTCTGCTCCTCGACGCAGTCGGCGATCCCCCCTCCTCCGGCCGGCCGGACCCCCCCCATCGCGACGTCGGTTCCATCCTCGCGCTTCCCCTCAACGTGAACGGCGAAACCATTGGCGCCCTGACCATCTGCGCGTCCCGGCCAGAGGCCTTCGACGTGGAAGAGAGAAAGCTATTACACGAGTTGGCCGAAGACGTGGCCTACGGCATCGACACCTTGCGCGTCCGCGCCCGCCAGCAGGAAGCGGAAGAGCAATTGGCCGAAAGTCGCCAGCGCCTACGGCAACGGGAAGCTTACTACCGCGCGCTCATTGAAAATACGACCGACATTGTCACCGTCGTCGGCCGCGACGGCGTCATTCGGGACGAGACACCCTCCGTCGAAAAAGTGCTCGGTTACACGCCCGAAGAAATGGTTGGCAAACCCATCCTTGATTTCGTCCATCCTGACGACGCTTTCCGCGTACGCAGCTTCCTCTCTCTGGACGAAAGCGTGCCCGATTACGCTGGCGCCGTCCAGTTCCGCTTCCGCCACAAGGACGGCTCCTGGCTCCACCTGGAGGCCGTCGCCAACGATCTGATCGATGAGCCCGCCGTCGGCGGCATCGTCATCAACTCGCGTGACGTGACCGGCCGCCAGCGAGCCGAGGAAGCCCTACGCCGGAGCAATGAGCGTCTCACCGTCTTGCGCGAAGTCGAGCAGGCCATTCTCTCCGCTCGTTCGCCGGAGGAAACGGCCAAGGCTGCCCTCAGCCGCATGAGCGGTCTCATACCCTACGACCGTGCCAGCGTCACACTCTTCGATCTGGAAGACGACGAAGTCCGGCTGCTGGCCATTGACGGCCGCCACGTCCCCGACGTCGATGTTACCACCGCCTGGGCCCGGCCCGATTTCGGCGCTCTCGACGATCTGCAGCGGGGACGTCACTCGATCGTCCACGACCTCCGGGAAAGGGCGGCGCACGCGCGTATCGCGGAGCAATTAATGCAAGCTGGCCTCCGAACCCTGCTCAATGTCCCCCTTCTCACCAGTCAGAAACTCCTCGGCTCCTTGAACATGGCGGCCGACTCTCCTGCTGCCTTTGATCATAACCACGTACAGATCGCATACGAGGTCGCTGGCTCTTTGGCAATAGCCATCCAGAACGCTCAGTTGCTGCAGGAAGCACAACAGCAAGCCACACAACTTGCCGGCCTCTACGACACGGCGCTGAACATCACCGGCGCCCTCGACAAAGAAACCTTACTCAATCGCCTCGCTGCGCAATTGCAGGAAATGCTTGCCCCCGATGCCATCGGCGTCGTCCTCTACGATAGGCCGGCCGGCGAGGTAGAGGTCGCTCTGGCTCGCGAGCATGGTGAACCGGTAGCCGGCATGATAGGCAGGCGACTTCCGTTGTCTGAGGCCGGCCTATCCGGCTGGGTTATCCGCCAGAAGCGTTCTCTGTTGATACGAGATATGAACGCCGACCCGCTACCCGAAACGCCGCAACACACTTCTCGCCCTGCCGTCTCCTGGCTCGGCGTTCCCCTCCTCGGCCGCGAGCAGACGCTGGGCGCCATGTCTGTCCAATCTCTCCAGGCGCACGCTTTCGGCGACGAGGACGTTCGCCTCTTAGAGTCCATGGCGGCCCAGGTAGCCGTCGCCCTCCAAAACGCCCAGCTCTACGGTCAGGCCCGCCGCCGGGCCCAGGAACTGGAAGCCCTGGAGAAAGTGTCATCCGCTCTGCGCGTCGCCCGCGAGCGGGACGAGATGTTCGACGCCATGCTGCACAGCCTGTATGAATTGCTGCAGCTTGAAAGCGCCGGCGTTATTCTCCGTGACCCACAGACGGCCGATTGGGTCGTGGCAAGCGTCGTCGGTCACGATCACGGGCTTAAGGGCGCTAGCTGGTCTGCCGACCTCGGTCTTACACCGTCCGTCCTCGAG
>JAWVYQ010000146.1:0-8717 GCA_033722615.1 Promineifilaceae bacterium (SeqCode)
CAGCCAGGGCCATCGCCCCTTGCGGCGCCCGCTGCGCGAGAACGGCCAGGGCGCGGGAACGGCGCCCTCTCTTCTGTGCCGCCGCCCACGTCACGCCGCCAATCAGGACGTACAGGGAGACGAGGCCGGCCATCCCGATCTCCAAAGAAACAGTAGCGGCCGGCATCTCGGCCATTATCTTAACCATCGCCGTCGTATACTTCAGGAACAGCCAGGCGACCCAGGCGAAAAGTTGCCCCACGGCCGGCGAGATGATCCCCGCCAGCGTCGCCAGGCCGCCCCACGTCATCACTCCCGGTTGCGCCGGCAGAATGAGCAGGTTGGCCGGCAGGCTGGCCAGCGACAGCGTCTCGAAGTGGTAGAGGATGAGGGGCAACGTCGTGATCTGCGCCGCCAGCGTGGCCAACGTCGACTCCGACAGCGCCCGTACGGCCCGTCGCGCCGTCTTCTTCGTCAGGAAACCCTCCAGCCTTTGCCGCGTCCATCCCGCGAAGCGATCCGTGTACAGCATCAGGCCCAGCGTGGCGGCGAAACTGAGCTGGAAGCCGACGCTCCACAAGAGGAGGGGAGAGACCAGCGTCATCGCCACACCTGCCAGACAGAGAGAGGCATAAGGGAACGTCGGCCGGCCGAGGAGGCGGCTCGAGAGCAGATAGGCGCCGGCCATGATCGCCGCCCGTACCACCGAGGCGTCGGCGCCGACCAGCAGCGTATAAAGGGCGACGCCCGTCATCGCTGCCCCCGCCGCGCGGGCCGGCCCCAGGAACGGCCGCGTCGCCATCAGCAGGACGCCCACCAGGATGGCCACGTTAAAGCCGGAGATGGCGATGATGTGCGTCATACCCGTCGTCTGGAAGTCCTCCTCCACTCCTTCAGAGAGACCGCCGTCATTGCCCAGCAGGATGCCGCTGAGCAGGGCGGCCTCCTGGCCCGAAATGAGCCGTTCGATAGTCGCCTGCGCGCGCGCCTTGACAGTAAAAATGGCCTCGTAAAGGACGTTGCCCTCTCCCCGGCCCAGGCGCGTTACCTCTGGCCACGCCATAACGCTGTAGACGCCCTGTTGCGCCAGATATGCGCGTTGCCCATGCGCTTCAGATGGCGTTTCCAGCTCTCCTTTGATCAGCACCCGGTCGCCATAGCCCGCCGCCGTGAAGCGCGGTGCCAGAACGCGTAGACGTCCCCCGGCCGCCCGCCGCTCCTCCCCCTCTGGCTCAATCGCTTTCACTTCCAACGTCAGGGCCACGTAAGTATCGTGTGGCTCCGGTTCCGCAATGACGACGCCCTCTACGAAAACGTCCCGGCCGTTAAACGTGGCCACATCTCCCTGATCGACCCGCGCCTGTGCCAGCGAGTGGCGCAGGCCGCCGGCAAAAAAAGCAGCCACACACGCCACCACCAGCGCCGACCGTCCGCGCCCGGTCAGGACGACGGCCGCCCCGGCTCCCACTACCGCCCCCGCAAGCCAGACGGCGTCGGGGAGCCCGGCGTGGGCCGCAAACAGGATTCCCAGGAACCAGCCGATGGCGAGGTATACCATAGTCATATCGCGCGTAGTCTACTTCATATGTTAAAATAGGGCACTGTTAATACCTTGATCGATTTCTCTGATTATTCTTTTCTGGGAGTCCGATGGCTGAAGATACAGACACGCCGCCGGCCGTGCTGGCCGTTGATGACAGTATGGAGGCGTTGCAGATTGTTCGGCATACTTTGGAAGAAGCGGGATTCGTTCCCGTGACGGCTTCATCGGGCGAAGAGGCAGTAGACGAGGTGGCCGAGAAGGGGTTGCCTCATCTCGCCGTCGTTGACTTGAAGATGCCGCCGGGCATGGACGGCTTTGAATTTTGTGACTACCTTTATCAATTCAGTGACGTGCCCGTCGTGATGTTAACGGGCGTCGACGAGTCAGAGACCGTCGTCCAGGCGCTGCAACAGTATGCTGAAGATTACGTGCTCAAGCCCTTTAATCCCGACGAATTGGTGGCGCGCGTGCGCCGTGTATTGGCGCGCGTGGGCAGATTCCCGTATCGTATGAGCGTACCCATCGTCGTCGATGACTGCCTGCGCATCGACTTCCCGTCTCGGGAGGTGATGGTTGAGGACCGCACGGCGTCGCTGACGCCGACCGAAGCCCGCTTGCTCTATATCCTGATGCGCACGCCGGGCAAGACCGTTACCAGCGATTTTCTGCTACGGCGCATGTGGCCTATGGAACACGCCTATGAGGATCGGTTGCACGTCTACATTCATCGCCTGCGCAGCAAGTTGCAGGTTGGACGAGGGGAACACCCATACGTCGTTTCGGAGCGTGGGGTCGGATATCGTTTTCAGCCGCTCCGCTGCGGCTCGAACTGATTCTGCCACCTATGGTGTAAACGTCAGTGTCCCTGTCACTCGCCACCATTCGGCGGGCCGTTAATTTGACAGAGTTTGATGGCCCGGCCGCCCAAAGCCAGATGCAGCCGGTTCCCCGTGAGAACCGTCGCCCCCCTTCCCGGCCGGGAGATCCACGCCTGGGCGCTGTCCTGATGCTGCTCTACGAAAAGGAGCAGCAAATGCACCTGGTGCTGACGCGCCGCCGCGACGATCTACAGGCCCACGCCGGCCAGATCTCCCTCCCCGGCGGCCGCCAGGAACCACAGGAAACGCTCAGGGAAACGGCGCTGCGCGAGACGCGAGAAGAGGTGGGCGTTCCTCCCGCGGCCATCACCATCCTCGGCCAGCTGACCTCCCTTTACATCTTCCCCTCCGATTTTGAGGTTCACCCTTTCGTCGGTTGGCACGACGGCGTGCCCGCGTTCCGGCCACAACCGGCCGAAGTTGCCGAGATCATCGAGACGCCGCTGGCCGCATTCTTTGACGAGCAGACGCGCCGCGAAGAAATGTGGGAGTGGCGCGATAACCCCCTGCAAGTGCCTTTCTTCCAGATCGGGGAACATAAAGTGTGGGGCGCCACGGCCATGATCTTGAGCGATTTTGTCGAGCGCGTGCGCGCCGTCCAGGCAGACAATCCCGTTGCCGGCCGTTGAGCGCTCAGATGAGTGCAGGTTACATCCCGACTCCCGCCTCCTCCCTCACTCGCCCGGCCGTACGGGAAGGCGCACGATAAAGACGCTCCCTTTCCCCACCTCGCTGCGCACCTCGATTTCTCCCCCGTGCGCTTCTACCAGTTCCTTGGCGATAGCCAGCCCCAGCCCTACGCCGCCCTCCTCATATGCCCGCGCCCGTGACTTCTCCACCTGATAGAAGCGTTCAAAAATCCGGTCCACCTCTTCCGGTGAGATACCCGGTCCGTTGTCTTCCACCATGACGGCCGCCGTCTCCGCATCCGGGGCCAGCAGGCGCACGGCTAGCCGCCCGCCGGCCGGCGTGTGAGCGAAGCCGTTATCTATCAGATTCGTAAAAATCTGTGTCAGCCGGTCCGGGTCTCCCCACACCGGCGGGACCTGTCGCGTGTCCAGGGCCACTTCCACACCTTTTTGCTCCGCCTGCCACGACAGGTTGCGTAGCACGTCCTCCAGCAATTGCGCCAGATCCACCCACGCCGGCCGAAGCTGCATTTCGCCGGAATCGATCCGGACCAGTTGCAGCAACTCGCTCACCATGCGCGTCATCCGTTCGCCCTCTTCGTGGATGATCTCGGCCGCCGTCGCAAGCTGCTCCGGCTCGGTGGCCGTCCCATCCTGCAACGCCTGGCTCCACCCCTGGATCGACGTCAGCGGCGTCTTCAAATCGTGAGAAACGTTCAGTAGAAAGTCACGCTGCGCCTGTTGCGTCGCCTGTACCCGCCGCGCCATGTGATTAAAACTCTCCGCCACGCGTTGCACTTCTTCCGGGCCGCGCAAAGAGAGTCGCTGGTCGTAATCTCCCTCGGCGACCGCTTCGGCCGCGCCTGCCATCTGTTGCAGCGGCTGGGCAACCGAGCGGCTGATGACAAACGCCAGGAGCAGCGACAGGAGAAGGGCGACCGCGCCCGCCCGCCACAGCGGCGGCAGAAAATTGTCGCGGAAAAAGGCCAGCGCCCCCATCTCCGGCGTCGCGAAAACGGCCCATAGACGTTGGTCTCCCACGCGGTCCGTAAAGATGAGCCACGAGGAACCGTCTGGTGCCCGGAAGCGGCCTACGGGCCGGGCCGGGCTCAGTTCTGGGAAAAGGCCTGGCAACCGCCGCACGTTGCCTTCGCCCAGAGTGAGCCCCTCCCAGCTCCCTTCCCTCTGAGTGTCGAAGAGGATACGGCCGCCGGCCGGCCTCACCAGCAAAATGCGCACGTCGTGCGCGGCGGCCGTTTGCTCCAGCCGTTCTCGGAGAGTGTCCCGGTCGACCCCCTGTTGGCTCAAGACCGCCATCTCCCGCTCCGTGCTGATCGCCACGGTGCGCAGTTGCTGGAGAGTGGGCAGAATGCGCAGGCGCGCCGTGGCCGGTGCGGCCGAAATGACCAGCAGCGCCAGCGCCACCAGCAGAAGCACCGCGGCGATGATGGTCAGGTAAGATAGGAGCAGACGGCTGCGCAGCGTTCCGAACATGCCCGGTTATAATAACGTCCCTATGTCAGGCAGCAGTTAGCAAACTGTAACGAATTTGTAAAATCCGTAGGTTGGCCGTAGTCAGGGGGCGACCACTTTGTAACCCTTCCCCCAGACCGTCTCGATGGTCACGTCACTCTCGTCCAGCTTGTCCCGCAGGTGGGCGATATGCACGTCGACCGTACGCGTCCGGCCGTAATAATCGTATCCCCACACCTTGTCTAGCAGCTGTTCCCGCGAGAGCACCATGTTCGGATGGTCTATCAGCGCCATCAGCAGGTCGAACGCCTTGGCCCGTAACTCGACCCGTTGGCCGTCGACGGTCACTTCCCGGGCGGCCGGGTCCAGGCGCACGTTATCCAGCTCGCGCACCTCTTCCCGTTGCTCGTCGGGCCGGCCGGCCGCCCGGCGGAGGACGGCCCGTACCCGCGCCACAAGCTCTCGCGGGTTGAACGGTTTGGTCACGTAATCGTCGGCGCCCAGTTCCAGCCCCACAATCTTATCCACGTCCTCGTCGCGGGCCGTGAGCATGATGATCGGCAGATCGCTGTCGGCCCGGATCTGGCGGCAGACGTCCCTCCCGTCCATTTTCGGGAGCATGAGGTC
This sequence comes from Promineifilaceae bacterium (SeqCode), assembly GCA_033722615.1. GTDB lineage: Bacteria > Chloroflexota > Anaerolineae > Promineifilales > Promineifilaceae > JAAYYY01. The sequence continues at coordinate 5,130 of JAWVYQ010000146.1, forward strand.
CAACACCATCAGCGCCGGCGGATCCTGCCGCGCCTGGGCCAGCGCCTGCTCGCCATCCGTTGCCGTGACGACGGTATACCCCTCCTTCTCCAGGTACAGTCGGGCCAGTTCGCGGATATTCGCCTCGTCGTCGACGACCAGGATCGTCTGGTCGGACATTATTCGCTCAGCGCCACGGCCTCAATCTCTACCAGCGCTCCCAGCGGGAGGCGGGCGACCTCCACGGCCGAACGCGCCGGCGGTTCGCCGCTGAAGAAGCCGGCGTACACTTCATTCATCGCGGCAAAATCGTCCATGTTTTGCAGGAAGACCGTCGTCTTGATGACCTGATCCAGGCTACTCCCGGCCGCTTCCAATACCGCCTGTAAGTTGTGGAGCGCCTGTTCCACCTGCGTCTGGATGTCGCCCTCGACCATTTTTCCCGTCTCCGGATCCAGGGGGACCTGGCCGGCCGTATAGACTAGGTTGCCGGTGCGCACAGCCTGAGAGTAGGGGCCGACGGCCGCCGGAGCGTTTTCTGTGGAGACGATCTCTTTGGGCATGCTTTTATACCTCCTTCTCGTAAACCCGGTACTTCTTATAGACCTCGCCGCCCAAAAGGCGGATCGGCCGGTTCATCATATCGTTCGTTTCCAGAATCCACGAAGCTTCCAGGCGCGGATAATCCCGTTCCAGGGCCGCCTTTGCCGTTTCGTAATACATCAGGGCGTCCACGCCCCGCCCTCGATACTTCTCGATCACGCCTAACGCCATCACGCGGGCCAGGTCCGTCTTGTACCGGCTGAAGTAGAGGCGGGCGGCCGCCAGGTAAGAGCTGAGCGCAGACGGGCCGGGGCGAATACGGCGCAGCGGCTGGTTGACGTCCGGCAACGTCAGCGAAAAGCCGACGGCTTCTCCCTTATGCTCGACCATAAAGATCAGGGCCGGATCCAGGATCAACTTCAACCCGTCGGCCATGTGCTCGATCTCCGCGTCCGTCATCGGCACAAAGCCCCAGTTCCGTTCCCAGGCGCTGTTATAAATCTTCTTGATGCGGTCGATCTCCGCGTCCCAGTCGTCCATGCGGATCGGCCGCACCTCTAACTGATAGCGCTCTTTCACCTTGCCGACCACCCGCTTTACCTTCTCCGGCATGTCGTTCACGATCTCGTCCGTAATGCCCAGCCAGGCCAGCAGATCCATCGACTTCTCGAACCCGGCCGCTTCCATCATCTCCAGATAGTAAGGGGGGTTGTACGTCATCAGGACGACGGGCGGCTGGTCGAATCCCTCGATCAGCATGCCACACTCGTCGTTGGTCGAGAGGTTCATCGGCCCCACGATTCGTTCGACGCCGCGGCGTCGCGCCCAATCGATAGCCGTTTCCAACAGCGCGAGGCCGGCCTCCCCGTCGTCGACGACTTCAAAGACGCCGAAGTGGGCCTCGTTCTCCTGTTGGAATTCGTTATGGCGATGGTTGAGAATGGCGGCAATCGTGCCAATCGCCCGGCCGTCGCGGCGGGCGATGAAGTAATCGGCTTCCGCGTGCTCGAAGAACGGATTCTTCTTTTTGTTGAAGAACTCCAGGCGCTCGAAGTAGAGCCAGGGAACCCAGTTCGGATCGTTCTCGTAGACCGTCCACGGCGTCTTAACAAATTCGCGCAGTTGCCGTTCGCTGGTCACCCGTTCAATCTCTAACGTCATTCGCACTTTCCCTTTAACTTTTCGTCGCGCTTGGCTGGCATCATCGGGCAGGCTGGCACTTGTTCGCCGGATTGTAACACGCTCTGGAAAGGGGCGGCAAGCGATGACAGCCCGGCTGCTTTATGATAAACTGAGACCGCCCTGATGGCATAATTTTCGTTCATCTGCGAGAATCATCGTCCCACTTCCGAAGGAGTATAGTAGATTATGATCGACGTCAATCAGTTGCGCCGGGGAATGACCTTCGAGCACGAAGGCACGCTCTACAGAGTCACCGAATACCAGCATCACAAACCCGGCCGGGGCAAGGCCACCATTCGCGTCGGCGTGCGCGATCTACGGTCCGGCGCCAACTTGCAACTGACCTTCACCTCCGGCGATCGCGTTGAGGACGTGCGCCTGGAAAAGCGGCCGATGCAATACCTGTACGACGACGGCATTTTCTACGTCTTCATGGACCAGGAAACGTACGAGCAGAAGCGGGTGAACCACTCCGTCTTCGGCGAGGACGCCAAATTTCTCAAAGACAACATGGAGTTGGAGTTGCTCTCCCTTGGGTTCGACGGCGAAGTGATCGACTATAACTTGCCGCCCAATGTGGATCTGGAAGTGGTCGAGTCCGAAATGGCCGTCGCCGGCGACACGGCGACCGGAGCCACCAAAGAAGTGGTGACCGAGACGGGCCTCAAGGTGCGCACTCCCCTTTTCGTCGAGGTGGGCGACACCATCCGCGTGGACACGCGCACAGAGGAGTACGTGACTCGCGTCTAACGGCCGCCTTCGTACGTGATACGGTAAATGAAGCCCCCCTTGTCGTCGCTCACATAGAGAGCGCCGTCGCCGCCCACCAGGACGTCTACCGGCCGCCCGCTGGCATCCCCCGTCTCCTGATCGAGCCAGCCTGTGGCGAAGTCCACCACGGCGTCGGCCGGTTGGCCATCCTCGAAGGGGAGCCGCACCACTTTGTAGCCCGTCGGCACGCTGCGATTCCACGATCCGTGGAACGCGATAAACAGATCCCCCTGGTACGCCTCCGGAAACGTCTCGCCCGTATAGAAGGTCAGACCCAGTGGAGCCGAATGAGCCTGCATCTCGACCACCGGCTCTTCCACCCCCTCGCACGCCCCCGGTGAGCCCATGTCCGGATCGACGATGTCCCCACTGTGACAAGTCGGCCAGCCGTAGTCGGCGCCATCGCGCACTACGTACACCGTTTCCGGGGGCGCGTTGTCTCCCATGAAGTCCCGGCCGTTGTTCGTTGCCCACAATTCCCCTGTCTCCGGCCGGATGGCCAGCCCTACCGCGTTGCGCAACCCCTGGGCAAACACCCGTTCGCCGCTTCCGTCCGGCCCGTCATAGATCACGATCGCCGCCCGCCGCTCATCCTCTTCCTCGCACACGTTGCAACTGGAACCGATAGAGACGACCATCCGCCCGTCTGGCAGGAACGCCACCGTGCGCGTGGTGTGGGCCCCGCTCGCGGGATAATCGTCGATGATGACCTCGCGCGCGTCGGCCGTGCCGTCGCCGTCCGTGTCTTCCAGGCGAACGACCCCGCTCGGCACGCCCGCATACCACGCCCCCTGGTGATAGACGATGCTGTGCGGCCGCGTCAGATCCGTGGCAAAGGCGCGCACCTCGTCGGCCGTCCCGTCGCCGTCGGCGTCCGGCAGCGCCACAATGCGGTCGTTGCCCCGGTCGGCCGCGTAGATGACGCCGTCGGGGCCAACGGCCATGAAGCGCGGACCGTTCAGCCCCCGCGCGAAAACGTTAGCCTGGAAACCGTCCGGAAGCTGCACCGCCGTCGCTTCGCCGGAGCCCAGCACCCCGGCCAGATTGACCCGTGCCGAAAGGGCTCGGTACAATAAGAAGCAGGCGGCGCTGGCGATGAGAAGGGCGCCGATC
>JAWVYQ010000147.1:0-8713 GCA_033722615.1 Promineifilaceae bacterium (SeqCode)
ATCATCGACGGGCGCATCGCGGACATCAGTAAGACAGGCTTCGTTCGCTCGACCCTGCTTGTCCCCAACTTCGTCCTTACGGAACTCCAGCACATTGCCGACAGCGCCGACACGCTGCGCCGCAACCGCGGCCGGCGCGGGTTGGAAGTGCTGGGCATCTTGCAGCAGGACGTGCCCGTTCCGATCAAGATCACGGACATGGATGTGAGCGAAGTGCGCGACGTCGACAGCAAGCTGGTAGCCCTGGCACGCGAATTGACCTGCCCCATTATGACCAACGATTACAACCTGAACCGGGTAGCGGAGCTTCAGGGCGTGCCCGTTCTTAACGTCAATGACCTGGCCAACGCCGTTAAGGCGGCGTTCCTCCCGGGCGAAGAACTCTCTGTCAAGATCATCCAGGAGGGGAAAGAGTACGGACAAGGGGTGGGTTATCTTGACGACGGCACGATGATCGTCGTCGAGGACGGCGTGGAACACATTGACGAGACGCTGACAGTGACGGTGACGAAAGTGTTGCAGACGACGGCCGGCCGCATGATCTTCGCCCGTATCTGACGGCAACCGCCACGGAGTTTCCTATGGACACCGACGTTCCCCGCTTTCGCTTCGCCCCGGCTCCCGGCCGGCCACCCGATCTCGGCCATCTGCATACGGCCATTTTCAACTGGGGGCTGGCCCGCGCCCTGGGCGGCGACTTCATTCTGCGCATTGAAGATGGCCATTCAGCCAACGCAACCGGGCATGAAGAGGAGGCGGCCGAAGACTTCGCACAGGCCCTCCGCTGGCTTGGCCTCGACTGGGATGAAGGCCCCGACGTTGGCGGTCCGCACGCGCCGTACTTTCAATCACAACGACAGGAGCGCTACCGGCAGATCGCCGAGCAACTGGCAGCAACTGGTGACGCCTACGTCGAGCAGGAGGCCGACGGCGAACGAGCGCTCTATTTGCGCCGGCCGGACGCCGACGAGATAGAGGTCGAAGAGGCGGTGCGCGGCACGTTGGATTACGAGGTTTCCCCGTTCTCTGATCTCGTCCTTGTCCAGGCCGATGGGCGGGCGTCCCGACTCCTGGGCGAAGTTGTGGACGATCACGATATGGGCGTGACCCACGTCGCGCGCCGGCAGAGCGAAGGTGCTATGACGCCTCTGCAAGCCCACCTCTTCCGGGTCCTGGAGTGGCAGGAACCGGTCTGGATCCACCTGCCGGCCATCGAGGACGCGCAGGGGCAATCAATATCAGCAAAGATTGCAGCCGACGACTTCAGGGAGAAGGGCTACCTGCCGGAAGCGCTCTTTAACTACCTGTTACTTTTGGGATGGTCACCCGACGATGAGATGCTCGACAAGTGGAAGGTGCGCAAACAACTGGAAATCGAGGCGCTTTCGCCCGGACCGGCCGTCTTTGAGTGGGACTGGCTGGGTCAGCTCAACCGTCGCTACCTGCAACAGAAAAGCGACGCCGATCTCACGGCCCTGACCCGCCCCTATCTGGAGGAGGCGTACGACCTCATGGGCGTTAACGACGCCTGGCTGGAGCGGCTGGTCGGCCTCATCCGCCCGGAGATGACGCGGCTGGCGGACGCCCCGGCGCTGGCGGAGTGGGCGCTGAGCGAGACCTTCTCCTTTACGGAAGCGGCCGAAGAGGCCCTGGGCGGCGAGGATGCCCGGGCGGCGCTGGTACGTCTGGTGGCGGAGCTGGCGCACATCGTCCTCCTCGACGAACCGACGGCAACCGCCATTTTAGAGAATTTGCACGAGAACTTTGAAGCTGAGAGGGTGGACGGCCCCATCCGCGCTGCCCTTACCGGCCGGGTGCAGGGGCCGCCCCTGTCACAAGTTATGGCCCTCCTCGGCAAACAGCGCTGTCTGAACCGTATCGCCGTCATCCTGCGAGCGTAAGGCCCCTTTCCTACTTCCCTCGTTCACAGTACAATTGATTACCAGCAAGGTCTGGACCGATACAACTGGAGCAAGAAAGTCGCATGACCGTGAAAATATACAACGTATTGACCCGACAGAAAGAGGAATTTGAACCCCTGGAAGAGGGGAAAGTCAACATGTACGTCTGCGGGCCGACGGTGTACGACTATCCGCACATCGGGCACGCCAAGACGTACGTCAGCTTTGACGTGGTCGTCCGCTATTTGCGCTACCTGGGCTACGACGTTCTCTACGTGCAAAATCTAACCGACGTGGGCCACCTGCTGGACAGCGGCGAGGATCGCGTCCTGAGGAAAGCGCGACAGGCCTCGAGCACCCCGGCGCAGATCGTGGAGAAGTATACGCGCGTTTACTTCGAGAATATGGACGCTCTGAACGTGCTGCGGCCGGACATCAGCCCGCGGGCCAGCGGCCACGTACCGGAGCAGATCGAAATGGTAAAAACGCTCCTGGAGAAGGGACACGCATACGAGGTGAACGGCTCCGTCTACTTCGACGTCTCCTCGTTTCCCGAGTATGGAAAACTGAGCGGCCGCGTCCTGGACGAGCAGGAGGAAGGGGCGCGCGTGGCCGTCATGGAGGAGAAACGCCATCCGGCCGACTTTGCCCTCTGGAAGCGGGCCGAGCCGGAGCACATCATGCGCTGGAACAGCCCCTGGAGCGAAGGATTTCCCGGCTGGCACGTCGAATGCTCGGCCATGGCCACTAAGTACCTGGGCGTGACCTTCGACATTCACGGCGGCGGCATCGACAATATCTTCCCCCATAACGAGTGTGAGATCGCGCAAAGCGAAGCCGCCCACGACGAGCCTTTTGCCCGCTACTGGATGCTGGTGGGCTCCCTGACGCTGGACGGCATCAAGATGAGCAAGAGCCTGGGCAACACGCTGAGGATCAACGAGGCGCTGGAACGGTGGCGGCCGGAAGCGATCCGCACCTTCATTCTCAACAGCCATTATCGCAGCCCCATCGATTTCACCGAAGAAGCCCTTTACGCGGCCGACAAGGGGTGGCAGCGAATTTGGGGCGCCGTGCGCCTCGTGCGTGAGAAGGCGCGCGCGGCCGACGCCGGCGACGCCAGCGCGGGCGTGCTCGCCATGCTCGACGACCACAGGGCACAATTCATCGAAAAGATGAACGACGACTTCAACGCGCCCGCGGCGATGGGCGTCTTGCAAAGCCTGACGCGCGAGGTGAACGGCCTGCTCAACGAGGCCGGCCCCCAGACTAAAGAAACGCTGGAAGCGATCGAAGACCTTTATCGCGAGCTGGGAGGAGACGTGCTGGGCATCGTCCCTGACGAAGAGGAACGCAGCGCCAGCGCCGAGCGCGAAGAAGCGTTGATCCGCCTCCTGGTCGACCTGCGCGCCGAGGCCCGCGCCAACAAGGATTGGGAAACCAGCGACCGTATCCGGGACGAGCTGCAAGAACTGGGCGTCGCGCTGGAAGATCGGGCCGATGGCACGATCTGGAAGATAACGGGCTAACAGAGACCCACCTCTCTTCAGGGAATCACATGGACGTACTCTACCGCCGTAACGCCGTCCTCGAAGCGCTGCGCGGCCGGCGTCGCGAGTTGCACAGGTTGTGGCTGGAGGAAGGGATGGCGGAACGGGAGGCACTTCCCCTGCTGGAGGCGGCCGAGGCGCGCGAGGTCGCCGTGTCTCGCGCCCCACGCCAGAAGCTAAGCAACCTGGCGCAAGACGGCAGCCACCAGGGGGCCGTCCTCGAGGCCGGTCCCTATCTCTACAGTGATCATTACGAGATGCTGGAGCTGGCGGCCGAGCGCGATGAAAAGCCCCTCTTACTCCTGTTGGACCTTTTACACGGCCCGCAGAATATCGGCGCGCTCCTGCGCACGGCCGAAATTTGCGGCGTCCACGGCGTCTTCATCCAGGATCGGCGCGCGCCGGAGATCACGCCCACCGTCGTTACCTATTCGGTGGGCGCCACGGAGCACCTGCTCATCGCCCAGGTGACCAATCTGGTACGCGCCATGCGAGAGTTGAAAGAGCGCAAGGTCTGGCTGGCGGGGATGGATCTGAGCGAGGAGGCATACGCGCTGGGCGAGATGGGGCTCGACCGGGCGCTGGGCATCGTCGTCGGGCACGAGGGACGCGGCATGCGCCGCCTGGTGCGCGAGACGTGCGATTTTCTTCTGCGCCTGCCGATGCGCGGCCGGGTGGAGTCCTTTAATGCGGCCGTCGCCGGTTCCATCCTCATCTTTGAAGCGTGGCAGGCCCGGGGCTTTCCCGGCGCCGGCGGGAACCAATCATCCTCCTGAGGCGTTTACTGACCGAGCGCCGCGGTCGCCCTCTGGAAACGACGGTGGAGGAAGCAACCTCCCAACCGATAAAGAGGAAAGGACCATGAAAGCCGCCGCCCTATTGGCTTCGATTTTCGTCGCCCTTTTGTTAACCGGTTGCATGCCGGCCGGCGACTGGGTGGCCATTACCGAAGGGTGCATGACGGGGTTTGAAACGTACGTCGTCGACCTGGAGGGCGATTCCTGATGGCCAACGCCCCCCGCTTCCTGATGCGGCAGTGCGTTCAGCCGTCCTGCCGCTTCCGCTTTCCCGTCCCGGCCGCCAGCCGTAAGGGTGAGGAATGTCCTCGCTGCGGCGCGGCGACTTATGCGGCAACTGAGCCTTTCAGCGGGCACAGGCCAGAGCCGAGCGGGAGCGGCGCGGGGCCGGCCGTCGAGGCCTTGCTGGACAACGTGCGCAGCATCCTTAACGTGGGCTCGATCTTTCGCACGGCCGACGGCGCCGGCATCCGTCCTCTCCACCTCTGTGGCATCACGGCCACGCCGGACCACCCAAAGCTGGCCAAGACGGCGCTGGGAGCCGAAACGGCCGTTCCCTGGCGCTACAACAGCAACGGCGTGGACGCCGCCGAAGCGCTTAAAGCGGGCGGTCGGCAGTTGTGGGCGTTGGAAAGCAGCGGTCAGTCAGACGCCCTCTTTGATATCCAGCCGGACCCGGCCGGCGCGCCCATCGTGCTCGTCGTCGGCCACGAGCGGGCCGGCGTCGATCCGGGCATCCTCACCCTCTGTGACCGCGTCCTGCATATTCCTATGCAGGGCGTGAAAGCGTCGTTGAACGTGGCTACTGCCTTCGGCATCGCCGCCTATTATTTGCGCTTCGGCTAGCGCCCCGCTTCAGGATATTCCCAGAGAGAAACGGTGAGCACGCGAAAAGTCTGGGGCAACATGTCGATGGGCTGGACCTCGATCAGCTCGTACCCTCCGTCGTGCAACTGGCGAGCGTCCCGTCCCAAGGTGGCCGGATCGGAGCTGACGTAGATCAGGCGCTCCAGTTCGGCGACTTCCAGCATCTCCACCACCTCCCGTGACAGCCCATCGGGCGGCGGATCGACCACCATTACCTCCGGCCGCACGGCGATCTCCGGCAACACGGCCTCGACGCTACCCTCGTAAAGGACGGCGCTCTCGGCACCCTCCAGGTTCAGGGCCGCATCGGCCACGGCATCGGGCGCCGCCTCGACGCCGATCACCTGAGCGGCTTCGTCTGCCAGGAACGCCGTCAACATACCGACTCCGCAGTAGGCGTCGAGCACGGTCTCCGCGCCGGTGAGGGCTGCGTAACGTAACACGGTGTCGACTAACAGGGCGGCCGCCGGCGGGCTGGTGTAAAAGAAGCTGCCGGCCGTAACGCGGAAGTCTCGCCCTTTGACGGCCTGCACGATGTGGTTATCGCCTACCAGGTTGGCCGCCGTGCCGTCGGGCAGCAATACGGTCACTGAAACGGGAAAGTCGGTGACCAGCTCCGGGGGCTCCAGATCTTCCACTTCCAGGGCGACCAGCAGCGCTTCGTCGTCGCCAACACGGAGGGTGAGGCGTTGCAGGCCGGGGAACGCCATATCCAGATCCTGGAACAGCTCCAGCAGCAGCGGCCGGATAATGTGGCACTCTTCGATCTCCATCACCTGGTCTAACACGGGTGACCAGAAACCGAGATTCTCTCCGTCAGGCGTCGGCCTGAAGCTGACGTCCACCCCATAGGTCCAGGGCTCCGGATTGGCCAGCGTCGGCTGCACCTCGACGTTTTGGAGGCGGCCGATTCGCTGCAACTGGTCGCCCACAACTTCCTGTTTGTACTTTAACTGCGCCTCGTAACTCATGTGTTGCCAGTGGCAGGCGCCGCAAACGCCGAAGTGGGGGCATCGCGGTTCGGCCCGCTCGGGCGAGGGCTCCAGCACCTCCAACAGGCGCGCGTGGGCGAAGCGTTCCTGGTCGTCGACGACCTCCACCCGCACCTTCTCGCCGGGGATGGCGTAGGGCACGAAGATGACGCGCCCGTCCTCATCCCGGCCGAGGGCGTCTCCCCCGTGGGCCATATCTGTCAGTTGTAGCGTCAGCGTTTCCGTCAAATTCGTATCATCCTTTACGCGTCATCCAATGCGGCCCGTTGCCACAAGCATGGTGAAGGAGGCAATGAACCAATGTATGAGAAAGGGATAGAGGAAAGAGCGCGACTGCCAAGCCACCCAGCCGAAGGCGGCGCCGCCAAAAATGGTGCTCAGGGCCTCCAGCTCTGGCTTTCCCAGGTGCATGAAGGCGAAGGGAACGGCCTGGAGAAAGATGGCGGGACCGGGGCCAAAGGCGCGAGCGAAGGCGAACAAGAGCACGCCGCGCCACATGAACTCCCAACCGATGAGGTCGACGCCGGTCAGGAAAAAGAGGCGCCAGAGCGTGTCCGGTGCGCGCTCTTCATAAAAGGCTTGCATGGCCGGCGTCTGGGCCACGTAGAGCAACAGCAGCCCCATGGCGGCGCAGCCAACCAGCGTCCAGGCGAGCCCGGTGCGCCAGCGACCGAGGCGGAACCCGTAGGCGGCCGGCCGATCGCGGAAGAGGAAGAGAATGATGACCAGGGGCAAAATGAAGTAAAAGACGAAGCGATCGTAGGCCTTCGTGCCGGTCAGCGAATAGTCGTAATAGTCAAGCATGGGCACGATGGTCGCAAAGATGATGAGAAAGGTAAGGTGGGCGTCGAAGGCGACGTCGCCAACGGTCAGCGTGCGCCTGGTCGTCGCTTCCTCTCTTCCCCTTCGCCGGGCTCGAGCCGCCGTCTCCTTCATGGCGCGGGCGCGATACCCACCAGCAGGGTCAGCCGTTCTTCGCCCTCGTTGGTCACGCCGTGCGTCAAACCGGCCGGCGCCCAGACGACTTCTCCGGCCGTCGCCGTCTTTTGCTCATCGCCCAGCCAAAAGCGGCCGCGCCCGGACACAACGTAGTAGAATTTATCCTGGTCGTCGTGTTCGTGCGGTTGCTGCGTCTGGCCCGGCTCCAGGCAATTGAGGCCCAACAACAAAGCGTCGGTATGGAAGAGGGTCGTCTTGTAAAACTTCTCCGGCCGGGCGCCGGTATGTTCCGATAGATTCTTAATAAGCTCCATCTCGCTCCTCATCGGGGTATGATTGACACGTCGAAAGGCGTACGGGCGGCGCATAAGCGGGCACAACGTGTGATTATAACAAAAAAGGCCCGGCCTTACCGGCCGAGCCTCTTTCTTTGGTGGAGATGATTGGATCAGGAAACGGTTTCTCCCCTCTGTACCATGTTTTGCAGGACACGTTCCATGGCCATCGTATGAGAGCAGACGTTGCGCGTGCTGAAAAAGTCACAGTCGCAACTCCAGCTGCCGGTATCGTAAGTGACGACGTGATCGTGGTTATCACCGTCAATGCGCACGCGCATCGTCTCAAACTGAATCCGGTCGGCTCGTTCCTCAGCGTAAATCTTCGCCTTCTCGATCTTGCCAATCATTCCATAATCCATCTGTTTCGCTCCTCTCTGCAGAAAATCGACTGACAAAAAACAAAAAGCGCACGCAAATTGCGTGCGCCGCAGGTCTATTCAGTTGTCCGGGACAGGATTGATATTTTTGCACCCGTTGGGCTTTTCATATCTTTAAGTATACCCGGCCGCCTGCGCGTGTCAATGATCGTTGGTGAGAATTCCCTCAATCTTAACGCAGGTGCTTCGTAGCGTCGGACGGGACGTTCTTCGTCAGATGATCGAGGCCCGGGAAGCATCGGTCGCGTACTGGAGAAGCATCTAATAGAGAAGAGTTTTGAAGATGGCACGAATGACGCGGTCCAGACCGGCCCGGATCTGGGGATCCGGCCTCCTCGGTGTGCCAGGTCTAATTGGTTTCTCTATAAGCAGCCTGGGGAACGGTAAAGTGGAAGGTCGTCCCCTCGCCCAGCGCGCTATCAAACCAGATCTCGCCGCCGTGCAATTCGACGATGCCGCGCGTGATCGAGAGGCCCAGGCCCGTGCCCGGCGCTGCCTGCACGTCCGGGTTGGCGGAGCGAAAAAACTTGGTGAACAGCCGGTCCTGATCGGCTTCTGAGATGCCGCAGCCTGTGTCGCGCACGGCGCAGTAAATGACGGCCTGTGGCGGCCGACGGGCTTCGTCCGCCACCTCATCGCACACGCTCACGTACACGTCGGCGCCGGCCGGCGAGTATTTACAGGCGTTGCTCAGCAGGTTAGTCAAGACCTGCACCAACCGGTGGTGGTCGCCCATGACCGGGGTCAGGTCGGCCGGAAGGTCGACGTGCAAGGCTATCTCTTTCTCGTCGTACATACCGCGCACCGCCTCTACACTCTCGCTGACGACGGTGGCGAAGGAGATAGGCGCCGGTTCCACGTTCAACTTCCCGGTCTCGATGCGCGAGATCTCCGTCAGGTCCTGAATGAGCTGGTTTGTCTTCTCGATATTGCGGCCAATCGTCTGCAGGAA
>JAWVYQ010000148.1:0-8713 GCA_033722615.1 Promineifilaceae bacterium (SeqCode)
CCACAAGCCGGCCAGCGCCATGCTATCGGCCGCGCCGGCCTCAAAGGCGGCAACTGTCGTCGCCGCCAGTGCCAGCATGTAGACGGCTCCCTTGACGTTGGCGATCCCCGCCGCGACGATTCCCCACGGGTTGCCCCGCCATAGCCAGAGGGCGCCCAGGGCGTTGATAGACACCACCAGCGACAGATCCAGCGCGGCCGTGACGTTCGTCGGCCACTCGACAGAGGTCATAATCGCCGGCACCTCTCCGGTAAAGACGTAGCCCAGCGACTGGGCGACCCAGAAAGCGCCGAGGAAGAGGGCGACGACGGCCATCCAACCGGCGATCCAGCGCGCGGGCGCCGATGCCTTGACATGGCGGGCCAATGCTTGCACGTCGCAGGCGGCCAGCCCGAAGAGCAGGGCGAAGGCCGACAGCGTGAACAGCGCCGTGTAGATCAGGAAGAAGCTGTTCAACGCCGAACCGAAGAGGTAGAAGCCGAAGTTGTACAGCGTGTAATCCAGCATCCCCATCCAGATCAGATACGCTCGCCACGAACCGCGCCGCCCCAGCAGAACGGCCGCAGCCAACAACGGCGTCGCCACGAAGAGGGTAACCAGATCGTTGCCGAACCATCCAGACGTGACCAGAACGTTATCCCGGTACAGATTGTCGAGCAGCAGACCGCCCCCGGAGGCGATCGCCATTAAGACGATGATGATTACGGACAGGACGGTTGTGGTTGGTAGATATTTCTCTGACATCAGATCCTCTGTGAATTATGGAGGCGTGAGCGCTTTCTCTTGCATTGTGGCCGCCTTCTCTTTATCCCTGACGTGGGCCAGCGCCAGCAGCGTGATATCGTCAGCCTGGGCCACGTCGCCGGCAAAGCCTTTCACCGCGTCCAGAACGGCTTCCTTTACGTCCTGCGCCGATCCCCCGGCACTGTTGCGCAACACGTCGGTCAGCCGTTGCGCTTCAAAGAAGTCGCCGCGCCCGTTCTGCGCCTCGGTGACGCCGTCGGTATAGAAGAGGCAAAGGTCGCCGGGCCGGAAGCGGAGCGTGCGTTCTGTCCACTGTTCCCCCTCGAGGATGCCTAGCGGCACGCCCGTCCTGGCCAGCGCGGACAGGCGCCCGTCGCGCAGAAGATAGGGTGGGGGATGGCCGGCGTTGGCATAGCGCAGCGTCCCCGTCGCCGTCTCGAGCACGCCGTAAAAGACGGTAACAAATTGTCCGGCGTGCGTGTCGCGCAGGATGCGGCGGTTCGTGGCCGCCAGCGCGCGGCCAGGCTCGTCGGGATGGCGGCGGGCATACGTGTGCACCAGCGCCCAGCAGAGGGCCATGAACAGCGCCGCCCCCACGCCCTTGTCCACCACGTCGGCGATGAGAATGCCGTAACGGCCGCCGTGGCCATTGACGTCACGGCCGGCGCCGTTGCCACCGCTTTCGGGGAGGGGAAACACGTCGAAGAAGTCGCCGGACGTTTCCCGCGCCGGCACCAGCGCCGCCGCAAATTGCCATAAAGGAAGCTCGGGTAGCTCCGAAGCCATGAAGCTGGCCTGAATGCGGCCGGCAAATGCCAGCTCCTGCTCCAGGCGGCGGTTGGCTGCGGTCAGCCGGGCCGTGCGTTCCAGCACTTTCTCTTCCAGCGTGCGGCTGTACGCTTCCAGCTCTTCGCGGGCCACTTCCAACTGGCCCCGCGCCCGCCGTTCCCGGTGCAAGATCTGGAGTTGGAACCGGCCGAAGCGGCCGAGGAGGACGACGGTCGTCAGCGTGAAGGCGGCCAGGGCGACCCCGGCTTCGATCCAGGCGGGCGCTGCAGCGGCCCCCGCCTGGGACGCGAAGAAAACGTACGTCCCCAGGCTGAGCATGGCCGTCGCCAGCCCCGCCCGCGCCCCTACAAGCACGGTGGCAAAGACGGGGACGAGCAGCAGATAGAGCCGGCCGCTGCCGGTCAGGCCCAGCCGAGCCATGCTGGCGCAGCCGTTGACGTAGCCGAGGATGAGCAGGCCCCAGATACGGAGACGGGGGTCGATGCGCGGAAGAAAGGCGAGCGCCGTGATGGCCAGGTAGACGATCGGGTAAACCCACAGCAGCGGGCTCATCCCCCCGTTGCGAATGCCGTTGAGGACGACGGCCCCCCACGCCGGCAGTCCAATGATAGCCACGACGGCCAGAATCACGCGTACGGCACGGGCGCGCCAACGGGCGATGACTTTCTGGATGGCGGCGGCAGGCCGTTCCCTCTCGCCGGCGTCGCGCCTCTCGCTCATAGCGCCTCCCTGGCCAATTGTTGGTCTCCGTTGCAGCGTCAAAGTGTGCCGCCGGCAGCACCGGCGTGGAGACACATTGTCTCCACACAAAGCCTATGGTGGAGGCAGTTCTAATGCCAGTGAAGAATGGCACTAAAGGGCCGTTATCTTTTTCACGATATATGATCACGTTTTCTCGTGAAAAATATACCACTTGCCTTCGATTGCTCTATACAGAAAATCGGACTGACCATCCCATTCGTCAGTGTCGCTTACAAGTTTTTCAGGGGGAGTGCTCGTGAACAGATAGCCTTTTGTTGAGCCGCTGACAGCTAAGCCAGCGAAAGACATGGGTAACCTAATCGGCTCCGGGCCGGCATATGCCCGATTAAGCCCCAGTTGGCGAAACAGATCCACAAGGGTAGCGCACCTTCGGTTGATTGCAGTGTCCCTGATCCTTCCTTCCTTGAGCTGGCATTCACCCTCGTCTGGAAAGATCACGAGCAGTTCATCTTCAGCCAACAACATTTCTGCCAACTGATTGAATTCGGCTGAGTTTTGATGATAGTGCGTCAGCATCTCCTCGTCGGACAAATGTCGCGTGGAAGGTGTTAGGGTCGCTATCAAATAAACTACGAACAGCAGTGCACAGGCTACTGCTCCAATGATAAGCAATATCCACCGCGCGATTTTCCTCACCATAACCCGTCCGCTTTGGTCGTCTTCACTTACTCCATGTAATGACGCTTCCGTCAGCCCAAGCGATTATAGCGACGGTGCCAATCGGCCGACTAGCGCGCTCCCTCTCTGGCGTTCGGCAAAGAGTTCCTCAAAAGTCACGCAGAAGAATGCCGGCGCCGATAATGATGAGCAGGACGGGCCAGAAGAGGCTCCAGCTCAGATCGAAGAGGAAGATCAGGGCCACGGCCCCGATGAGCAGGCCCCCGGTCAGGGCGCTGCGGGCCGAAGACGTCCACCGGCCGGCGCGGCTGCGTTGCACGGCCCAGCCCTACTCGCATTTCCTTGACACGGCAGAACTATTCGTGCTAATGTTGTAATGTAGTAACAAATTTTACTTTCCTCTTTAGCCTTCTCTACCGCCTGCAACGTGCCGCATGCTACATCCAATAACATGTGTGACAGGCAGTAACATGTGTTACATCCAGTAACATGTGTTACATCCGTAACATAGGACATGCTGGCCGAAAACAATTTACCGCAGACAGTTGAAATCGTCGAAGTTGGCCCTCGCGACGGCTTGCAGCGGGAGGAGGTCATCCTCTCCCCGGCCGAGAAGGTGGCCCTCGTCGAAGATCTGATTGCGGCCGGCATAAAGCGCATCCAGGTCACCTCCTTCGTTCACCCCCGTTACGTGCCGCAAATGGCCGACGCCGAAGAGGTGTGTGCCCGGCTGCCGCGGCGATCCGACGTTTCTTACAGCGGTCTGGCCCTCAACCTCAAGGGCGTCGAGCGCGCTCGCGACGCCGGCCTGGGCGCCGTCGACATCTCCGTTTCGGCCAGCGACGCTCACAGCCGTCGTAACGCCAACCGTTCTCGTCAGGAAGCGCTGCAGGAGTTCGATGAGATGTACCATTATGCGCGGGAGGCCGACATGCACGTGCGCGGCGGCATCCAATGCGCTTTCGGCTACCAGACGCCGGACGACGTGGTCCCGGAGCAAGTGCGGGAGATCGCCGAACACTATATGGAACTGGGCATAGACGAGATCGCCCTGGCCGATTCCTCTGGTCTGGCCAATCCGCGACAGATGACGACGCTGCTCCGATCCCTGTCGGCCGTCACGGGGTCAGTGCCGCTGATTCTGCACTTACACGACACGCGGGGGATGGGCCTGGCCAACGTGCTGGCGGCCCTGCACTGCGGCGTGCGCATCTTCGACACGGCCGTCGGCGGCCTCGGCGGGTGTCCCTTTATCGAAGGCGCCACCGGCAACATCGCCACGGAGGACACCGTGCACATGCTCCACGAGATGGGCGTCGACACCGGCGTCGATCTGGAGCGGCTGGCGGCCGTCGCCCGCGGCCTGGAAGGGCGGCTGGGCAAGGATCATCTGCCGGGCAAATTGTACGCGCTGTTGGCCCCGCCGGCCGGCAGGGTCGAGGAGGTGTGAGCGTGGGCCAGACGATTTCGGAGAAGATTATCTCTCGCCACGCCCGGAAAGCCGTGCACGCCGGCGACATCGTCATCGTTCCCGTCGACGGCGTCATGGCCACCGACGCCACCGGCCCCTTCGCCATTCGCGCCTTCCGCGAGATGGGAGGAGAGGCCCTCTGGGATCCCGAAAGCGTCTCGCTGATCATCGACCATGCGGCTCCGGCTCCGAACGAGCGCACGGCCAACCTGCACCGCATGATGCGCGACTTCCACGAAGAGATGGGCGGCCACTTCTACGACGTCGGGGCCGGTATCTGCCACCAACTAATGGTAGAGAACGAACACGTACGCCCCGGCGACATCTTCATCGGCGCCGACTCACACACGCCGACGTACGGCGCGGTCAACGCCTTCGCGGCCGGCGTGGGCTCTACCGATCTGGCGGCCGTCCTTCTAACGGGCAAGATCTGGCTCAAGGTGCCGGAGACGATCAAGATTGAGCTGATAGGCGAGATGCCCCGAGGGATTGCGGCCAAAGACGTCATCCTTTCCCTGCTGGGCCGGCTAACCCTTTCCGGCGCTACCTATAAAGCGGTGGAATTCACCGGCCCGGCCGTGGCGCCACTAACCCTCGCCAGCCGCATGACGCTGGCCAACATGACGGCCGAGATGGGGGCCAAGACGGGGCTGGTCGATCCCCAGGGGCTGGATCTGCCTTACCCGTTCACGCCGGTGCGGGCTGACGACGACGCCGAGTACGTGCAGACGATGCGCCTCGACGTCTCCGATCTGCGCCCGCAAATCGCCATCCCCCATTCTCCGGACAACGTGCGGCCGTTAGACGATGCGCTGGGGCAGCCGGTTGATCAGGCGTTCATCGGTTCCTGCACCAATTCGCGCCTGGAAGATTTGCAGATGGCGGCCCGCATCCTGCGCGGGAAAAACGTTCACCCGCGCGTGCGCCTGGTCATCGCGCCGGCCTCCCGGAACGTGTTTGAGGCGGCGCTGGAGGATGGCACCGTGCAGGCGCTGACAGCCGCCGGCGCGTCCTTCATCACATCCGGTTGTGGGCCGTGCGTGGGTACGCACCAGGGCATCCCCGGCGACGGCGAGGTCATCATCTCCAGCACCAACCGCAACTTCCAGGGGCGCATGGGCAATCCCCGCGCTTCCATTTATCTGGGGTCGCCGGCCGTCGTTGCCGCCTCGGCCCTGCGCGGCGAGATCGCCGATCCTGTGGCCCTGCTGGAAGAGGAGGAGGGTTCATGGGAACTGCTCTAAGCAGCCTGCGAGGTGTAGCCCACGTCTACGGCGACGACGTCGACACGGACCGCATCATTCCCGGCAAATATACCAAGACCCTGGACGTGGAGGATCTGGCCGAGCACGTCCTGGAAGATCTGGATCCTGAGTTCAGCGGCCGGGTGCAGGCGGGCGACATTCTGGTGGCTGGGGAGAATTTTGGTTGCGGCTCCTCGCGCGAGCAGGCGCCCGTGGCCATCAAGGCGGCCGGCGTCGCCGTCGTCGTCGCCGACTACTTCGCCCGCATCTTTTACCGCAACGCCATCAACGTTGGCCTGCCCGTCGTGGAGGTCGGCCCGCACGAGATTAAGAGCGGTCACGAAGTGGAGGTGGATCTGGCCAACGGTGTGGTCCGGGACGTGACGGCCGGCCGAGAGTATGAGGCGACGCAGATGCCGCAGGTCATGATCGAGATCCTGGAAGCCGGCGGCCTCGTCAGCTATTTGGGCGAGCATGGAGATTACGACAGCGCTGCCCACAGCGACAACCCCCGGAGAAGCGATGGCGAATAACCCGCTCCCCCTGGCCGACATCCGTGTGTTGGAATTCACTCACGCCGTCATGGGTCCCGCCGCCGGCCTCGCGCTGGCCGACATGGGGGCGGAGGTGATCCGCGTTGAACCGGCGCCCCACGGCGATCACACGCGTCGTCTGAAGGGGTTTGGTACCGGCTTCCACACCTTCTTTAACCGCAACAAGAAGAGTCTGGCCGTGAACGTCAAGGCGGCCGAGGGGAAGGAGGTCATCCAACGCCTCCTGCCCTCCGTGGACGTGCTCATCGAGAATTTCGCCCCGGGCACGATGGAACGCCTGGGATTTGGTTACGAGGAGGTCGCGGCGCTCAACCCACGACTCGTTTACTGTCGCCTCAAGGGCTTCATGGAGGGTCCTTACCAGCAGCGTACGGCACTGGACGAGGTCGTGCAGATGATGTCCGGATTGGCTTACATGACCGGCCCGCCCGGCCAGCCGCTGCGCGCCGGCGCGTCCATCGTGGACATTATGAGCGGCACATTTGGTGCCCTGGGTGTCCTGGCAGCGCTGCGCGAGCGCGAGCAGAGCGGCGAGGGTCGCCTGGTAACGTCGGGACTCTTTGAGACGGCCGCCTATATCATGGGCCAGCACATGGCCTTTGGCGCCATCGCCCAGGAGGAGGTGCCCCCCATGCCCGCCCGTGTCAGCCCCTGGGCCGTCTACCGCCTTTTCGAGACTCAGGACGAGCAGAAGATCTTCGTCGGTATTACCAGCGACAAACATTGGCGCGCGTTTTGCGAAGCGTTCGCGCGCCCCGACCTGCTGGCCGACGAATCGCTGGCGACCAACAACCAGCGGGTGGCAGCCCGCGAGCGCCTCCATGGCGAGCTGGAAGAGTTCTTCGCCACGATGACGTTGCAGGAGATCGTGCGCCGCTGTGAGGAGGCAGGCATTCCCTTCTCGCCCATCGCCCGGCCGGAAGACCTCTTTGACGATCCCCAGCTCAACGAGGGCGACAGTCTGGTGTCCGTTTCTCTGCCCGACGGCCGAGAGGCCCGGTTGCCCCAGCTGCCTCTGGCCATGAATGGGTCGCGACCGGACCTGCGGCGCAACCCGCCGGAAGTTGGCCAACACACGCGCGGGTTGCTGGCCGGATTGGGCTACAGCGAGGAAGAGATAGAAAGCTTGCGTCAGGCCGACGTCATCGTCGCGCCTTCGTGACGGCCGAAAAAAGGCCTTTACTGACGAATGACGC
This sequence comes from Promineifilaceae bacterium (SeqCode), assembly GCA_033722615.1. Classification (GTDB taxonomy): domain Bacteria; phylum Chloroflexota; class Anaerolineae; order Promineifilales; family Promineifilaceae; genus JAAYYY01. The sequence continues at coordinate 7,379 of JAWVYQ010000148.1, forward strand.
AGTCGAGCGCGAATCGACCGGGCGAAAGACCCGGTTTTTCAAGTGGTTCAGAGGTAAGGAGAGGAGGCCAATGACGGAAGAGACGCAATATGATCTCCTGATCAAGAACGTAAAGGTGGTGCGCCCGCGACAGGAATCGGTTCAGCAGATGGACGTTGCCGTCAAGGACGGCCGATTCGCCGAGATCGCTCGGGAGATCGCGGCGGACGGTGCCCGCGAGGTGCACGACGCCGGTGGGCTGCTGGGCTTTCCGGGGCTGGTGGACGCCCACATGCACGCCGGCATCTATTCCCCGCTGGAGGAGGACGCCGTCACCGAGAGCAAGGCGGCGGCAATGGGCGGCGTAACGTCCATGATCACCTATTTCCGCACCGGCCAATATTATCTGAACCAGGGCGGCCCTTACGCCGAATTTTTCCCCAAAGTTCTCGAAATCTCCGACGGCCGCTACTGGACCGATTACGGCTATCACCTGGCCCCCATTCAGAGTTCTCACATCGACGAAATGGAGCTGCTGGCCACAGAGCTTGGCGTGCCCTCCTTTAAGATCTTCATGTTTTACGGCGGCTACGGCCTGCACGGCAAAGCCGGCCGCGATGCGCAACGCGAATTTCTCTGTTTGGAGGAGGGAGACAGCTACGATCTGGCCCACTTCGAATTTATCATGCGCGGCGCCACGCGCGTCATCGGCGACCACCCGGAACTGGCCGATACGGTCAGCGTTAGCCTTCACTGCGAGGTCGCCGACATCCTCAACGCGTACACGAAAATCGTCCAGGCCGACCCGTCGCTGAGCGGCCTGCGGGCCTACAGCGCGGCCCGGCCCCCTCATTCAGAAGGACTGGCCATCTGGATCGCGGCTTATCTGGCTTACGAGACGGAGTGTCCCAACATTAACCTGCTGCATCTCAGCTCGCGGAAGGCGATCGAAGCGGCCCTGATGATGCAGGACGTCTTTCCGCACATCGACTTCCGCCGCGAGGTGACGGTGGGCCATCTGCTCCTGGACTATGACACGCCGGCCGGCCCCCTGGCCAAGGTAAACCCACCCGTGCGCTCCCGCGACGACGTGGAGTGCCTGTGGGAAAAAGTCCTCGAGGGTCAGGTGGACTGGGTGGTCAGCGACCACGCCTGTTGCTCTGAGGAGTTGAAGGTGGACGCGTCGGAGCCGGACAACGTCTGGCTGGCCAAGTCCGGTTTTGGCGGGACCGAATACCTTCTTTCCGGCGTCTTCAGCGAGGGTAGCAAGCGCGGGCTCTCTTACAACCGCATGGCCGAGCTGCTCAGCTGGAATCCGGCGCAGCGCTTTGGCCTGTACAACAAGGGGGACGTGGC
>JAWVYQ010000149.1:0-8582 GCA_033722615.1 Promineifilaceae bacterium (SeqCode)
CCTACCCGCCGCAGCTTCTCCAGCGCCCCTTGCACCAGCAACGTGTCACCGGGCCCCAGCACGATCTCCTGCAACGGCCCCCGCGCCGGCTGCCCCTCCCGGTGCACGGCCAGCACGTTCAACCCATGCTGGTCGCGAAAGCGGCTCTCTGCCACCGACTGTCCCACCAGGTTAGAGCGGTAAGGGACCATCACCTCCGCCAGCCGCATCGACGGCTCCTCAACCGTTTCAAACCGGTCCAGAGGGATCGCCCCCTTCGGCTGCAGATGGTGCAGACTCGCCGCCTGATGCACGTCGCCCCGATCCCCCTCCACGATCAGCAGGTCATCCTGTTCCAGGACCCAATCCGGCCGAACCGGTTGCAACGGTCCCCGCGCCGGCTGGATGGCCACAACGTTGAGGCGGAACCTCAGGCGCAGATCGATCTCGTCCAGACGCTGGCCGATGAGGTCCGATCCCCTCCGCACGCGCACCTGGTACAGTTGCTCCTCCAGCTCGTAGGCCTCCTCCACTTCACCCAGAGAGGGCCGCTCCACCGCCTCTTCCGTCTCTCGCGGCAGGAGATGCCGGCCGACCAGCACAAACCACAGGATCGCCGCTGCCAGAGACGCCAGCCCATACGGCGTCAGCGTGAATAGGCCCAGCGATCCCTGTCCGCTGCTCACCAGGTAGTCATTGATCGCCACGTTAGAGATGGCGGCGATCAGCGTGAGCTGGTTAGCCACGCTGCTGGCCGTCGCCATCGGTAAAAGCAACTGCGCCGGGGCCACCCGCGCCTTGCGCGCCAGGCGTAGAACGGCCGGCAACAGAATGGCCGTCACCAGCAACGAGCTGAGGATGGCGCTCAACAGGCCGGCCGTTACCATGACCGCCGTCAGCAGCGCCACGTAACCGCCTCTGCGGAAGCGCAACAACTGCTCGGCAAGGATCGTCGCCACCCCCGTCTCGTACAGTGCCGCCCCGATGATATAGATGCTGGCGACGATGATAATGACCGGCTGGCCGAACGCGCTGAACGCTTCGCCCGCCTCCAACACGCCGCTCACGATCAGGAATAACGTCGCCAGTAGCGCCGTCACGTCCGAGCGCAGCCGCTGGCTGGCCAGCGTCCCCACCGTCGCCAAAAGCACGGCTAAAGTCAGAATAGCTTGCAACGACATAACAGGCTGTGATTGTATGGAGGGAAGGGGTAGATGCAATAATCGCCGCCGGCCGTCTGAGGAGATTCAGATCATACGGCCGCCGGCGACGTTCGGCGGAGAATAGAAAAAACGTTGTTGGTGTTGGAGAGCTCCCCCTGGGTTAATCCGGGTGTTTGCGATCAGGCGTAGCGGGTCGCTTTGCCGATCTCTCGTTTGACGGGTACCCGCGTCTCGTTGTACGCTAGATCAGTAGCCGTCCAATCCTCCGCCACGCCCTCTTGCTGGCTGAAGCGCGACGAAACGATGCAGATAGAGACCACGATCATGGCCGAGAACAAAAAATAAAGCCCGATACCGATTGCGACGATTGTCATAGACCCACTCCTCAGTCGTCAATAACTTACGTATAGTATAGAGGAAAGGAGCCGGTTAAGTCACTGTGACTTTAGTCATATATTTTTGGGTTGAACGGCAGCAACGTAATAATCGTTTTATTCTTACGTCTGACTAATGATCGCCTGTTATGGTGAAGACAGATGACGACAGCTTCCTTTGACGGAGGTGCTTGACCTCAATGCCACCCACGCCTAAGACGCCGAATACGCCAGATCCGGCCCCGGCTACTCCCGGCCGGCGTCCCCCGAAACGCCGTCCCTCTCGGCCGCCGCGCCGCCGCCCTCGGCCCCGCCGCGCGCCCGACCCCGACCGGCCGGACCATCCCCAACCTGACCGCCCCGGCGAAAACCCGCCTGGAAAACCCGTCATTTTACCCATCCCCCGCCCCGTCAATCCGCCCCTGCCCCAACCCGTCAACCCGCCCCTACCCAGACCCGCCCGCCCGGGTCCCCTGCGCCGTCCCCGCCGCCTCGACATCTACGACGACGAGTAGGACGGACAGTCTCAACCGACCGGCTTGTTCCATTTCTAGGTAGCCGCCATTCTACCTGGAATTCCCTTGGCGCATTTCGCGCCGTGCCGCTACCTCTAACCGTCTTGCCCAGTGCCGTCACCTTGTCTAACGGTCCGACAAATCGTACAATGCCCGCGATGACAACACCTGATCTGACACCTGCTTCGGCGGCCCTTGCTCGGGAACGCACCTACCGCCTCTTCGGCCGGCTCTACTTGCGCGGCCCCTCTCCATCCCTGCTCCCTTTGGCGCGCGCCCTCCCCGGCCTGGCAGACGCGGTCCCGGCCGAGGCAGACCCGGACGCCACGGCCGCCGAGCATCACCGCCTCTTCCGCTTCAACCTCTTCCCCCACCAGAGCATTTTCCTCGATCCTGCCGGCCTCCTCGGCGGGGCAGAGAGCGACCGCGTGCGCCAGAGCTACCGGCAAAGCGGCTACGCCGTCGACGACGACGCCGGCCCGGATCACGTAGGACACGAGTTGGATTTCCTCGCCTTTCTCTGCAACGCGGAAAGGGAGGCCTTGGAAGAGGGCGAGGCAGTGGCCGCCCGGCGCGCCCGCCAGCGCCAACGACATTTTTTGCAGGGCCACCTGCTCCCCTGGCTCTTTCCCCTTGTCCTGGCCGTCCGGCGGCAAGGATACCCTTTTTACATAGCGCTGGCCGACCTGACGCTGGAACTCGTTTACGACCACGCGCTGTCGCTGGGAAGAGAGAGCGCGCTCCCCGAAGCGAGCGAGGACCTTCTGCCCGAGCCGCCGCCGTTGCTGGAAAAGAGTGAGACAGGGCTGAAGGAGATAGCCGCCTATCTGGTGACGCCCCCGTATGCCGGCCTCTTCCTCACGCGGGACGCCATCGGCCGGCTGGGGCACGAGTTGGACGTTCCCTGGGGATTCGGCGACCGGCAGCAGACGCTCGTCAATCTGCTGCGGTCGGCGGCACAATACGACGCCTTTCCGGCCCTGATCAGGGCGTTGCAAGAGATGGCCGGCGAGTGGGCGGCCGCGTACGAGCGCCGGCAAGAGCAGATGCCCGAGCTGGCCCCCTTCTGCCGGCCATGGCAGGCGCGCGTCGAGGAGACGGCCCGCCTCTTAACCGAGATCCGGGCGAAGATGTAAGGGCAGGGCCGTTGCCGGCCACCATTGGGCGCCAACGAATCATCACTTAAGAAAGGAGTGCGTCAATGAGCGTAAAAGTCGTCGTTTATTCTGATTACTTGTGACCGTGGTGCTACGTCGGCCAGGATCGGGTCGAGCGGTTGGAGAAAGCGTACGACGTGGACGTGGAGTGGCTGCCCTTCGAATTACACCCGGAAATCCCGCCGGAAGGGCATCCTGCACCGGATTACGTTCGTCAAACGGCCAGGAACGCCGTTGGCGAGCGGTTGCGGCAGATGGCCCGCGAAAGCGGCCGCGAGATCGTCCTTGACCGCAAGTGGATCCCCAGCAGCCGGCGCGCCCTGGAGGCCTCTGAATATGCCCGGGAACAGGGCCGCCACGGACCATTTCATACCATCGTCTTCGGCAAATACTACGGCGAGGGACAGGACATCAGCGAGTGGGACGTGCTGCGCGCGGCGGCCGAGGAAGCGGGCATCGACCCGGACGAAATGCAGCGAGAGACAGAGAGCGGCCACTACGCAGCCGTCGTCGACAAGCATACACGACAGGCACACGCGCTGGGCATTACCGGCGTCCCCGCCTATATTCTGGGCGACAAATACCTGATCATGGGAGCGCAACCCTACGAACTGTTCCAGGAAGTAATGGCCGAATTACACTCAGAATCGGCCACATAGGAAAATCCAACACACGTCCCTCATAATAGGGAAAGCCGGAGCAATTCAATCTAACGGACGCTCTGATCGCAGTTCTCTGTGACAGATTACCACTGGAGGCAACATGAGCGAAAACGTTCCCGAAAGCCACGAGGAACTTCTGGCCGGCGAAATCTACGCCAAGCTTGGCACGATCATGCCGGACGGCCGACCGCAGGTTCACCAGGTATGGTGTGATTACGACGGGCAGTATGTGCGCGTCAATACGCTCAAGGGGCGACAAAAAGATAAGAACTTACGGCAGCGCCGTTACGCCACCCTGCTCCTCGTCGCTCCCGACGACCCCTACTACTGGATGGAAATTCGCGGGCACGTTGCCGAGCGGGTCGAGGGCGGCGAAGCAGACGCACACATCGACGCCCTGGCCCAGAAATACCTCGGCCAGGACGTCTTTCCGGGGCGTGAGGAGGGCCACGTGCGCGTGATGTATAAGATCGAGCCCGGCCGGATCGTCACCGGTGGAAGCAGAGAGTAAAGGGTTGATTCCTCCACAAACAGACGACGATAAAACCAATACGGAGCCCGATCCCGGCCGGGATCCTGGATCATCCATGAATACAAGCACCGTACTCATTCTAGCTCTGGCCGGGGCGCTGATCCTTGTCGCCCTGTTCCAGGGAGACGGCAAGACGGTGGCCGGCTTCAAGGCAAGCTGGCAGGCCATGCTCGAGCTGACGCCCCTGTTACTCGGAGTTTTTATCATCGTCGGCTTTGCCGAAGAGCTGTTGCCCAGGGAATTCATCGCCCAATTGTTGGGCGGCGAGTCCGGCATGCGGGGCATTCTTCTCGCCAGCGGCCTCGGCATGCTCACGCCGGGCGGTCCTTTTGTCAGTTATCCCCTGGTGGCCACCCTCTACCAGGCCGGGGCGGGCATCGGCCCCCTCGTAGCCTTCATCACAGCCTGGTCTCTGGGTTCCGTGTCGCGGCTCCCGCTCGAGGTAGGCATCGTTGGCGTACGGCTTACCGCCATTCGCCTGGCCTCTTCCCTCATTTTCCCTCCCGTCGCCGGCCTCATCGCCACCATCATTGTGCGTTTCGTCAGCACCCCATGACTTCAGAAGAAACGATCCGCGAAGGTAGCCTCGTGCTCTATAAATTACGGCCGGCCCTCGTCCAACGCGCCGGCCGCAAGAAGCTGGACATACGGCGCGAGGGCGGCGAAATGGTGAGCGTTCGCTATAAAGACGTGGACCTCTTGCACCCCGGCCCTTTGGAAAGCCTGGATGACCTGGAACCCCCACCCGGAGAAGTAAAGGTCGCCTGGGAACTGCTGGCGGGCAGCACGACGACGCTGCCCGGCCTGGCAGAATTGGCCTACGGTGACTATACGCCCGCCAGCGCCTGGGCGGCGTGGGAAGTGGTAGACGACGGTCTCTATTTCGAAGGGACGCCCGAAGAGATCGTCGCTCACTCGCCGGAAGAAGTAGCAGCCGAAAAGGAGGCGCGGGCCGAGAAGGCCGCTGCTGAACGGGCCTGGAACGCTTTCCTGAAGCGCGTCGCCGACGGCCGCTTCGCGCCGGAGGATGAGCCATTTCTGCGCGAGGTGGAAGAGCTGGCCCTGGGACGGCACGAGCAAAGCCGCGTCTTGCGCGAACTCGGCCGCACGGAAAGCCCGGAGAACGCCCACGCCTTGCTCTTGGAAGTGGGATATTGGGACCATACCGTCAATCCATATCCCGTACGCCTGGGACTGCCCACCGAGCCGCCACACGCCCCGCTGCCAGATCCCCCGGAACAGGAGCGCGTCGACCTCACCCACCTGACCGCTTTGGCCATCGACGACGCCGGCAGCCAGGATCCGGACGACGCCGTCAGCCTCGAAGTGGCCGAGGACGGAACGCCCGTGCGCCTCTGGGTCCACGTGGCCGACGTGGCAGCGTTGGTGCCGCCGGACAGCCCGGCCGACGAAGCAGCCCGCGGTCGCGGTGCCTCCCTCTATCTGCCCGAGGGGACCGTCCCCATGCTGCCGCCCGAAGCGACGCAGCGCCTGGGGCTGGGGCTGGCGGAGATCTCCCCTGCCCTTTCCTTCGGCCTGGATCTGGACGAGAGCGGCGGTGTGGCAGAGATAACCGTCGCCCCCAGCAGAGTGCGCGTCACGCGACTCTCCTACGCCGAGGCGGAGGCAAAGCTCGACGAGGAACCTTTGCGCACCCTCTATCGTCTGGCGCAGCAACTGGAGGCCATCCGGGAGCAGAATGGAGCCACGTCCATTGACCTGCCGGAGGTGAAGGTGCGCGTGGTCGAAGGCCAGGTCGTGATCACGCCGCTGCCACCTCTGCGCAGCCGAACGCTCGTGCGCGAGGCGATGCTCGCGGCCGGCGAGGCGGCGGCCCGTTTCGCCGTGCGCAACGACATCCCCGTTCCCTTTTCCACTCAGGAACCGCCGGAAGAAGTGACGTTGCCCACAAAAGGGCCGGCCGGTCAATTCGCCCTGCGCCGCGCGTTCCGGCGTAGCCAGGCCACGACGACGGCCAGCCCCCACGCCGGCCTCGGGTTGACCATGTACGCTCAGACCACCAGCCCCTTGCGCCGCTACGTGGACCTCGTCGTGCACCAGCAATTGCGCGCTTTTCTTCGCGACGGCCCCATGCTGGACGAGCAGGCGGTCATGGAGCGGGTGGGCGCGGCGGAGGCCGTCCGCGACGACGTCCGTTACGCCGAGCGACTGGCAAACGAGCACTGGACCCTCGTCTACCTGCTGCAGAATCCGGAATGGCAGGGAGAAGGAATTGTGGTGGAGCAGTACGGCCAGCGCAGCAAGCTGCTCATCCCCGATCTCGGTTACGAAACCCAGCTTTATCTGCGCCAGCAACTTCCGCTGGACAGCAGAGTGATGCTGGCGGTGAATGAAGTAAACCTGGCCGAACGCACGGCCCACTTTCGTGAGCTGTAGGAGAAAGATGATTGCTACCTTACCCGTCTCTCTGTAGAATATCTTTGTGACGATGCAGCAGAATTACGATGCGGAACCGGTGTCAGCGTTGAGTGAGGTCGACGATCAGGAATTGATCGAGCTTATCTGCCAGAAAAACGAGGCGGCGCTGAGTGAATTATACGATCGCTACGCTCGTCTCCTTTTTAGCGTCGCCCACCACATGGTCGGCGACCAGGCGGCGGCCGAAGAGATCACGCTTGACGCCTTCACCCAGGTATGGGAGAAGGCAGAGCGTTACAATCCCGACCGGGCCAGCCTTAGCACGTGGATGGTCAGCATCGCTCGTTACCGTGCCATCGACCGTCTCCGGCGGTGGGATGCACGGCCTGAAAAAGACAGCGTCTATTGGACGGACGTCAACTTCGAGCTCTCTTCGCACCACCATAATCCAGAAGCGAGCACAGAAGAGAATCTGCTCCGGGAGCGAGTTCAGGGAGCCCTAGCCGAACTCCCCGTCGAACAGCGCCAGGCCCTGGCCTTGGCTTACTTCAATGGCATGAGCCACAGTCAGATTGCCGATGCGCTCGACTTGCCGTTGGGAACGGTCAAAACGCGCATTCGTCTGGCTATGGAGAAGTTGCGTCGGCTGTTGTGGGAGGAGCAACGGCCGGAATAGATTAGATCTAAATGAGCCGTTCAGACGTATATATTTGTAGAAAAGATAGATATCCATTAATTAAGGGTTTGATAGCTTGATGCTGTTCAGACAGTGAACGGCCGCTTACAAACCGTGAACGATGAAACAGTAGAATCAAAATGGCAAAAGAACAACACGTCACAGAGGTATTGCCGGCCTACGCGCTGGGCGTGCTGGATGACGTGGAAGCACAGGAAGTAAAAAAACACTTGGGAGGCTGCCCGGCCTGCCGCAGAGAGCTGATGCTCTATGAGGACGTGGCCGGCGAATTGGCGCGCGCTGCGCCGCGGACTGAGCCTCCGGCCGACCTCAAACGAAAGGTTCTGGGCGAGATTTCCCGGACCACTGTGCCGGACGGTGACGCCGCCCCCAGTTGGTGGGAAAACTGGTTGCTGGCGCTGCAACGCTTCTTCACCGGGCCTGTCTGGCAACCGGCCCTCCTCCTGCTGATCGTCATTCTCGGCATTGGCAATCTGGTGCTCTGGCAACGCGTACAGCGAACACAAGACGCTACCCCCTTCCGCACGGTCAGGCTGGCGGGCACGGAGAATGCCGCCTCAGCCACCGGCGTGATCATCATCAGTGAGGATGGCGCCCACGGTGCGCTCATCGTCCAAGAGCTACCGGAACTGAGGGAGGAGCAAGAATACCAGCTCTGGCTGATCGACGACGGCGAGCGTACAGATGGTGGCACCTTTTCTGTCGACGAGGACGGATATGATTCCCATTACGTCTCGTCCCCCCAGCCGCTAAGCGATTACGATGCCTTTGGCGTGACCATTGAACCGGCCGGCGGGAGCCCCGGCCCGACGGGCCCCCAGGTGTTAGGGAGCGCACGCTAGTCCTTCGCCTCCCCCCGCTCAGCCGCAAAACAGATCTGAACTTCCGTTTATCACGTATATGTGAGTGAAGAAGCCCTGCAAACAGAGCGCGGGGCTTCCTTTTTTTCTTGCATCACGAAACAATCCAACGGAGGTTCGACGAGAATGAAACCCTTTAGACAGAGCACTTTTTGGCGCCTAAGCTTGCTGCTGGTTCTGGCCCTCCTCCTCGGGGCCTGCGGCGGTCCGACGACGCCGGAACAGCCGGAAGAGGAGCCGACAGAAGCTGCCGCGCCAACTGAA
>JAWVYQ010000150.1:0-8525 GCA_033722615.1 Promineifilaceae bacterium (SeqCode)
CGCAAGCTCATCGAGAAGAAACGGAATGGCGCCAAAGTGTACAAGCGGTATGATGTAGCCCAGACGCCTTACCAACGGGCGCTGCTGGCCCCGGACGTCGACGCCCACTGCAAGGTGCGCCTCCGCCATGAATACTGGCAGGCGAACCCGGCCCAGTTACGGCGGCAAATAGATGACAAGTTGCGACGATTGCGGCAATTGCCAAAGTAACATCAATTTTGAGGCAACCACCTGCCGTTGGGTAACATTTTCTTTTGAGGCATCACGGACGAGACGGCGGCATTCAAGGGGCCAGAAGCGCTTCCATCCAGGCAGCAGGCGCCGGCCGCTCTTCCATTTCCCGCCAACTATCGTCGGTCAGCGTCTCGTTTCCGTCCCGTTTGAATTCATACGTGCTGAAGATGGCACCAACGGCTAACAAAGGTTGTTCAACGCCGGGCACCAGGATGTACAGGGGCCATGCCTCGCCCAACGCCGCCTGTAACACCCGGCCGCTAGGGGCGTCCACGTAGACGTCGGCGATGCGAGGCAGCGGGTTAGCGGTAGCCGGGCCAGACGCCTCTTCCGGCACCACCGTCGCCAGAGCCCTTAACCGCTCCGCTGCCTGCCGTGCCAGCAGCGACTCGTCGGCCGTCAACGGCTCATCCTCTACTTCCTTCTCGACGATTAGCCGGAGAGCCGACAGCAATCGTTCCATCCCCTGCAGTTTCTGCTCCAGCACCTCGTCGAGCAACGCCCGCCCCTGAAGCCCTTCCCGAACCTGGCGAACCAGCGCCGCCAGCCGGGCATAAACCAGCGGTTCCGCCTCGACGTAAGCCGCTTCCGTTCCGGTTTCCGCAGCGGTCGCCGGCAAGTCAGAAGGCACAGGAAACGGATCGCGCAACATTAGCCAGGCACCATACCAGGAATTAAACTGCTTGTTCCACCAGACCTCTTCCTCGACGAAGGTCGGCGCCGGCTGTGAAGAGGATAACAGAGGCTGCACGGCATAAAGCCACCCGCCGCCCAACGTCTGGGTCCGCGCCGACTCATCCAGTTGCGCCACCTGGCGTCGGACCATCTCCATCTGGAGATCATAGCCTTCATAGGCGGCGTCGCCGGCCGCTTCCAGCCGTGAGAACGCCCGCTCCGAGCCGAGGGCGGCGGCCACGTCCAGGGCGCGAGGTAAACCGCGCACGGGACCAACAGTCGTATCGATGGCTGTGAAAGGAATCGTCTCAGAATCGCCATGATAGCCGCCCACCTGGTTGAAGAGCAACTCCCGGAAGAGAGGCTCGTCGGGCTGCTGCGGCCGGGGCAGCAGAGAGAATGCGCCCGACGGCCTGAGGTCGAACCCGGACGGTGGAGGTAGGGCGCGCAACGTCGCAATGAAATCGTCGAGGCGGTCCTGGACGAGAATCCTGTCCAGCGTGGCGCCCACCCCGTAAACGGCGTCCAGAGCAACCGTCGCGTCCCCGATATCATAGACTCCGGCCGTCCCCTCAAAAAAAGTGGTCGGGTGGTAGACGCGCTCCCAGCGGGTCCAATTCTCGCTCGCCTGCAGGGCCAGCGCCATCAACAGCACCTGCCTCGCGGCACGGCGTGTGGCCGCCGGCTCCTCGCTGTCGAAGGAAAAGGGATGCGCGTACCAGGCGGCCGCCCGTTGGAAGCGCGCCGGAGGAGCACGGTCAGGATCAGGCTCATAAACGCCGTAATCTTGCCGAACGCCAAACAACGGAGAGATGTAAACGCCGCTCTCTCCAATCAGCGTTTGTTCTTCGGCCACCACTTCGGCCACGGGCGAGGGCACCTCGAAATCAGGATCTAGCAAGCGGCCGCCGACGCTGAAAAAGGCCAGGTTGCGCCACGCGGCCTCGGCAAGCGCGCCCGCTTCATCAGTCTCTTCCTCGGTCGCCGCCAGCCATTGGGCCAGCGACGCTCTGACCAGCGCCTCACTCATCGCCTGCAAATCGGCCGTCAGCGCCTCCGAGGCGTGGCGCCAGGCAGCGCTTGTTAACAGGGCAACGTTGAAAAGTACAACGTCAGTGGTAAGGAACGTCGGTAGCCCCTCGGCTGCCGCCCAACGGTAAACGCCCACCGGTTCGGCATAGGGCGTCGGAACCACGAGGAAGCCGTTCTGCGACAGGGCGTCGCGCTCGGCCTTGGTCAGACGTTCGAGCGCCTCGGCGTTGACAATCTGCGTCAGCTCAGGGGAACGGTTGAGGTCGACGGCGCCAACGTCGACGGCATCGAGAACGTAGGGGGCAAAACCATTAGCGGAGGACGGGCCGGAGCCTGGCGTAGCGGGATCGAGCGCAACCGCTGTGCCAGCGAGCGGCGGCGGCGTAGCCGGCGCGCCGATCGTCGCCTGCGGCCGAGAATCGATGGTGGGTACGCTTGGCGTCGGATCCGCCTGGAGGCCACAGGCCAGTGTCACGGCCAGCAACAGGCAACAGGCCCACAAGATGGGCCACCGTTTTGCCGCCGCCAGCACTATCCCTTTAAGATCATCGGCCCCAGAGGCCGGCCGCCGATCAGATGCATGTGCAGATGATAGACCTCCTGGCCGCCGTGGTCATTGCAGTTAACGATCAGGCGGTAGCCATCTTCGGCCACCCCTTCCTCCTGCGCGAGTTTTTTGGCGACGATGAACATGCGGCCGGCCACCTGCTCGTCCTCCTCGGTCAGGTCATTAACCGTTGGGATCTCCTTATTGGGCACGATGAGGATGTGCGTCGACGCCGCGGGGTTAATGTCGCGGAATGCCGTCACCAGCTCGTCTTGATAGACGATGTCGGCTTCGACTTCACCGTTCACAATCTTAGAAAAGATGGTTGGCATATTTCTTCCTCCAGTATGTCATCGGCGTCTGTCGTCCGACCGGCAACGGGCCGATGAGAGAGTTGTCGTCCGCTTCCGGCTCCCTACTCGTACCACATATATTGTAAGCGAGGGAGATTCATTTTCCAACCTTTGTCCATTCACCGGCAATCCACGGCATTCACCTGTGAGGCCTTCACTTATCAGACATTCACCTATCAGACATTCACTTGTCACCTGATCCATCGCTTGCCATAATCGATTGTAGACGGAGGCCAATGACTATGGATAGGCAAGCGATGGATCAGCAACCCGGAGACGACAGGTCAAAAGAGCAGCGCCCTCTGCGCAGCACGACGTCGACAATCGACATCTACATTAAGCTGGCGCAATATCCCGTGCTCTCCGACCAGATCCGGGCACGCATGCGCGAAGAGATATTCAAGCGCGGCATCATCAGCGAGGAGAAGTTCGAGGAAGAGGTAGAACGGCAGGCCATTGAGTCGCAAAAACGGGAAGGGATGTACGACCCCTTTAACGAGGAGCCGGCGAACTTATGGCATAAGCGGAAATCACGCATTCGCGCCCTGCACACCGACTTCTACTTTGGCTATAATCTGCCCCCCGACCTCTTCGAGAGCATTATTCAGGAAGTTCTCGGCCAGCAGGCAGCCTCGGCCGAGACACACGACCTGGGCTTCAACCCAGAAGTAGCTCCGTGGCGCTTGCTTTTCCGCCAGGGCGAGATCTACGAGCGTTTGCCGCCGCCGCAACAGGAAGAGGTGGCGCACCACCTGGAGGAGATCAAGGTTGTGCTGATTAAGGGGATGATCAGCGATCAGCTCCCCTACATCGGCGTGGCTAAGAAGGTGTTTAGCGTCAAGGACCTGTTCCGCATCTACCAATCGCGAATCGGCCGGGGGAAAATCGGAGGTAAAGCGGCCGGAATGTCACTGGCCTGGAAGATATTGCAGCAGCAGGATCCAGAGGTGGGCCCAGACATCAGCGAACAGGTGGAGATTCCCGATTCCTATTTCCTGGGAACGGACGTGATCTACGACTTCCGTCGCATTAATAATCTGGACCATCTGATGAACCAGAAGTACCGGCCACTGGACGAAATCCGGGAACAATATCCCCGGGTCGTCGAGGATCACCTCAAGGGCGAGTTTCCGGTGGAAATCGTCGAGCAATTGCAGGAAGTCCTCCGCCAGGTCGGTAATTCTCCTCTCATCGTGCGCTCTTCCAGTCTACTGGAAGACAATTTCGGCTCCTCGTTTGCCGGAAAATACCAGAGCTACTTCTGCCCGAACCAAGGGAACGAGGAGGAAAACCTGCGCGATCTGTTGGACGCCATCCGGCGCGTCTACGCCAGCACGCTCAATCCGGACGCCATCCTCTATCGCCGCCGTCACGGCCTCATCGACTACGACGAACGAATGGCCGTCCTGATCCAGCGCGTGCGTGGAAAGCGTTACGGTCGCTACTATCTTCCGACTGTCGCCGGTGTTGGCTTCAGCCAGAATCCGTTTCGCTGGAATGCAAGAATCCGGCGCGAGGACGGCTTTTTGCGCATCGTCTGGGGAATTGGCACCCGCGCCGTAGACAGAGTTAGCAACGATTATCCGCGCATGATCGCTCTCAGCCATCCGCAGTTGCGACCGGAGACGACGGCCGGCGCCATCCGCAAATATTCGCAATCCTACGTAGACGTCATCGACCTGGAGGAGAACACGGTCAAGACGTTGCCGGTATCAGAAGTGCTGAAACCGGATTATCCCCACTTACGCTACATCGCCTCTGTCCAAAAAGACGACTACATTCAGGATATCCTGTCGCCGGGTAGCATGGAGGAGCATGACGACCTCGTGATCACCTTTGACACGCTGACCAGAGATCGCAAATTCGTGAAGCTAATGCGTACGGCCCTGATGCGCCTGGAAAAGGTTTACCAGACGCCGGTAGACGTTGAATTCACGGTCGAGATCATTCCAAACTATCCGCAGCCGGATTACAAGCTGCACGTTCTACAATGCCGGCCGTTGAGCCAGCGCGAGGAAGGCGGGCCGGTAGAAGTCCCGCAGAACCTGCCGGAGGAAGACGTGCTGTTCACGACGTACGAACTCATACCCGACGGCCGCGCGGAAGGAATCCGCTATATTATCCTCGTCGATCCGCGCGACTATCGCAGAATGAAGGATAAAACGGTCAAGTTAGAGATAGGGCGTGCCATCGGCCGCCTGAATGAAATCTTGAAAGATGAATCCTTTATCCTAATAGGCCCCGGCCGGTGGGGCAGCGCCAACCTCGACCTGGGCGTGCGCGTGACGTATGCAGACATCTACAACACGAAGGCCCTGATCGAGATGTCTCTGGACGACGGAGATGGGCCACCCGAACTCTCTTACGGCACCCACTTCTTCCAGGATCTAATCGAGGACGGTATCTACTCCCTACCCCTGCACCTGGAAAACCCCAAGAGCTTCTTCCGCTGGCGGTTCGTGCAAGAGGCGCCGAACGCGCTGGCCCGCCTCTCACCCGGGGACGCCGAGTTAAGCGACTATCTCAAGGTGATCGATCTTGAAGTCGTCACGCCCCGGCGCCGGCTGAACATTGTCATGGACGGCTCGAGCGATGAAGCGATCGGGTATCTCGCCGAAGGCGACTGGAAGATTACGGAGTCGCCGGCCAATATCTCCGTTTTTTAAAGGGTTGATTTATGTCCAAAGGACCGTCGCTGCGCAGCACGACTTCGACAATCGACATCTACATCAAACTCGCCCAATACCCCATCCTCGCCGACCGTATCCGGGAGCGGATGCGGGAGGAAATCTTTAAGCGAGGCATCGTCAGCGAAAAGAAATTTGAAGAGGAAGTGGAGGAACTGGCCATCGAATCGCAGAGACGCGAGGGCATCCAGGATCCGTTTGCTTCCGAACCGGCCAATATCTGGCACGAGCGGAAGGCGCGCATTCGCGCTTTCCACACCGACTTCTACTTTGGCTATAATCTGCCCACCGATCTCTTCGAAGAAATCATCGAGGAGGTGCTAAGTGAGCAACCCGAACCGTCGCCGAGCCCGGAATTGGCCTTCAATCCAGAAATCGCTCCGTGGTCCCTGCTATTTAAGCAGGGTGAGATTTACGAGAGAATGCCGCCTGAGGAAAGGGAGGCGGCAAGCCACCATTTGGAGGAGATCAAGGTCGTACTCATCAAAGGGATGATTAGCGACCAGCTTCCCTATATCGGTGTGGCGAAGAAGGTATTTAGTATCGCCGACCTGCGGGGCATCTATCAGCGGCGAATCGGAGAGGGGAAGATTGGGGGAAAGGCGGCCGGTATGTTGCTTGCCTGGAAGATTCTGGAAGGTTGCCGTTCCGAAGTGTGGCCGGACGTCAGCGAGAAAGTCTCAATTCCCGAATCCTATTATCTGGCCACTGATATGCTCTATGAGTTCCACCGGATCAATAATCTGGCAGAATACATGAACCAGAAATACCGGCCGCTGGACAAAATCCGTTCAGATTATCCGGAGATTGTCGAGGCGCATTTGCACGGAGAATTCCCGGCGACGGTGATCGAGCAGTTGCGCGAGGTGCTGTACAAGCTGGGGGACACACCGATCATCGTTCGCTCCTCCAGCTTGCTGGAAGACAATTTCGGCCACGCTTTCGCCGGCAAGTACCAGAGCCATTTCTGTCCGAATCAGGGGACAGAGGAAGAGAATTTACAGCAGCTTCTGGACGCCATCCGCCGGATCTATGCCAGCGCCCTCAACCCAGACGCCCTCCTCTATCGCCGCCGGCATAATCTCATCGACTATGACGAGCGAATGGCGATCCTGATTCAGCCGGTCCGGGGCCATCGCTACGATCGTTACTTCTTCCCCACTGTGGCCGGCGTTGCCTTCAGCAACAATCCTTTCCGTTGGAACCACAAGATCCGCCGGGAGGACGGTTTTCTGCGGATCGTGTGCGGTATGGGCACGCGGGCGGTGGACCGGGTCAGCGATGATTACCCACGTATGGTCGCCCTGAGCCATCCGCGGCTGCGACCGGAAACGACGGCCGCGGCGATCCGCCGTTACTCACAGCATTACATTGACGTTATCGACCTGGAGGCGAACGCCGTAAAAACGCTACCGGTCTGGGACGTGATCGACCTTGATTATCCGTATCTACGCTATGTAGCTTCCTGCTACGAAGAGGATTTCATCCACGAGCTTATTTCACCCGGGGCACGGAAATCGAACGAAGATCTCGTGTTGACCTTCAACACGCTGGTCAAGGATCAGCACTACATCGATTTCATGCGCAGCGTTTTAGGCCGGTTAGAAGAATCGTATGAGACTCCGGTAGATATTGAGTTCACCCTGGAAATCGACCCCAATTATCCCAACGCTGACTACACATTGCACATGCTACAATGCCGGCCGCTCAGCGAACATCCGGCCGGAGAAAGCGTCACGATCCCCCGTGACCTTCCAGAAGAGGACGTCCTTTTTACCTCTTACGACCTGATTCCCGACGGCAGTGTCAGAGGCATTCGCTTCATTATCTACGTCGATCCTCAAGGTTACCGCCGTATTCCGGATCCCACGACGAGGCTGGAGTTGGGCCGGGCCGTTGGTCGTCTGAATAAACGGCTGGAAGAGGAGCGTTTCATCCTGATGGGGCCCGGCCGCTGGGGGAGCGCGAACTTGAAACTCGGCGTGCGCGTCACATACGCCGACATTTTCAACACCCAGGCGCTCATCGAAATGTCCGTGGCCGACGACGACGGCGCACCGGAACTGTCCTACGGCACCCACTTCTTCCAGGATCTCGTGGAGGGCGGCATCTATCCTCTCCCCCTTCACTTGAACAACCCCAATAGTGATTTCAACTGGGAGTTCTTTCGCAAAGCACCAAATGCGTTGTCTGAATTATCCCCGGCCGATGCCGCGCTAAGAGAACACCTGAAAGTGATCGACGTCGAACAAGTAGCGCCCGGGCGGCGTCTTACGATCTTGATGGATGGCTCACGGGATGAAGCTATCGGCTTCCTTGAGAAACGAGAGGCAGACGCTATTCGCTAAATGGAAGCCGGGTGCCCTGCCTGTCCCCACCCGCCCGCTAACCCACCGCTTCCTCTTCCACCAGCTTCTCCAACAGAGCGCGCTCCTCGCCCTCTGTGCTTACTTCGCCGTCAAGGCGGGCAGCAAGCAGGCGGTCGAGGAGAACGGCGTATTGTGGTCCCGGATCCAGACCCATCTCGCGCAGATCATTGCCGTCGAGGACGGTCTCCACGTGGCGCCACTCGACGCGATACCGATCCAGCAATTCCCCGGCCGGATCGTCGCCCAGGACGGCACGCGCGGCTAATTGGATACGTGGTCGCTGTTCGAATGGGCGCACCGTTTTCTCAACCTGGCTGGGTCGGACGCCGGCCGGCCGCTCCTGCAATTGGCGCGCGAGTTGTACAGCCCCTTCCACCTCTTCGCGCGTGCTCTTTCGCACCTTCAGGCGGGCCATGACTGCCTCGCGCACCTCTTCGGCCAACGGGGCGAGCCATAGCGCAAAGCGGACGGAAGCCGGCGATTCATCTTGCAGGGCGTCACGCCATACGTCGTCTTCCAGCAGCGCTGACAGGCGACGGAAGGCAGCGGCCATTTCCGGCCGCCACGAGAGCCCTGGGTGAATCTGGGCCAGCACGTCCAGCTCTGCCAGCCGTTCCATCACAGGTAC
>JAWVYQ010000151.1:0-8497 GCA_033722615.1 Promineifilaceae bacterium (SeqCode)
CGAAGAGATGGAACGTTGGAAAAGCGCCCAACGGAAAAGCAAAGAGTCCTGCACTTAGGTGTACAGGACTCTCTGAGAAAATGGCCCCGGTGTGTCAGGTGGGCCATGAGGGATTCGAACCCCCGACCAAGTGATTAAAAGTCACCTGCTCTGCCGGACTGAGCTAATGGCCCGTGAGCCGTAGGAATTATACGCTTTGCGGAGCGTCGATGCAAAGAAACAAGGACTGTATCACCCACGGCCGGCCCTCTCGTGTGGTCTCTATTCATCTTCCTCTTCATGTTCGATGCGGACGAGGAAGACGGGGCAGGGGGCCTGTTCCAGGACTTTGGCGGCGACGCTTCCGAAAACCCAGCGGCTGATACCGGAACGGCCGTGAGTGGTTTTGACGACAAGGTCGAAGTCGCCCTGATCGGCGAAGTCGACGATGGCTTCGGCAACGGCCGGACTTCTGGTGATAGCAATGTCGGCAGGGATACCCTCTTCTTCGAGCTTGTCGCGGAGGCCGCTGAGATAGTCATTGGCCTGTTTTTCGGCGCGCTCAAGGAGTGTTTCGTCGTGGACGGGGAGGACGCCGAATTCGGTGACCGGCATAAGCGGGGGTGGCTGGAGGACCCAGAGGAGGGTAAGGCGGCCGTCGAATTTCTGAGCGAGGGCGCGGGCGTAGGGCAGAGCCCGTTCGGCAAGCTGGGAACCGTCAAGAGGAACAAGTATCTTCTGGAGTGAGGGTTGTTCTACCATCTTCATTCCAACTCCTTGTTGCGAGAGCGGCCGCCGATCTCTCCAGTGCCGTCAACTATAATCCGCCTGGCGAGCACGCGCAACAGCCTTCGACGCCGTTCATTTCCCCCGTCGAGCGTGCGCAACCCGCCAGCCTTCACCTTTAGAAATGCTGTCGATCATCGTTGCGCACCGGACGAAAGGTTGACCTGTGTTATAATGAGGGCCTGTAAGATCCTGTACAGAATCGTCTGATGGAAAACCGTGCCTAAACGCCAACCCAACTCCAACGATTGCTTCGTCTGCGGTCGCAACAATCCCCACGGCCTGCACATGTCCTTCTATGATAACGGCGAGGACGAGGTCTTCGCCGAGTATGCCGTGCCCGACGCCTACCAGGGCTATCCCGGCATCGTCCACGGAGGCATCGTTGCCGCCATGCTCGACGAAGTCGTCGGCCGCGTCGCCATGATCGGCGACCACCACCACTTCATGATGTCCGTGCGCATGGAGGTCAAGTACCGTCATCCCGTGCCCACCGAGACGCCGCTGCGCATTACCGGCCGCATCGTGCGCCTCCGCGGCCGCCTGGGCAAAGCCGTGGGCGAAGTCACCCTACCCGACGGCACCCTCGCCGCCGAAGCCGCCCTCACCCTGGCCGACGTGCCACAGGAGATGCTGGCCAACGCCGACCTCGAAGCCTTGGGCTGGCGCGTCGACCCCGAAAGCCACGAAACGGGAAAAAGACTTTAAAGGGGGAAAGGCTACCCATTGTCTGCGCTTCCCCCTTCTGGTAGACTCTCACTATGAGTGCTCGAACTGTCTTCAGGCCATTCCGCTTCCCGTTGCGCGCCTTCCTCTACGTCGTCGCCGTCGCGCTAATCGTCGTCGCCTGCGGCGGCGGGAATGACGCCAACGTCATCCCCGAAGGGGAGCAACAACAGCAACAGCCGGAAGCCGCGCCGGCCGGACAGATCACGCTGCAATGCAACGACGAGTGCGCGGCCCGCGCCCAGTGCGGCCAGACGGCCGACGGGGCCAGCGTCGTCTTCCTCAATCTTGAAGGGCCGGCCGTGGAGCCCACAGAACACGACTTTGTCGTGCCGGCCAACACCCCGGTAACCATCCAGGAAACACGGCCGATATTGCTGGTCGAGGAAGCAACGGGCGCTCAACTGCAACGCAACTTCCACCGCGTCTTCGTCTCCCCGCAGAACGTCGAGGGCTGGGTCGTCGACTGGTGTCTGGCCGGCCCCATCCCATAAAGAGAGTCACCTTAATTTTCAGGCAGAGGGATTTGCCATGCGCATAGAAAAGAAGAAAGAACAAGAGCTGGCCCAGCGCGAAGGGCTAACAAAGCGGACGATTATCCAGGTCATCTGGCTGCTGATCTCCGGCGTCATCGGCTACTTCATCGTCCAGTCGCTGTTTGCCGGTGGCTACATCACTATGGAGTACTTCTACCGGGAACTCGCCGTGCCGCCCGAAGTTCCGGAATTCGCCATCCAGGGGGCCCTCGTCCTGCTTATCGTGTTTGTCATGCAATTCTTCCTCATCTTCGGTTACGTTGTGGCCAGCCCTCAAGGCCGCGCCCGTTCGGGTAAGCCGACGGCCTACTCCAGCAACCCCGATCCGTTGGAGAACGAGTACCGGAACTGAGGCGCCTGCCGATGATGCTGCGCCCCCCGTCGCCATTCCGGCCGGGCCGCTGACGTGCCAAAACGAGTAACCGCCGTAGTGCTGGCGGCCGGCGAGAGCCGGCGCATGGGACGGCCGAAACAGTTGCTGCCCTGGGGCAAGACGACCATTCTGGGCCAGACATTGCGCAACCTCCAGCAAAGCGACGCAGACGACATCCTCGTCGTCTCCGGCCACCGGGCAGAAGACGTCGCCAGCATCGCCCGCGAGCACGGCGTGCGCACTCTCCACAACCCCGATTACGCCGAAGGAGAGATGCTCTCCTCCTTACAGGCCGCGCTGCCCCACCTTTCCGACACAGTCGACGCCGTTCTCGTCATGCTGGCCGACCAGCCGCTGGTCGACGCGACCCTCATCAACCGCATCCTCGACGCCTACCGGCAGGGGGGCGGCGACCTGGTGGCCCCCGCCTACCGCGGCCGGCGCGGCAATCCCGTCCTCATCAGCCGCCGCTACTTCGACGAAGTGGCCGCCCTCCCCTGGGGCCAGGCACCCCGCGCGCTCTTGCGACGGCACGCATCCGACCTGCACCTCGTTTCCGTGGACTCCGAAGCCATCTTGCTGGACATCGACCGGCCAGAAGAGTACCGGCGGCGCCGGCCGGGAACGCCAACGCCGGATGAAGGAGAGGGCAATAATGCGGATGAGGAACGAAAGTGACCCGCCGCCTGGACGAGATCGTCGTCATCGACGTCGAGTCGACCTGCTGGCCGGGTGAGCCGCCCCCGGGCCAGGAGAGCGAAATCATCGAAATCGGCGTCTGCCTGTTGAACGTGCAGTCGCTGCGGAGAGAGCAGAAACGGAGCATTCTCGTCCGCCCTCGCCATTCCACCGTCAGCCACTTCTGCACCCGGCTGACCACCCTCACGGCCGAACAGGTCGCCGCCGGCGTCTCGTTCGCCGAGGCCTGCGCCACGTTGCAAGAGGAGTACGACACTCGTTCGCGGGCATGGGCCAGTTACGGCAACTACGACCGTCGCCAGTTCCGCCACCAGTGCCAGGAAAACGACGTTCCCTACCCCTTCAGCCCAAGCCACGTCAACGTGAAAAATCTGATCGCCCTCGCGCTGGGGTGCGAACGCGAACCGAGTCTGGTCGAGGCGTTCGACCTTCTGGGATGGTCGCTGGAAGGCACCTACCATCGGGGCGACGACGACGCCTGGAACATCGCCCGCCTCCTGAGCGCACTGTTGCGGCACGGCCGCGAATTAAACTCCCCGGAGACCTCGTGAGGCGCCTGGCCCAGATGTTATGACATTGTTGGCCGATCTCAGGGAGGTTTCCCACGAATCGAGAACGCCAGGCGCGAGTTTGTCTGGCCGGCAAGAGTCCGCTATAAATAGGCGCAGGTAAGTGTGACGGGAGAGGAATGTGAATGGCTGACATTTTCGAGAAGTTTTCCGACGACAATGAGATCAAGCGCCTGAAACAGAAGCAGGCGGAACGGGAGTATCGCAGCCTCGTCGATCGCCTGATCGACGAAGCGCAACAAGAGGGCAAATTTGACGATTTGCCCGGCTCCGGGAAACCGCTGCGGCTGAACAAGAACCCCTACGCTGAAGAGCAAGCGATCGCCTTCGAACTGCTGCAGAACAACAATTACACGCTCCCCTGGATCGCCAAACGGAACGAGATTCTGGCCAAGATCGACGCCTTCCGCGCCGGCCTGCAACAGGCGTGGCGCCGCCACCAGCGCCGGCTCTCGGCGGCCGTCCCTCAGAGCGAACGGGACGCCCTCCGCGACAAATGGGCCGAGGTGGTCGCCGAACACGCGGCCGGCATCGAAAAGTTGAACAAAGAGATCGCCGACCTCAACCTGACCGTTCCTGCAGAGCGGCTGGAGCTACTGAAGCTGAACCCAGAGCGGGAACTCCGGCGCGCCGGGGCCGGTCGCCAGGTCCGCTAACGCGATCGCTCTCGCCACGCCCGCAACAACGCCTCCTCTCGTTCCTTGCTGAGGCCGGCCCGCCATTCGTGATCCGCCGGCCGCTCACTGGCCCATTGCAGCGTGTCCGCCGCCGTTTCCTCCAACGGCCGGAAACGCAAACCGTCAGCCACCGCCTTCTCCACGTTGACGCTGCCGAAACCAACCGCCTCCTCTCCTGCAAGCCACAGCGGTAACTCGACCCACGGTTGCACGTCGTGTTCCAGCAGGAACGCCTCGTCCACCCAGACGAAGCGTGCGTCGCTCTCCGCAACGCGGCGACAGGCGGACAGCATTTGAGCCATCGCCAGCCCCCCCTCAGGGCCGGTGGCGTTGTAAATGCCCGCCTTGCCCTCCTCTATCATATGCACCGTCCACGTTGCCAGGTCACGCCCGTCGATGAACTGTATGCGCCGCTCGCGCGGGCTGGGGGCCAGCACGTCGCCGCCGCGGGCGACGCGTACGGGCCAATACGTGAAGCGATCGGTAGGATCGTGCGGTCCGACCACGACGCCCGGCCGGATGACCAGGCCGGCGTCGCCGTAAACGTCCTGCACCACCTCCTCACACAAAGCCTTCAGCGGCCCATATGTCTCCCCCGTGACCTCCTCGACGGTCGGATCGTCGAGGGTGGCCACCGGCGCCGACTCATCCAGGCCCTCGACGCTGAGATCGGGGTAGACGGAAAGGGACGAGATAAAGGTATATTGTTCCACGGCGCCGGCCAGCCGTTCGGCCGAAGCGCGCACCACGCGCGGCACGTAGCCGCTGGTGTCGACTACGGCGTCCCACTCACCGCCATCCAGCGCTGAAAGATCGCCGTCGCGGTCGCCGCGCAACTGCTCGACGCCGGGAAACAAGTCGGGGTTGGTTTTTCCCCGGTTGAAGAGCGCCACGTCGTGCCCGCGCTCCTGCGCCGCCCGAACGATGTGCCGGCCGACGAAGACCGTGCCACCAAGAATCAATAATCTCACATCTGCACCTCCAGATATCGAGCGGCGCCTGGCCGCGTCTCGCACTTTCCGGGAAAACCGTCCACAATACCAGTATAGCGCTGCTGCCATGATCGTGTTAAAAATAAGTAGGAAAGGTACCGGTCGCCTGCGTGCCCGAACCGGCCGTCGACGTGCCCGACGCCTCGGCCAGGCGATGAAACGCAGGAACCGCCACTTGCCGGTAAAGATCTATCACCAACAGGGAGACAATCGTGGACGTTACCGTTACCCAGGGTTCGATCCAAAGCAGCGACGCAGACACCATCGTCGTCAACCTCTTCCAGGGCGTGACGGAACCGGGCGGGGCCACCGGCGCCGTCGACGGGGCGCTGGACGGCGCCATTGGCGAGTTGATCGCCGGCGGCGATTTCCAGGGTAAGGAAGGAGAAGTCGCCGTCCTCTATCCGCGCGGGGCTATCCCGGCGCGGCGCGTCCTGGTGACCGGCCTCGGCGAACGGGAGTCCTTCGGCCGGGAACAGGTGCGCCGGGCGGCGGCCGCGGCCATCAAGAGGGCGCGCGACCTCAAGGCAGAAAAGGTAGCAACCGTCGTCCACGGCGCCGGTATCGGCGGCGAAGACACGGCGTCCGCAGCCCAGGCCACAGCCGAAGGAAGCCTGCTCGCCCTCTATCGCTACAACGCCGCCCGCCAGGAAGAGGAAGAAAAGCACGAAGTCCAATCGCTGACCATCGTCGAGTTTGACGAGGGCAAGCTGACGGAGATCGAGCACGGCGTGCGGGCGGCGGAAGCGGTGGCGGCCGGCGTGAAGCTGGCTCGCGATCTGGTCAACGAGCCGCCCAACGTCGCCACGCCCACGCGTATGGCCGAAGCGGCCGCGGAAATTGCCGAGGCGTACGGCCTGGCGATCACCGTCGGCGGCCGGGAGTGGGCGGCGGAGCACGAGATGGGCGCATTCCTGGCCGTGGCCCAGGGTGCAGGCGAGCCGCCCAAGTTCATCGTGCTGGAACACGACGGCGGGCAGGAGGACGCGTCCTCAATAGCAGGCACGATCGTCATCGTGGGCAAGGGCATCACCTTCGACACCGGCGGCATTTCCATCAAACCGAGCAAAGATATGGGCAGGATGAAGGCAGACATGGGCGGCGCGGCGGCCGTGCTGGGCGCCATGAAGAGTGTGGCCCTGCTCGACCTTCCCCTGCGCGTCATCGGCATCGCGCCCTGCACGGAAAACATGCCCGACGCCAACGCCTACCGCCCGGCCGACGTCATCCGGGCCAGCAACGGCAAGACCATCGAGATCATCAGCACCGACGCCGAAGGGCGCATGGTGCTGGCCGACGGCCTCGTCTACGCCGGGCGTTACCAGCCCGACGCCGTCATCGACCTGGCCACGCTTACCGGGGCTTCCGTCGTGGCACTGGGCGAGAACGTCGCCGCCGGCCTTTTCAGCACCGAAACGTGGCTGCGAGACCGCCTTTCGGCCGCCGGAGAAACGACCCACGAGCGCGTCTGGCCCCTGCCGCTGTGGGACGATTACCGGGAGAAGATCAAGTCAGACGTCGCCGACATCAAGAACAGCGGTGGCCGCTTCGGTGGCGTCGGCACGTCGGCGAGCTTCCTCCACACCTTTACCGATTACCCCTGGGCCCATCTGGACATCGCCGGCGTCGTCGCCAGCGACAAAGGGAGCGCCTACGCGCCGGCCGGCGCCACCGGCTTCGGCGTACGCCTGCTCGTCGAATTCTTGCGCAACTGGAAAGGACAAGAAGAGTAACAGTCACTCGAGCACAGGAGGTTAGCGATGGCTGTCCCCATGCCCCCGCTCACGCTTGGTATCGAAGAAGAATATCAGATTATCGATCCGGAAACGCGCAACCTTCACTCATACATTTCTGAATTTCTCTCCCAGGACAAACGGCGCGCGCTCAAGCTGAACCTCAAACCAGAGTTCATGCAGTCGCAGGTGGAGGTAGGCAGCCACGTCTGCCGCAACATCAAGGAAGTGCGGCAGGAAATGTATCGCCTGCGCCGCGCCGTGTGCGACATGGCCGAAGAGAACGATTTGAAGATCGCGGCCGCTTCCACCCACCCCTTCGCCGACTGGCATGAACAATCGATTACGGAGGGCGTGCGCTACCGCGAATTGCTGGACGACATGCGCACCGTCGCCCGCCAGCTCCTGATCTTCGGCATGCACGTCCACGTCGGCTTCGGCCACGAGGAAAATCCCGAGTTGAAGGACTTGATGATCGAGATCATGAACCAGGCCCGTTACTTCGTGCCCCACCTGCTGGCGCTCTCGACCAGCTCTCCCTTCTGGCACGGAGAAAACACCGGTCTCAAATCGTACCGCAGCATCATCTTCGAAATGCTGCCGCGCACGGGCATCCCCCACTCCTTCGACTCCTGGGCAGAGTACAAGTCGTACGAGAACCTGCTGATGAAAGTGGGCTCCTTCGGCAAACGGGATCCCGTGGCCAAAATCTGGTGGGACATCCGGCCGCACCCCACCTTCGATACCCTCGAATTTCGCATCGCCGACATCTGCACCCGCGTAGAAGAGGCCGTTTGTATCGCCGCCCTCTTCCAGGCCATCTGCGCCAAGTTGTTAAAGCTGCGGCGGGAGAACATGTCTTGGCGCCATTACCGCCACATGCACGTGACAGAGAACAAGTGGCGGGCCGTGCGCTACGGCATCGGCGGCGAACTCATCGATTTCGGTAAAGAGGAGTCGGTGCCCTTCCACTTCCTGGCAGAAGAGATACTGGAATTCGTAGACGACGTCGTAGACGAACTGGACAGCCGGGAAGAGGTGGAATACATACGCACCATCATCAGGAATGGAACCAGCGCCGACCGGCAACTGGACGTCTACCACAAGCACGGGGGCAGCGACAATCGCGAGGAAGCGCTCAAAGCCGTCGTCGACAACCTGGTAGAAGAGACGAAAGAAGGCGTTTACGACTGACCCATTTCCCCTTTTCCCGGAAACTGCTCCAGCCTGTTTGCCCGACCTCTTGAAAACGAACTTCCCGGGGAAACAGATCCGGCGCCAGTCATAAAGTAGCTGTATGGGGTGTGATTTCCCCGGAAACTGCCGAGACAGAACTCGGTCGGCCACAGTGGGAGATGGGGTTTCCGGGGAAATGGATCCGTCATAGAGTTCTGTACTTGAACGTCCCACCGACGATGGTTCCCGCG
>JAWVYQ010000152.1:0-8478 GCA_033722615.1 Promineifilaceae bacterium (SeqCode)
AAAATCAAAGAGGCTGCCCGCCATCGCGACAGCCATCGCGACAGCCATCCTCTCCCTCTCGGGCGAGGGCTAGAGAGGGAGCTGAGGGGCGGGCAGCCTGCATCTTCATTTGCCGAGGAAGGTCCTCAGCCGACCAGCTTCGCGTCCAACGTAATCTCGTCGACGGCCGCCAGCGCCTGGGACACCGGGCATCCGGCTTTCGCCTGCGCAGCGTGTTCCTGGAAGGTCTCTTCGTCGACGTCAGGCACTTCGGCCTCCGTCTTGAGATGGACGCGCGTAATGCGGAAACCGTCATCCCCTTTCGTCAGGTGTACCTCGGCCGTCGTGCTCACACGGCGTGGTGAATAGCCGGCCCCGCCCAGCCCGGCCGCCAGCGCCATCGAAAAGCAACCGGCGTGCGCCGCGGCGATCAGCTCTTCGGGATTCGTTCCCGTCCCCTCTTCAAAGCGGGAGCCAAAGGAGTATTGCCCCTCGTAAGCCCCGCTGGCCATCCTCATCGTCCCTGCGCCCTCGCGCAAGGTTCCTTCCCATACAGCATCTGCTGAACGTACAGGCATGATTCGTCTCCTTTTTTCTAAGTGCGTAGTCGTCCAGAATTGAGTTCCCGATTTTCCTGGAAACGGGCGCCGCAAGGGCTGCCTTCGCCGTTTCCCGGAAAACGAAAGGGGGAAGTAATTCTGGGACTAACAGTAGGTTGGATAAGTTGGATCACTCCCATAGTAGCAGATGGAACCGATTCTCGCATTATCGGTAGCTGCGCGAGACGGTGTTGCGCAATTCGACGTAGATCGGGTGGAGGCAAGCGATGAAGGCAGCCAGCCGCGCCCCGACCTGTTGCTGGTACGCTTCGGTCAGCTTCCCTTCCGGATACACCTCGTAGATCTTCGTCCAGCCCCGGTCCCACATCTCGGCCTCCACCTGCTCCCCCAACGTTTCCTTGATCTCGAAAAGGTGGCGCCGAAAGCCTTGAAGAAGGAAACGGTTTAACCGCTTGTCCTTTGCCTCGCAGTGGAAGCCCAGCTCCCAGCCCGGCCGGTGTTTGGCGCCCGAAATCTCGTAATGGAGCCGAGGTTCCCCATAGTGAAATTGAACGAGCCAGCGATACGGTTGCCGCACCTTCATCTCCTGCAACGCGGACGGCAGGTGGGCGACGACAATCTCTGGCATGCCTTTCAGGAACTTCGTGCGCGATAAGGCCACTGTCTGACTCCTTTCGGAGGTTTCCCGGAAACAGTTGTTGGCAAATGAAGCCCTTTTCAGACGAGACCGCTCCGATCAATGCTGCTTCCGGGAAACGCAACGCCTACACCGCATCTTAGCATCTCCCAC
This sequence comes from Promineifilaceae bacterium (SeqCode), assembly GCA_033722615.1. Lineage (GTDB taxonomy): Bacteria > Chloroflexota > Anaerolineae > Promineifilales > Promineifilaceae > JAAYYY01. The sequence goes on from JAWVYQ010000152.1 coordinate 1,330, forward strand.
TTCCTATGCCAAACCGGCCGCTGCTGTATAATAGACTACGTTCATCCGTAAGCGTTCATCAGGAACGCGTTCGGCCAGGAAGGGAGGACATGACCGACAAGCAGCGCACCTACGGCCAGTTCGATACGCCGCCGGACGTCGCCGACTTGCTCCTGGCGTTCTGCCTGCGGCATCATAGTGACACCCTGCTCGATCCCAGTTGCGGGAACGGCGCCCTGCTGGAGCGGGCCGCCCGCTGGCAGGCGTGGCTGGCCGGCACCCCGGCCGCCGCGGAAGAACGGCTGTGGGGCATCGAGCTGGATCCGGCGGCTGCCGCCGACGCCCAGGCTTCGCTGCCCGGCGCCCACGTCCGCCACCAGAACTTCTTCACCGTCGAGCCATCTCATCCTTTTGACGCCGTCGTGGGCAACCCCCCGTACACGCGCGCCGAGTGGATCGGCCGGCTACAGGAAGAAGCCGGCGAGCAACTGGCCATCTTCGGCGAGCCGGAAGAAAAAGCCGCCGCCGAAAAAGAAGCCGCCATCCCCGCCCGCTTCTGGGACGACAGCCTGAGCCGGCGCGCCGGCCTCCACGCCTACTTCTTCCTCCACGGGACCTCTTTTCTGCGGCCGGGTGGCCGTCTGGGCTTCGTCGTGCCTAACAACTGGCTGGACGTCGCCTACGGGAAGGGGCTGAAGCAATTCATTCTCCAGCACTACAAAGTGTTGGCCCTGATTGAACCAACAACTGAACGCTGGTTCAATCAGGCCAAAGTCAACGTTTGCCTGGTCGTGTTGGAGCGCTGCGCCGAAGAAACCGACCGTAACGCCAATCTCGTCCGCTTCGTTCAGTTGCGCCGCCCCCTGCGGGAACTCATCGGCCGGCCGCCGGACCACGCCGACCGCTTCAGCCGCGTGGAAGCGCTGGCCGCCCGTCTGCTCCCCGGCCGCGACCAGACGACGGAGACGATTCAGGCTCGGGTCGTTCCTCAGCAGGAGCTGGACGCCGGCGAGAAGTGGGGCCTGCTGTGGCGGGCGCCGGCCGTCTATCGCCGGGCGCGCCGCCGGGCCGGGCAAAAGGGGTTGGCGCCACTGAAGCAGTGGGCCACCGTCCGCCGCGGCTTTACCACCGGCGCCAACGATTTTTTCTACCTGGACGAAGAGACGACCGCCCAATGGGCCATCGAAGCCGACTTTCGCCGGCCGCTGCTGAAGTCGCTGCGCGGCGTCAGCGCGTTGCGCCTGGCGCAGGCCGACTGCGACCACGAGGTGCTGGCCATTCCACCCACTGCTTCGCTGGCCGGGACGGCCGCCGCCGATTACGTGGCCTGGGGCGAGGAACAGGGTTTTCACCAACGGCGAACGTGCGCCGCCCGCCGCCCCTGGTACGTGCTCCCCTGGCAGGAACCGGCGTCCATCGTCCTGCCCAAAGGGATCTGGGGCCGCCACTTCGCGCCCGTCTTGGATGACCCCATCCTGGTTGACCAACAACTGTACCAGGTCCACCTCAAGCCGGGCGTGTCGCGCCCGGCTGCGGCCGCCCTCCTCAACAGCGGGTGGTCGGCCCTGCAAATGGAGCTGACCGGCCGGAGTAATTTTGGAGAAGGCGTGCTCTGGCTGGCGGCTTACGAAGTTGAAAAGCTTCTCCTGCCTGACCCGCGCTATCTGACGGCTACGGAGGCCGAGGCCCTCGCCACCCATTTCGAGGCGCTGGCTCAGGAACCGGTGCCCTCCAATCCAGCTGAAGCGTGTCTGCGGCCGGTGCAGCGGGCGCTGGACACCCTTGTCTTCCAGCTGCTGGGCTTCACGGAAACGGAAGCGTCCGTCGTCATCGATTCGCTCCTCCAGCGAGTGCGGGACCGCCATGCCCGCGCCCGCCGGTGACCGCTTTTCCTGGAAGTGAGCAGGAATTAATCTCGCGGAGGCTGCGCCACGGGGCAATGAGCCGGTATTTGGTATAGTCGTTACCGTCTCCTTGACCAGCCTCCAGGAGATTTCCAGGGAGAACGGCTTTTACAGGAGGGCCATTCGCGTTTACAATAAGAGCATGCCGTCACCAACCACCGAACAACGGGAGAAGTACGAAGCCGTCTACGACCTGTTGGTGGAAACGTACGGCGAGCCGCAGCAGCGCGAGCGGCAGCGGCAGCCGCCGGTTGACCAGTTGGTGAACACCATTCTCTCCCAACAGACCACGAGCGCCAATCGCGAACGGGCGTTCAGCCGCCTGAAGGAGCGGTTTCCGGACTGGGAAGCGGTGATGGAGGCTCCGCTGGAGGAGGTCGTTGAGGCGATTCGCCCGGCCGGACTGGCCAACCAGAAGGCGCCCCGCATCCAGAATGCGCTGCGCCACGTCATGCGCGAACGGGGTGAATTGACGCTGGACTTCCTGGCGGAACGGCCGGTAGACGAGGCCAAGGCGTGGCTGACAGAGATCAAGGGCGTTGGCCCCAAGACGGCGGCCATCATCCTCTTGTTCACCTTCAACCGGCCGGCCTTTCCCGTCGACACCCACGTGCACCGCGTCAGCCAGCGGCTGGGCCTTATTGGAGAGAACGTGTCGGCGGCGAAAGCCCACGACGTGCTCGAAGAACTCGTGGATCCGGAAGCGTATTATCCTTTCCACATCAACCTCATCCGTCACGGCCGGGAAATTTGCCAGGCGCGCACACCAAAGTGCGCCGTCTGCCCGTTACAAGAGCATTGTGACTACTATCAAAGGACCCGCTGAAAAAGTGCTTCTCAAGGCGAAATAGCATGGCTGACAAACAAAGCAAGGACGCCCAACAAGAACGCCTGGCCGCCCTCTATGAGGTCAGCTCCCGGCTGACCACCACCCTCGACCTGACCGAACTGCTTAATCTGGTCATGGACTCCATCATCCAGTTGACCAACGCCGAACGCGGCTACCTCGTCCTGGTTAACGATGTGACCGGCCGGCTGGAAACGGCCGCCGCACGCAACGTCGACCGCGAGACCATCGAAGGCAGCTCTATGGAGATCAGTCGCTCCATCGTGCGCCACGTGGCGACCGCGGGCTCCTCCATTCTCACCGACAACGCGCAAGAGGACGACCGCTTCGCCGATCACCAGAGCGTGGTGGGTTACAAGCTACGCTCTATTATGTGCGCACCCCTGCGTGCTCGCGGCCGCGTCATCGGCGCCGCCTACGTCGACAATCGCCTTTTCACCAGCGCCTTCGCCGACGAAGATCTCGAATTGTTAAACGCCTTCGCCAGCCAGGCGGCCATGGCCATCGACAACGCCCGCCTCTTCCGCCGTACCGACGAAGCTCTGGCCCGCCGGGTGGAGGAACTGACCCTCTTCCAGCAGATCGACCAGGAGCTCAACCGCTCGCTCGATCTGCAGCGCGTCCTCAATCTGGCGCTCGAACAGGCCGTCCTCCACACGGGCGCCGACGGCGGCTCCATCGGCCTTATCCAGGCGCAGAGTGCAGGTCCCGGCGATACGGGCGCCTTCCTTGTTGAAGCCGAACCGTACTCGGCCCAGGAGGAAAGTGTGCTGCGCCTGCTCTCCTACCGGGGAGATAAGGAAGAAGCCCGCACGGTGCCCACCGACCATCCGATTCTCAAACACGTGCTGGAAGGCGCGCAAACGGTGCACACGCAGCCGGTGTCCGCAGCCGAAAGCATCGATGGATCGCCGGCCACCGCGCAGATGGTTGTCCCTATCCGCCGCGAGGACGCCGTTATCGGCGTCATTTCGCTGGAAAGCCGGTACAATAAAGCTTTCCGGGAGGAAGACGTCGTCTTTGTCGAGCGCCTGGCGGACCGCGCGGCCGTGGCCATCGAGAACGCCCGCCTCTACCAGGCGCTGGAACAGGCCGACAAGGCCAAGAGCGACTTTATCTCCCTCGTCACCCATGAACTGCGTGTTCCCATGACCTCTATCCGCGGTTACACCGACCTCCTCCTCGGTGAAATGGTCGGCTCTCTCAACGATTCCCAACGCGAATTCCTGCAAACCGTGCGCCGCAACCTGGACCGCATGAGTGTCCTTATCCGCGACCTGTCGGACATCAACCGCATCGAAACAGGCCGCATGAAGTTCGAGATGGCCGCCTTCGACCTTCGCGAAGTGGTGGGCAACGCCGTCGACGACCTGCGCGAGGCCATAGAAAGCAAGGACCAGACCATCACCACCGAGTTGCCGGACCAACTGCCCGACGTTTACGCCGACCGCACCCGGATCGCTGAAGTGTTGGCCAACCTGTTGAGCAACGCCAATAAATACACACCTCAGGGCGGTGCCATCACCGTCCGCGTCAAACCCCGCGACGACAACGCCCTGGTCGCCGTCGCCGACGACGGCATCGGCATCTCCGAAGAGAATCAGGCCCGGCTCTTTACTCAATTCTTCCGCGCCGAAGACGAAGCCGTGCGCGAACAAACGGGGTGGGGGCTGGGGTTACACATCGTCAAGAAACTGGTCGAAGCCCAGGGTGGGAAGGTCGGCTTTGAAAGCGAGCTGGGAGAGGGCAGCACCTTCACCTTCACCGTCCCCTTTGCGGAACCGGCGGCGGAGGACGACGGTACATGAGCGAGCCGTACAAATTGCTGCTGGCGTACGACGTCAAGAAAGATCAGATGCAGGAGTATTATCGCTTCATGCTCGGCCGCTACGTGCCCGTTATGCAGGCCATGGGCCTGGAGATGAGCGAAGCCTGGCACACGGCCTACGGTGAGTTCCCCGACCGCCTGGTCGGCTTCGTGGCCCGTGACAGACAGACCGTCGATGAGTTGTTGGAGAGCGACAGCTGGCATTCCCTCAACGAAGAACTCCGGCGCTTCGTCACCAATCTGGACCACAAGCTTATCCCCTACCGCGAAGGCTTCCAATTTTGAGCGCTCCCCTATAACTGGTGCATGAAGCCACCTCTGGGAGGCTTGCGCGCTGTCTCTTGCTCCCCCGAAAGCAGTTACTGAGCATCCCAGAGGTTCATGGGGTCGGCCGGCGCAGACGGCCTCTATTCGTACTGCCAGTTTCCAACTGGCCCGCCCGCAACCGTGTTGCAAACGAGGCCACTCACCGGTTACAATCCGCATTATGGAGCTATTCAAACAGGCCCGCCAGGCGCAGATCGAGCAAGAATCACCGCTCGCCAACCGCATGCGGCCGCGCACCCTTGACGAATTTGTGGGACAGGAAGCCATCGTCGGCCCCGGCCGGTTGCTGCACCGTGCCATCCAGGCCGACCAGCTCTCCTCCCTCATTTTTTACGGACCGCCCGGTACCGGCAAGACCACGCTGGCCCGCATTATCGCCAACACTACCGAGAGCCACTTCATCACCATCAACGCCGTCCTTGCAGGCGTCCAACAAATCCGCGAGGCTATCGCCGAAGCCCAGGAGCGGCGCAACCTCTACAACCAGCGCACCACCCTCTTCGTCGACGAAGTCCACCGCTGGAACAAGGCGCAACAAGACGCCCTGTTGCCCCACGTCGAAAACGGCACCATCATCCTCATCGGGGCTACCACCGAAAACCCCTACTTTGAAGTCAATCCCGCGCTGGTCAGCCGCAGCCGCATCTTCCAGCTCAAACCGCTATCGCCTGACGATCTGCGCGAGATCGCCCACCGCGCCCTGGCCGACCCCGAGCGCGGGTACGGCGATCTCCAGGTAGACGTCCACGAAGACGCGTTGGAGCACCTCGTGGACGTGGCCAACGGCGACGCTCGCGGCGTGCTCAACGCGCTGGAGCTGGCCGTCGAAACCACGCCGCCTAACGAAGACGGCGTCATCGTCATCGATCTCGCCGTGGCCGAAGAATCGATCCAGCGCCGCGCCGTCCTCTACGATAAGGATGGGGACGTCCATTACGATACCATTTCCGCCTTCATCAAGAGCCTGCGCGGTTCAGATCCCGACGCCGCCCTCTACTGGCTGGCGCGCATGGTCTACGCCGGCGAAGATCCGCGCTTCATCTTCCGCCGTATGGCCATCCTCGCCGGCGAGGACGTGGGCCTCGCCGATCCTCAGGCCATCACCGTCGTTATGAGTTGCTGGCAGGCCTTCGAACGCATCGGCATGCCCGAAGGAGGCTTTCCCCTGGCGGAAGCCACTCTCTATCTGGCTACCTGCCCCAAATCGAACACGGCTCTCTCTTTCTTCGACGCCATGCAGGCTGTGGAAGCCGAACAGGAATCCGAAGTCCCTACTCATCTCAAAGACAGTAACCGCGACAAGGAGGGCTTCGGCCACGGTCGCGGCTACCTTTATCCTCATGCCTACCGCGATCACTGGGTGGCTCAACAATATTTACCCGAATCGCTCCAGGGCAAAGTTTTCTACGAGCCGGGTGACCAGGGTTACGAGCGCCAAATCCGGGAGGAAGTGACCCGCCGCCGCGAAGCGCAACTGGCAGCCATGGTCGAAGGGGAGACGGCCGGCGTGACAGAACCTTTGACCACGGGCCCTAAAAACCGGGCGCGGGAGATGTGGTTGCGCCGCGTGGTCGAGGACGCCGGGCGCCGTGTGGGCCAAGTGCGCGACCACCTCTTCGAGCTGGCGACCGTGCAGCGCCACCACCTCATCCTTACCCTCTATGACAACGCCGGCCTCCTCACCTGGGAAGCCGTGCGCCGCGCGCCCGAAGGGGGCGTGTGGGCGCTGACGGCCGATAAGGAGGCGGTTACGGCCCTGCGCGAGCAGGCCGAACGCCTGCCCGAACTGGAACGGCCGGTCGTTCTCGCCGGTCAACTGGAGGAGTTATCCTATCTCCTCTCCCTGCGCGGGGAAGAGGACGTGCGCTTCGACCGCATCCTGGCCCGCAACCCGTTCGGTAACAAGCAGTGGCCGGTGCACGCCGGTGACGCGCCTTCCCCGCTCAGCGTCCTCGTCGACCGCCTTTTGCCCGGCGGCCGCCTGTGCATCGCTCAGGTTGTGCCCCGCCGCGGCCAGCGGCTCTACGCCCTCGTCGACTGGTCTTCAGCGTCCGAGGGGCTGGCCGAAAAAGTGGGCGCGGCCGAAGAGGCCATTTACACCGACCCCAACGATCCGCTCGTCAACTGGGACGCGGAGGACGTCGAGGCTGCCCTCGCCGCCGCCGGCTTCGCCGACGTGCACGTCGAGGTCGCGCAGCAGACGACGGAACGGCAGATCACGGCCGGCCACCTGGAACGCTGGTTTGGGGTCGAAGAGATAGGTG
>JAWVYQ010000153.1:0-8466 GCA_033722615.1 Promineifilaceae bacterium (SeqCode)
AAGAGGGCGAAGAGATAAAGGGTCTGGCTAGCCTGGGAAAGATGTTGCCACCGTCTCTGGCGGACGGCCCAGCGCCAGGCGGCGCGAACGTTTTCAAAGTCGCGCTCGATGGCGTCGAGCGCGCCTAACTGGTCGCGCCCTTTCAGGTCGGGCAGACGGCCGGCCAGGGCCTGGAGGTAGTAATCGCTATGGGCGTCGCGGACGGCGTCGGCCTCGCCCGCCTCCTCCAACCGCTCCAGGGCGAATTGGCGTATCAGTTCGTGGACAGCGAAGCGACCGGAATCGGGGTCCAGGGTGAGGAGCGCATGGTCGGCCAGGGCGGCCAAGGCCTGCAAGGAAGCGCCGGTCACCGCTTTGGCCGCCCGGCGACTGGCGCCGCCGCGGAAGGCGGAGAGCTTCATCAGGGCCTCGGGGCCGTCCTCGTCTAGCAAATTCCAGGAGTGGTCAAAGGCGGCGCGCATGCTACGTTGTCGCTCGGGCAGGTCGGCACGGGTACTTTCGAGAAAGTCGACGTCTTCAGCCAACTCCCGGGCGATGTCGGCCGGGGATAGATAACGGACCCAGGAGGCGGCCAGTTCGATGGCGAGCGGCATTCCCTCGACCAGGCGGCAGATTTGGATGACGACCGGTTTCTCCTCTCCATCCCCGTCAAAGCCCGGCCGGACGCGGCGAACATACTCCATGAACATCTCAACCGCTTCGGCGCCGTCTTCCAGGTGAGCAAGCCCCCGCACCTCAAAGAGACATTCGGAGCCGATGTTGAGGCGTGCGCGAGACGTCGCCATGACGCTTACGCCGGGAGCAGTATGCAGAAGGTCAGCGACCAGATCGGCCCCGCCCAACAAATGCTCGACGTTGTCCAGCACCAGGAGCAAGTCTTTGTTGGCTAGGTAGTTCAGGATTTGGTCCCGTGGTGTCCCTGCCGAGGTAAAATGGAAGTCCAGGGCGGCGGCGATGGCCGTGGGAATGTTAGCAGGATCAGAGAGGGGGGCGAGTTCGACGAAGACGGCGCCGTGGGTGTATTCGCCGGCGCGGCGGCGGGCGACTTCGATGGCGAGGCGGGTCTTGCCGCTGCCGCCGGGACCGAGGAGGGTGAGGAGCCGACAGCCATTCTCCAGCATGCCGTTCACCTGAGCCATTTCTCGCTGACGGCCGACGAAGGGCGTGACCGGGGAAGGGAGACGGCGTTTCTCTCTCGCGTCCGGCTCCGCACGCGCAAGGGGCGCCAGCGCTGCCCCCACCTCTCCCGCGCGAAGCGAAGCGTATAGCGCTTCGCTCTCCACTGAAGGCTCGACAGTGAGTTCGTCCGCCAACAGCGCACGGTATTCCTCGTAATGGGCCAAGGCCGTGTTGCGCCGGCCCTGCTGCGCCAGCGCCCGCATGAGCTGCCGGTGCCCGCTTTCCCAGAGCTCGTCAATTTCAAGCTGGCGCCTCGCGTACCGTTCCGCCTCTACGGGCTGTGCGCGCTGCAGGTGATGCTCGGTTAAGGTCTCCAGGGCCTCGAGCGCCATGCGTTGCAACGTCGCCCGGCGCCCGGCCGCCCACTCCTCGAAGGTCTCGCTGTCGGGCAGGTGAAAATCGGAGAGGAAGGGGCCGCGGTAGAGGGAGACGGCTTCGGCCAGTTCATCAGGGGAGGGATCTTTGGCTTGCAAGCGCAGGAAGCGGGCCACGTCGAGATGGTAACGCGCACCGCGGTTGACCTGAACGGTCTGGCGGTCGCTTAAGAGGAAGGGTTCCCGGCCGCCGTCCGGGCCGGCGACTTCGGGGATGGCCTGGCGTAACTGGTAGAGGGTCTGGCGCAGGTTGACCTGGGCTGATTGTTGGGGCGTGCGGGGCCAGAGGAGGGCCATCAGGCGCTCGCGTTGGTGGGCGGCCGGACGGCCCTTCTCGGCAAAGGCATCCTCGGTCACCAGGTAGGCGAGCAGGGCACGGGTCTTGTTGCTGCGGAATGTGTCGAGGGGTTGGTCATCGTAGACAACGGCAAACGGTCCAAACAATTGCAATTCGAGTTTCATCTCGCCCACGGCCATCCGGCCACTCTCCACACCGCTTGCGTCAAGGTGGGACCGACGAAGGTGCGTCGCAACGGCGATGAGTCAGTAGTTCCCACATCACTGGTGTTTTCATTATAACACATCCTATTCCCTCACCGATGGCGGAGATGAGAGAGATGACCGATTGATCACGGAATGATCACGATGGACGTGCCCGGGATCACGCTCTGATCGACGGCCGGATCACGGTCACAAGCCATACTGGCGTGTAAATGATTGACCGGACAGTGTACGAGGAGGTACGAGATGTTTAACCAGGACAATTACCGGATGGCAAAAGCCCAGCAGGAACGGTTGCTGGCGCAGGCAGAAAAGCAAGACGGCCGGCGGCGGCGCTCCAATCTCTTGCTCGCACTGATACGGCGCCTCGCCGATCGCGGCGACAGAAGGACAGGGGCCCAGGTCAAACATAAGCCGGCCAAGGTATAGACGGAAGAAGGGATTCAGTCCCTTCTTCCCTTTTCTTGGCAAAGTTATAGAGCAAGCATTTAGAGTTGGCACACATACGGGCCCAGATCCTTGAACTGGACCGGCGGGATTTGAGAATCCCGCCTCCTCATTTGTGCCATTTCCAAGATCCTTCTCTATTAGCAGGCGGACAAATACACGAGGACACGATGAGATACGGCGAGGATTATCGAATGGCCAAGAGCCATCAGCAGCGTCTACAGGCAGACGCTGGTTGGGAAGACGCTGTTCGTCGTAAGCGCTCAGGCGTCATCAGAGTGGGACTGTTCGGCGGGGCGGCCCTCGCGCTAATTGTCCTCGGCGTCGTCTTGCTCAGCGGCTGCGGGTTCTCCACGGAGACACAGGTCGTCGAGGCGGCTATGGAAGAGGCCGGTCAGTCCGTAGGCCAGCCGGTCCCGCCGAGGATGGATGAGAGCGGCTATCTGGCGCAGGCGTTGGCTCACACGCCGGCCGGGGCGCGCCGCTTTGCCTTCACCCATTGGGCCCGCGTCCACGCCGCGAACGGCTTTGAGGGAAACAGCCAGGCGACGAGCCGCGATGAGCGTGTGGCTTATATGCTGGAGGTGATGAACCAAAGCCAGCCGGCCGCGCAGTTGGACAGCACGCACTTCCTTTTCCAGGCGCAGAATTGGGGCTGGGACAGCACGGACCTCCTCTGGGAAGCGGAAGCAGAGTGGGAGATGGTGACGGACAGCGTGCACCTGCTCCAGTTCCGGCACGATTTTGACTTTTCTCCCCTGCACCAACTGTTGGCAGAGAGAGGTTTCGCCGCGAGCGATTACCGGGGCGTTACGATTTACTCTGTTCCCCTGTCGCAGAACGCGGCGTGGCATTATCGCAGCCACCTGGCGCACCACACTTTCGCCTTCCTGCCGGGCGGGCTGGTGGTGATGGCGCCGACGCCGGCGGCCGTGCAGGGCGCTTTAGACGCAGGCGCGCTGGAGGGCGAGGCGCTGGCGGCGCAGGCAGACCTGGCTCCGCTGCTGCCGGAACTGGCGCAGATGATGGCTGTGGAAGTGCAGGTCGGCCGGGAGACGTGCGCGGTGTACGGCCAAGGTGATGCATCTCTTTCGGAATACTCCCTCCTCGTAACAGGCCACCGGGCCGGCGGAGATCGGCAACGAGATATGCTCTTTCTCGTCTATGATGCCGCCGGCCCGGCTATGGCCGACTTCGAAGCTCGCCGCGAGATTCTGGAGTCGGGCGCGAGCAAGCAGCGGGAGGCTGAGTACGACGTGGTGTTCGACGTGCAGGAAGCGAGCGTGGACGGGCGGGTGCTGACGTACCAGATTACCCCCACGGCGGAGCTGCGGGAGCGGTCGGGTTGGCCGCAGACGCTGGTGGGCTGGGTGCAGGATGCGGACGCGGTTTTTGCGGGGTGCGGGGCGGCCGGGGAAGCGGAGCTTAAAGGAGTTCGATAGATCGCCCCCTCCCCGGCCCTTCCATTGAGGGGGAGGGAGCGGCGCCCCCTCCCTTTGCGGCAGCCGTCCGCCTACTGAGGAGGAGGGAGCAGGCCGGAGGTGACCGGCACTTACCCAGTGCCGGTCACCGGTATGGCGTTAGGGGGCCCAGGGCTGGGGGCCGTGGTAGTCGATGCCGGTCATGACTTCGACGACGGCGGGCGTGTCGACGGCTAACGCTTCCAGCAGGGCGCCGCGGATGTCGCCGGGCTGCTCGACGCGGACGCCGTGGCAGCCCATTTCCTGGGCGACGCGGGCGAAGTTGACGGGCTGGAACCCGTAGAGTTCTTCGGGATCTCCGGAGCGGTCGCCGTAGACGCTCTGGATGTCGGGGATGCCCTGGCCGAGGCCGCCGTTGTTGTTGACGATGGTGACGGTGTTGATGTTGTGGCGGCGGGCGGTTTCTAGCTCGCTGAGATGGTACCAGAAGCCGCCGTCGCCGTTGAAGCAGATGACGGGGCGGTCGGGAGCGGCGCATTTGACGCCCAGGGATGCGGGGAAGGACCAGCCGAGGGAGCCGGCCGCGCGCAGATAGGTGTGTCCCCGACCGTTGAGGTAGACCATGGTGGCGGTCCAGATGGCGGAGTAGCCGGTGTCGGCGAGGAGCACGGCGTCGTCGGGCAGTACCTCGGTCAATTCTTTGCAGAGGCGCTCGGGGCGGATGGGGACGGCGTCGGATTGGCGCAAGGGCTCTACTTCGTCGCGCCACTGGCGGACGAGGGTCTGGGCGCGCTCGAGCCAGGAACCGCCGTCGGGGCGACCGTCGAGGGCGCCGACAAGGCGAGAAAGCGTCTTCTGGGCGTCGCCGAGGACGCCGACGGCGTTGGGGTAACTGCGGCCGATTTCGGCGGGATTGATGTCGATCTGGACGACGGGGGTGCCGACGGGGGGCACCTGCCAGTTATAGGTGACCTGGTCGCCGGTGTTGCTGCCGACGTAGATGACGAGGTCGGCCTCGGAGACGACCTGGTTGGCGCAGCGGACGGAGTAGGAACCGACGACGCCGACGCCGAGGGGGTGGTCGTCGGCGATGGTGCCTTTGCCGTTGACGGAGGTGGCGACGGGGATGGCGCGCTTTTCGGCAAGGGCGATGACGTCGGCCGCGGCGCCCGAGAGCCGGACGCCGCCACCGGCGACGATGACGGGGCGCTCGGCGGCCGCGATGGCGCGGGCGGCGCGCTCGACATCGGTCTCATCTGGTTCGGGGCGGAAGGCTGGCGTGCGGGTGTGGCGCTCGTCGACGACGGGGGGCTGTTCCATCGTGGCCAGTTCGAGGTTGCGGCCGCCGCGCCCTAACAGGTCGAGGTGGACCGGCCGGGGGGTGCCGGAGGTGGCTTCGCGAAATGCCTGGCGCATGAGGAAGGGGAGCTGTTCGGGCGTGTCGACGTCGGCGCTGAATTTGGTGACAGGGGCGAAGAGGGGGCCGTGGACGATTTCCTGGTAGGCGTTGCGGTATTGGGAGAGGGGAGGCTTCTTGCCGGTGAGGGCAACGACGGGGGAGCGCCCCAGGTAGGCGTCTTGCAGGCCGGCAGCGAGATTGGCGGCGCCTACAGACTGGGCCATGCAGACGCCGGGCCGGTTGGAGACGCGGGCATAGCCGTCGGCCATGTAGGCGGCGGCTTTTTCGGAGTGGGCGAGGACGCGGGCGACGCCCAGGTCTTCAAGGTCGACGAGGGCTTTGCGCAAAATGGCGTCCATGAAAAAGACGTGGGTGACGCCGTATCCCTTGATGGTTTCGGCGATGAATCGGGCACCGGTCAGGCTGTCAGATGTCATAAGCGTGTTTCAACCTTTTTTGTGTTTTGCCTCTTTAGTCGTGCTGTAGCATCCTCCTCCCCAGCCCTCCCCCTGAGGGGGAAGGGAGTTCGTTGTTTCACTCAGAGGGGGGACGGTTGCCAACGCAATTGTCAGGGGCCGTCTACCTGTTGGGGGTAGGCGTGCCGGGGGTCGCGGTTGTCGGAGATGGAGCCCTGGTTGCGTTTTGTCAGGATTTCGATGGCGCCGGCAAGATGGGAGTCCTGGATGTGGTGGGCGTCTTCGGCGACGCGCAGTTTGTGGGCTTCGAAGAGGACCTGAGTGTGGGTGGCACCGGCCGGCGGCTCGAATTTGTAGCAGGATAGCTCGTAGCGCTGTCCCACGGGATCGCGGAAGTAGATGGAGTACATGAAGCCGCGGTCGATTTCGCCCGTGTGTTTGACGCCGCGCTCGTCCAGCCGCCGGGCGGTTTCGATGAAGGTGGAACGTGAGACGGTGAAGGCGATGTGGTGGAGGTTGCCGATGCCTTCGGGGTTGGGCGTGGGATCGACGTCGCGGTTTTCGTTGGTGAAAACGGTAATCAGACGGCCGTCGCCGGGATCGAAGTAAAGGTGGCTTTCGTCGGGATTGTCCAGGTTGGGTTGCTCGAAGACGAAGGGCATGCCGAGAACGCCTTCCCAGAAGTCGATGGTGGCCTGACGGTTGGCGCCGACGAGGGTAATGTGATGTACGCCTTGAGTCTGGATTTTTTGCATGGTTTTGTCTCCCTTTTTGTGTGTAGGCCGCACGACGAGGAAGGACGGTGATGAGGCGGCGGCATGACGACGAAGCAACCGCACGACGATGAAGTCGTCGTGCTAGTAAGAAGGCGGACCATGAATGGCCCTTCTGTGACGCGGCGCGAAGCGGAAGGCGTGGCGACGGCCATGACAAGGTGTGGAAGCGACTACAAGTCTGGTTCGTGGCGGGCGCTTCGGCGTGATAAGGCACTGAAGCGCCCGCTACGAACGTAATCCTGCCTGTTCTAGATGTTGAAGAAGAGGTTGCGGACTTTGTCGATGACCTCGGGGTCGCCGGTGGCTTCGCCGCCCTGGATGCGCTGGTAGGTGGTGAGCACCATGTCAGAAGGATGTTCGTAGTGGAAGTGGGCGTCGACGTCGCTGAGATCGTCGGCCGGCTCGTAGTTGAACTCGCCGTCCTTGACGGTTATTTTCCATTTACCGCCCCACTCGCCGTCGACGGTGATGCCGTAGGTAATGTCGACGCCTTCGGCCGCATCCTGATCGACTGAGTATTGCCAGATGATAAACATGTAAGGGATCAAGACGCCGGCCGTGCGTTCGTCGAGCCGTTCATCTTTCTCACCCAGCCCCCATTTCATGTCCCAGGTATGGACGCCGTAGTCCATGATCTGGAAGGCAGGATAGCAGAAGGCGGGGGTGGGACCGGAGAAGACGTGGGAAACCATGAAGTTGTTCCACTCGTCTTCGTCCAGGTCTTCAAAGATGTCCATCAACTCTTCTGAGGCCTGCTTGAGGCGGCTGATGGCTTCTTCCCGGGAAAGGGAGCGATGGGAGAGGGCGCCCTCGTTGAGAGTTTCGGCCATGACTTCCCAACCCAGGGGATCAGGAGCTTTTTCCTCTTCTTCGGCCAGCTCCCAGCGGTTGAGGTAGGATTCGCTGACGTCGATCATGTGACCGACCAGGTCGCGAACCTCCCAGCCTTCACAGCGCGTGTCGACGTGCCAGTTGTCGGGATCCTCGACGATGTCGAAGAAGCGCTCGCGTTCAGTGCGGACCACGTCGAGCACGACGTCTTTGCTACTGTACTCCATTGGATTGACGGCCATTGTTGATCCTCCTTCTGTGTATAAAATAATCGTAGCACGAGACATGATCCCGCGGGTGGCGTTGCAAGTGGGCAATGGCGAGATGTAGGAACTTACCTACCCATTGGAGCGCGGGCCGGCACGATGATGATGTGGACGAAACGAATGTTGCTGGGGTAGGATAAGGTTAACGTTTATCTTAACACAAAAGGTTGTGTCTAGCATCTACAGCTCCAGCGCTGAGATCGTTTCGGGGAAAGCGATCTCATGCGATGTTAACAGAGTTTCGGTGGGTGATTTGTTGGTCAATCTGGCGGATTGACCGGACAGGATAACGTCTTGTCCTACATGGCCTGTCGATGAGGAGACGATAGGATGGTAAGCAGTACGGAGCGAATCTTGACGACGCATGCGGGCAGCCTGCCGCGGCCGCGCTCGCTGATTGCCCTGCACAAGGCGGCGTATGAGGGACGGCCGGTGGAGGAGGAGGTGCTGGCCGAGACGGTTGAAGAGGCAACGCGTACGGTGATCGGGAAGCAGATCGAAGCGGGCGTGGACATCGTGAACAACGGGGAGATCGGGCGCGAGAGCTTTTTCACGTACGTGCAGCACCGGATGAGCGGCTTTGGCGGGACGGGGACGCGGCCGATTATGGCGGATTTGCTCCGGTATCCGGGGAGCCTGGAACGGCGGCGGCAGGCGCTGGGCGAGGAGCAACGGGTGGATCTGCTGCGGGCGCCGAAGGCGATCGGGGAGGTGCGCTACGTGGACGCCACGCCGATTGAGGAAGAGGTGGGCCAGTTGAAGCGGTTGCTGGACGACGTGGAGGGGCGTTTCAGCCACGCTTTTATGTCGTCGCCTTCCCCGGGCATCATCGCGGCCGCGATGCAAAATGAGCATT
>JAWVYQ010000154.1:0-8300 GCA_033722615.1 Promineifilaceae bacterium (SeqCode)
AACGTGAAGCTGCTGAAGCGGCGCGACGTGCGCAAGCTGATGCGGAAGTATAGGCTGGACGAGGAGGCTGAGCGGATCGTGGGCACGGAGGCGCAGGATGAGGGCTCCTATGGAACCAAAGAACGGGCTCAAGAAGGGGTCCAGAAAGGCGGAGCATGATCGGCCACTCACTTGACGCGTACGAAGAGATGGCGCCGGCCATCCAGCGGGTGCTGATCACACAGGAAGAGATCGAGGAACGAGTATACGAGCTGGGAGCGGAGATTGCGAGGGATTACGCCGGCCGGAATCCGTTACTGGTGGGCGTGCTGAAGGGGGTGGTGCCTTTTATGGCCGACCTGCTGCGGGCGATTACGATCCCGGTGGAGGTCGATTACATGGATATTGCCCGCTTCCGGCCGGGGAAGGACGGGCACGGAGCCGTGCGCCTGGAGAAGGACCTGAACGTGGCCATCGAGGGGCGGCACATTCTCTTCGTGGAGGACGTGATCGACACGGGCCTGACGCTCAATTACTTGCTGCGCAGTCTGCGCGTGCGAGAGCCAGCTAGCCTGGAGGTCTGTGTCTTTTTCAACAAGCCAGCGCATCGGCTGGTGGAGATCCCGCTGAAGTATAAGGGATTTGACCTGCCGGATATGTTTGTCGTGGGCTACGGGCTGGATTTTCGGGAGCGGTATCGCAATTTACCGTTTGTCGGCCTGCTCCACGCCCACGTTTTCCAGAACGACGGCGGGAAATAAAAAAGGGGCTCCAAGTAACCGATCCGCTTTGCCCTCACATCTTCTAAAAGCTCCCTTTCTTCCCATTCGTTCACTCTTTCGAGATGATCGACTGTCAAGAAAGTTCTTCGCCTTTAGATGGCTCTTCCTCCGCACCGCTTTCGTTTCTCAAATAGGTTTCTCACCTATTAACGGGAGATAACGAGTTCGGTGCGTCGATTCTGCCTCTGCGAGAGCGCTTCACAATTTCTCGGAGCGCCCTTCCCTCATAAAGTTTGTTCCTCTCGGAACCCTCTCTATAAGGTGATTACATCATAGCACTTTAGAGCTATCGGTGTCAATATGACGCGGATATTTTTAAGCTTAACGTAACGATGACGCGTCGCAGACGGGAAGTTTTAGCATTCGCTGAAGCCGCAGGCATAGCACTTACGGCAGCCTTCTTCGTTGACCAGGGCGGCTTCGCCACAGTCGGGGCAGAGGTCGCCGATGAGCATGCGGGAGCCGGATGGGTTAACGGCGCCGTTCTCTTTCTCTTCGGGCAGCGGTTCACTCAGGTAATCCTTGAGGACCTGGGCGATGCCGTCGGGCAGGGAGAGGACGCGGTTGGCGCCGAAGCCGAGGGGACGGCCGCCGCCGATGCCCTCGAGCTGGCGAACGACTTCGCGCATGCGCTCCAGCGGTTCGACGGGCGAAGAGAGGCGCAGGATGTAGCTGACGAGGCGGCCGATGGCTTCGGAGACGGCCAACGTTTCGGTGCCCGCCTTCGGACCGTGGATAAAGATCTCAAAGGGCTGGTTTTCGCCGTTGGTGTTGATGGTGACGTAGGTGGTGCCCAATGGCGTCTTGATGCGGCGCGTCTCGCCGGGGAGGACGGTAGAACGCGGCTTCTTGGATTCGTGCCAGAGACGCGGTTGTTGTGCCGGCTGTTCCTGCTCCTTGGCGGCCCGCGTTTTCTTCGTCTCGAGCACGACTTTCTCGCGGCTGCCGGTGACGTAAACGGTCAAGCCCTTACACCCAAGGCCCCAAGCCATTTCGTAAGCCTGCGCCACGTCCTCCTGGGTGGCCGTTTCCGGGAAGTTGCACGTCTTGCTAATGCTGTTGTCGACGAAGGCCTGAATGGCCGCCTGCATGCGGATGTGCTCTTCCGGGGTAATGTCGGAGGCAACGACGAAGGTGTGGCGCACGTCTTCAGGCACGGCATCGACGTGCTGGCAGGATCCGACTTCGACCACTTCTTCGACGATCTCCTGCCGGGCCTCGGCGTCGACGCCGGCCTCGATGAGGGCGCGCTCAAATAATGGGCTGGTGTAGTATAGCTCCAGGTCCTGGCCCTTGTCGTCGACGTGGCGGATATAAGCGAGGGCGAAGACGGGCTCGCAGCCGTAGCCCTCGCAGCCGGAAACGGTGGCGATGGTTCCTGTGGGGGCGACCGTGGTTTGCGCGGCATTGCGAATGCCGTGGGTTTTCAGGTCGGCGACGAGGCCGTTCCAATCAAGGCGCGGCCGGCCCCAGTTGTGTTCGCTCGTGACCTGTGGCTGCGGCGGTTCCCATCGGAGATTGTCCGGATCGTAGATACTGCCGGTGATGGCGGGGAAGGGACCGCGATTTTCGGCCAGGCGGATGCTGGTGCGCATGGCGTGGTAGCGGACGAATTCCATGACGGTTCCGGCCAGCGCCTGGCCTTCCTCGCTGCCGTAGCGCACGCCGAGGTGGTACATGAGGTCGCCGAGGCCCATGATGCCCAAACCGATGCGGCGGGCGCGGTGGGCGGCTTCTTCAAGCTGGGGCACGGCCGGCACGTAGGCGTTGGCGGTGACGACGTTGTCGAGGAAGTGGGTGGCTTCTTCAATAGTCCGTTCCAATTTCTCCCAGTCGACCTGCCCATCTTCGTTTACGTGGCGGGCGAGGTTGACGGAGCCGAGGCAACAGTTCTCGTACGGCCCCAGCCACTGCTCGCCGCAGGGATTGGTCGCTTCCAACTCGTAGAGGTGGGGGACAGGATTGGAGCGGTTGGCGGTGTCGAGGAAGAGGACGCCGGGCTCGCCGTTGCGGTAGGCGTTCTTGACGATCTCATCGAAGAGATCGCGGGCGCGAATCGTCTCCCAGACTTCACCGTCCTGGGGGTTGATCAGGTCGAAATCGCCGTCGTTCTCGACAGCCTCCATGAAGGCGTCGGTGATGCCCACGGAAATGTTGAAGTTGGTGATGGCGCCTTCCTCAGCCTTGGAGGAGACGAACTCGAAAATATCGGGGTGGTCGACGCGGAGGACGGCCATGTTGGCACCGCGGCGGCTGCCGCCCTGGGCGATTTCGCCGAAGGCCTGGTCGTAGACGCGGAGGAAGCCAACGGGGCCGGTGGCCTGCCCGGCCGAGCTTTTGACAAGGGCGCCTTTGGGGCGCAGGCGGGAGAAGGCGAAGCCGTTGCCGCCACCCGTCTGCTGGATGAGGGCGGCATCACGCAGAGTCTGGAAGATGCCGGCCTCGTCGCGGCCCATGTCGTCGGAGATGGGGAGGACGAAGCAGGCGGCGAGCTGACCCAGGGGCGTCCCGGCCCCGGTGAAGGTGGGGCTGTTGGGCAGGAAGCGCAGGTCGGTGAGCAGGTTGTAGAAGGTTTCTTCGGCAGCGGCCGCGTCGTCGCCGTGGTCGGCGTCGGCCGCGGCGACATGGCCGGCGACGCGGCGGAACATCTCCTCGATGGTCTCGACGGGTTTGCCGTCCGCTCCTTTGCGCAAATAACGGCGGCGGAGTACGGTGCGGCCGTTCTCCGTCAGGGGAATGCCGTTTGCCCGTTCGTCTGGCTCGACACGCTTCGCGTCCTGTAACATATTTTCCTCCATTGTTCCCGATCCGAGTCGCTCAAAGGCCCGGATCACCAAAAGTGTCCGGTCACACTGGCGGCGACCAGCTTACTCTTCTAACAGTTGATCTATTTCGTCGCGTATGGACTCCAGGTCACCGAGGCGGAGATAGACGATGGCGTAGCGAATGTAGGCCACCTCGTCGATCTCCTTCAACTTCTTGATGACCTTATCCCCCACCAGGCGGCTGGGGACTTCTGAACGGCCGAGTTGCTGGAGCTCGGCCTCGATTTCACCCACCATGCGCTCGATGTCGGCGGCAGCGACGGGGCGCTTGGCGCAGGAGACGCGAATGCCTTGCTTGAGTTTTTCGCGAGAGAATTCCTCGCGGGTGCCGTCGCGCTTGACGAGCAGGGGCGTGGCCAGAATCGGCCGTTCGTAAGTGCTAAAACGCTGCTCGCAATTGACGCAGACACGACGACGCCGGATACCGCCCCGGGAATCGTGGCTGGTATCAAGGACGCGCGTCTTGTCGTGCTGGCAATAGGGACATCTCACGACACGTGCTCCAAACGGGAATTACCCCAACTATCCGACAGGTGGGAGAAATGCTGGTTTCAGCACCAGATATCGGGGTCCGTTAAGTGCCCGCCCCCACATCTGGCGGAGCGGATGATAACACGGAGCGGGTAGACTGTCAAGATAAATTGGTGCTATTTTACCTTAAAAAATTGGTGTTTGTTGTAGTAACACAACAATCTCTGCAGCGGCTACAGAGCGAGGGGGGACGAGGGATGGTAGCGTCGTGGAGCGGACGCTACCATCCTCTTCGAGGGGATGTAATGGGTTCTACAAGGTTGAGAGAAACCGAGTTCTCATAGAGCCCTGTAATGAGTCCACAGCGACTGACCGAAGAACTCGGTTTCTACGAGTTTCACCGATTCTTACGCAAGAATGCGGGGATGTCGAGATCGTCAACGCGGAAGGGCGAACGCTGGCTGTCTCTGGAGCGCGAAGGGGTGGCGTTGCCACCACTGCGCGAGCCGCTCGAGCCGGACGAAGACGATTCGCGTACGGGCTGCCCGGTCGGGCGTCGTTCTACCTGGCGCGACGTCATGCGGTGCACGGAGGGAACGGAGCGCTCGAAGCCGGTGGCGATGACGGTGATGCGCAACGAATCTTCCATGTCTTCGTCGATGACGGCGCCGAAGATGAGGTTGACGTCGGGGTGGGCCGTCTCGCGGATGACGGAAGCCGCCTGGTTGATTTCATAGAGGCTCAGGTCGGAGCCGCCGGTCACATTGAAGAGGATGCCGCGGGCGCCGTCGATGGTCACGTCGAGCAGGCGGTTGGAAAGGGCCTGTTCGGCGGCGACCTGGGCGCGATCGTCGCCGCTGCCGTGGCCGATGGCCATGAGGGCGGCGCCGCCCATGGACATGATGGTGCGCACGTCGGCGAAGTCCAGGTTGATGAGGCCAGGCACGGTGATCAGCTCGCTGATGCCCTGGATGCCCTGGCGAAGGACGTCGTCGGCCAGGCGGAAGGAGTCGAGCAGCGAGACGCGCTTGTCGGCCGTTTCCAACAGGCGGTCGTTAGGGATGACGATCAAGGTGTCGACGTTCTCCTTCAACTCGCCAATGCCGGCTTCGGCTATCTTGGTGCGCTGGGCGCCCTCAAAGGAAAACGGTCGGGTGACGACGCCGATAGTTAAGGCGCCTTCTTCGCGGGCGACCTTGGCGACGGTGGGGGTGGCACCGGTGCCGGTGCCGCCGCCCATGCCGGCCGTGACGAAGACCATGTCGGAGCCGCGCAGGATGGTGTGCAGCTCGTCGACGGATTCTTCGGCTGCGCGCCGGCCGACCTCGGGATCGCCGCCGGCGCCGAGGCCGCGGGTGGCGCGCTCGCCGATGTGCAGGCGTTGCCGCGCCCGGCTGGCCATCAGGGCCTGGCTGTCGGTGTTGACGGCGATAAAGTCGACGCCGGCGATGCCGGCATCGATCATGCGGTTGACGGCGTTACTGCCGCCGCCGCCGACGCCGACGACGCGAATCAGGGCCGCGCCTTCCACGTCGGGCATTCGTTGTACTTCTCGTTTTTTTCTGTCTAATCCCATCATTTCCCCTCACTTACTTGCGATCTACCTGTACAATTACGTTGATTTACGTTCTTACGGTTGGTCAATCTTTTCGATTGACCGAACTCTTCTACTACATCTTCATCGATCCACCCCCTATTCCGGTAGCAGCGCGCGGAAAAAGGCGGAGAGGCGGGGGCGCCACTCGCTGCCACGGGGGCGCGGCCGGTACATGTTGCCGTCGCTTAGCGCCCAGCGAAGGAGGCCAACGCTGGTGGCATAGGCGGGGCTGCGCAGGGAATCGACGAGGCCAACGAGGCCGCGGGGCATGCCAACGCGAGCGGGCACTTTGAGCACGCGCTGGGCGACCTTTGTAATGCCCCGCAGTTGGGAGGCGCCGCCGGTGAGGACGACGCCGGCCGGCAGGAGGCCGTCATAGCCGGAAGCCTGCACCTCTTTCAGGATCAACTGGAAAATCTCTTCGACGCGGGCTTCGATGACGGTGGCCAGATCCTGGCGGCCGACCATGATGCGCTCGCCGCCAAAGGGCGAAACGGTGAAAACGGAGTCGGGATCGATCTCGTCCGGCCGGCAATCCCCGTAGCGCAACTTGACGTTTTCGGCGACTTCGAAGGGGACGCGGAGGCCGATGGCGATGTCGTTGGTGACGTGGTTGCCTCCGACGGGCAGGACTCTGGTGTGGAAAACGGCACCCTGGCGGTAGAGGGCAACGTCGGTGGTGCCGCCGCCGATATCGACGACGATGACGTCCATCTCCTGCTCGTTGGGCTCGAGCACGGCCCCGCCGGAAGCGAGGGCGTTGAGCACGAATTCTTCGGTCTCGATGCCCACCATGTCGGTGCATTTGCCGATGTTCATGAGGGCCATGGAGGCGCCGGTGACGATGTGGGCGCCTACTTCGAGACGGTAGCCATGCATGCCCACAGGCCGCTGGACGCGGGTCTCGTCGATCATGAAGTGACGGGGGACCAGGTGGAGGATCTGGCGGTTGTGCGGAATCGGCACCGCCTGAGCGGCGTCCAGGGCGCGCTCGATGTCCTCGGCCGTGACGCCGTTGCCGTTGCGACCGATGGCCACGGCGCCGCTGCTATTGGTCGACTCGATGTGCTCTCCGGCCATACTCACCAGGGCGCGCTGCAAGTCGTAGCCGGAGGTCTGCTCCGCTTGCTCCACAGCGCCGGCGACGGCAATCGAGGCTTCGGCCACGTCGACGATCATTCCTTTGCGCATGCCCCGGGACGGCTCGAGGCCAAAACCGATAATGCGCAACTGTCCACCGCGCACCTCGCCGACCACGGCGCATACCTTGGTGGTGCCAATATCTAAACCAAACAATATCCCTTCCATCATTCGTCCCTGTCGCTCATATATGGTTAACTGTTGTTATTGCCGGCCAGATAGAACGGCGTCTCCTGGTCAGCGACGCTGATATAAACGGGTTGGACACCGCGCTCTAACAGATGCTCGACTAATTGTTCGTAAAGCACGAGTTTCTGCTCCATGTCGGTGCCGGCCCCGAAGTAGACGCGCCAGCCGCGGCCGTCCTGGTAGCTGAGGCCACCTGACATATCGTAGTAGAGAAGGTCGATGTTCGAACGGAGCTCGCGCAGTTGCAACGCTCCCCGTAGCACTTCGTCGGGCACGAAGAGCGTGCGCTCTTCTGTTTCTGTTTCCGGGGCCTCTTCTGCGGTTTCGGTTCCGTCCATGGACACGGGAGTGAGGACGGCCGCCGCGCCGGCACCTTCCGCCCGAATGTGTAGGAGGCCGGGCAGGTCGACCCGCGCCGGCACCAGTTCGCCCTCGGCGTTGACCCAGTAGCGTTCGTCGCCCTGTTCCCAGACGGCGACGGGTGTATCTTCCTCGATGCGTACTTGGGCCTGATTGGGCCATTCGAGGGTAACCGTGGCCGAGATGACGCCGGGTATGTCGGTTATTTGATCGGCGGCGGCCGAGGGTTCGACGCCGAAGACGTGGGCGCCGCCAAGGCCGCTGGCGTTCACGATCTCGGCCGGGGGGATGGAGGAAACGCCCTGGACGGGAATCGTCGTCAGGTAGAAGCTCTCGTCGAGGCCGATGAGGGTGAGGGCGGCGGCCGTCAGCAACAGGAGCAAAAGGCTGATCCAGCGCGAGGTAACAAACAGTTGCTTGAAGGCCGCGGTGGGCAGGCGCAGGCGCCAACGATTTCGACGGCGGCGCCGACGAGCCGTGGGCGGCACCTGAGCGCGGGGCATGGAGATGGCGGAGGCTGCGTTTATACGCTGCATCCTTGGTTGTTTGCGCAATTTGCGTCGCCGTGATGAATGTTCTCGTTTCATGGTTTGCTCGCTATAGTTTGCTACCATTTATTCGCTCCCTTCAGCAGATGTCTCTTCCGAGCCGGAAGAGGCATCTTCGGCGGCCTCGTAGGAGGTCCGCAGTCGTTTCTTCTCCCTGTGCCGGTCCAGGGCCAGTTCAATCAGGCGGTCCAGCAGTTCCGGATAGGGAACGCCACTGGCTTCCCACAATTTGGGATACATGGAAATGCGCGTAAAGCCGGGTATGGTGTTGAGTTCGTTGAGATAGAGGTGGCCGTCGTCGCGATCGAGCAAGAGGTCGACGCGGCCGAGGCCGGCGCAGTCAATGGCCTGATAAGCGCGGATGGCCAGCACCCGCGCCCGCTCGGAGACGCCGGGTTCGAGAGGGGCG
>JAWVYQ010000155.1:0-8290 GCA_033722615.1 Promineifilaceae bacterium (SeqCode)
CCATCGGCCTGGAACTTTTACAGGCGCAACCCGAACTCGACACCGTCTTGGTCCCTCTCTCCGGCGGCGGCCTCATCTCGGGCATAGCCCTCGCCCTGAAAAGCGCGTCGCCCGCCATCCGCGTGGTCGGTGTCTCCATGGAACGCTCCCCCGTCATGTATCACAGCTTGCAGGCAGGCCGGCCGGTTGAGCTCCCGGAAGAAGACACCCTGGCCGACAGCCTGCTGGGGGGTATCGGTCTGGACAACGCCCACACCTTCTCGCTGGTGCAGAAACACGTGGACGACGTCGTCCTTGTCACAGAAGAGGAGATCGCCGAGGCCATGGCCTTCGTCCTGGAAGAGCACCATCTCATTACAGAAGGAGCCGGCGCCGTCGGCATCGCCGCTCTGCTCAACGGCAAAGTCGACTCCCTCGGGCGACGCGTGGCCGTCGTCGTTAGCGGCGGCAACGTTTCCCTCCCACTGCTGTTTGAGATAGCTGAAAAACACGTACTTCAATAGATATCCGGCCTCGGCCGGCCCTATCAATCGATCATTTCCGACGGAGCACACACTTGGACGTTAACGATCAATCACCACGTTTTCACGCAGCCCTGCGCGACTTCAAGCGGGCCCGCCAGCGCGGAGCCCTGGAGACCATCATTGCCCACCTGAGGGGTAAGCCCGACGAACTCTGGAGTTACGAGGAAGTGAGCCAGCAGTTGCGCGCCGGCGAGCCCGTCGATCGCGGGCTGCAAAACATACCGCTCGACGCCATCGTCGGCAGTGTCGGCCGTTACGCCGACTTCACCCGCACCTTTCTGCCCCGGCGCGAAGGCGCCCAGGAACGTTGGGCCCGCGTTCGCGCCGCCTTCGACAGCGTGGAAGAGATCCCGCCCATTCTCGTCTACAAAGTCGGCGACTCCTACTTCGTTCTCGACGGCAACCATCGCGTCTCCGTGGCCCGCGTCCTGGGGGCCACCCACATACCGGCCCACGTCACCGAAGTGGAAACCAAAGTCCCCCTCTCTCCCGAGGACCGGCCGGATGAGTTAATTTGCCAGGCCCAGCACGCCGCTTTCCTCGAAGAAACCGGTCTCGACGAACTCCGGCCTGACGCCGATTTCACCTTGACCGCCCCGGGCCAATACCGCGTTCTAAAAGAGCAAATCCGCCGCCATCACGAGCGGCTGCGCCGGCAGCGCGGTGCAGACGTCCCCAACGCCGAGGCCGTGGCCAGCTGGTACGACGACGTCTACTTGCCCGTCGTGCGCGTCATCCGCCGCCGGGGCATCCTCCAACATTTTCCCGGCCGTACCGAAACCGACCTCTACGTCTGGCTCATGCGTCACCAGGCCGAACTAAAAGAGGAGTTGGGATGGGAAGTAGAGGCCGATTCACTGGCCAGCGATTTGGTCCATCGCTTTAGCCGGGAGCCCCAGCGCGTGCTGGCTCGGGTGAAAGAACGGGTGTTGAACGCCATCACGCCTGAGCCCCTAGAAGCCGGACCGCCGCCCGGTTGGTGGCGCAGGTGGGAGGTCTCGGATCGAGCTGAACCCCGCCTCTTTACCAACGTGCTGGTGCCCTTGAGCGGCGACGCTTCCGGTTGGCGGGCGTTGGGACAGGCCCTCGTCGTGGCCCGGCGCGACGGCGCACGCCTCCACGGGCTCCACGTCATCACCGGCGACGAGCCCGTCTTACGCGACCGCGGGCAGGCGTTACGCGCAGAATTCCAGGAGCGACTGGAGCAGGCTGACGCCGAAGGGGATCTGTCGGTGGAGGTCGGCCGCGTGGCACAGACCATCTGTGAGCGGGCCGTGTGGAACGATCTGGTCGTTATGGCCCTGGACTATCCGCCCGCCCCCCAGGTCGCCGATCGCCTCACCTCTGGCCTGGGCACGTTGATCCGCCGCTCCAGCCGGCCGATATTGGCCGTTCCCGCCGATCCCACACAACTCCGGCGACCCCTCCTCGCCTACGACGGTAGCCCCAAGGCCAAAGAGGCCCTCTTCGTCGCCACCTATCTCACCGCCAGGTGGGAGCTGGAACTGACCGTCGTCGCCGTGGACGAGGAAGAGCGTGCGGCGGCCGACATTCTGGAGCACGCCCGCCTCTACCTCATCGCCCGCGGCGTCTCGGCGACTTACGTGACCGGGGAAGGCAGCGTAGCCGCCGCCATTCGCCGGGCCGCCGAAGACCACCAATGCGACGTCATCGTCATGGGCGGGTACGGCTTCCGCCCTCTCTTAGAAGTCGTGTTGGGCAGCACCGTCGACCAGGTCTTGCGCTGGCGCCGCTGGCCCGTGCTCATCTGCCGCTGAAGTGCCAGCCACCGCTGCGACCGGCGTCCCCGCCGAGCCACTCCTCGGACAGTCCGGCAGCGAGACTAAATCTCAGTCAGGCTTCGACCTCCAGCCCCAGCCCGGCCGCCCGCGCCTTCAGATAAGCCAGGCGGGCGATCGCCGTGTCCTGGGCGCCCGTCCCCGTCAGGTCACAGACCGTGATCTGCTCCAGCGCGCGCCGGCCGGAACGGTCGGCCAGCGTCAATTCGCCCAATTCTGTGATCGCGTCGTCCTCCGTGATCACGCCCTCGTCCAGCCCGTGATGTAGCTCGCCCAGGCGGAAAGCCTGCGCCTTCGTGTCGCAGGCCACCACGTCCGCCCGGCCAAGGACGGCCGCTTCCAGCTCTTGCTTTGCCTCGGCGTCCGAGCCCATCGCCGTAATGTGCAGGCCCGGGTGCAACCACGCCGCTTTGACGATCGGCGTCTTGGCCGGCGTCGTCGTCACCACCACGTCGCTCTCGCGCACCACCGTCTCCGCATCGTCGGCCGGGACCACGTCGGCCCCCAACAGCGGGGCCATCTCCTTCGCATAGCGCTCGTCGTCCTCCCGGTTGATGCTGTAAACCAGCACCCGCTCAAAGTCGCGCACCAGTTGCAGGGAACGGATCTGGTAACGCGCCTGCGAGCCACTGCCGATGACGCCCACCGTGGCGATCTGCTCCGGCGCTAGGTGGCGCGCAGCCAGTGCGCCCGCCATCCCCGTACGCACGTCCGTCAGGTAGCCGTTGTCCAGCAGCACCGCTTGCGGGAAGCCCGTTTCCGTGCTGAGCAAGATCATCATGCCGCTGAGGCTGGGCAGCCCCATCTTGGGATTGTCAAAGAAACCGGACGACATCTTCACGGCGAAACTGTCTAGCCCCTGCAGATAGGCGCTCTTAACGTCCACCTCGCCGTTATTTTCCGGCACGTCGATGCGCATGATCGGCGGCATAACCGCCTTGCCCTGGGCCAGTCGGTTGAAGGCGTCCGTCACGGCCGCCAGCGCCTCGTCGTCCACGCCCACAACCTGACGGATTTCCTCTTCGGTGAGGATAGTAATTTTCATGATAAGTATCCGAATTTCCTTTATCTATATCTGGCGCCCATTTCCCCGGAAACGCCACACACAGCATAATCTGGAAATGCTATCCGGCGTGTACCAGCCCTCACGTCCACTTTCCGGGAATATTTTGACCGCGCTCTCTTCTACCACTCAATGTCTCAGAGTCGCGCCCAGGAACTGCTTCGTCCGCGGATTTTCCGGGTCATCGAAGATCGTTTTTGGCGGTCCTTGCTCCACAATATTGCCGTTGTCGAAGAAGATGACGCGGTCGGAGATCTCGCGGGCGAACCCCATCTCGTGCGTCACCAGCAACAGAGCCATTTCCCCTTCCAGCGCCAGTTCGCGGATGACGCCCAACACCTCGCCCACCAGCTCCGGATCCAGAGCCGACGTCACCTCGTCGAAGAGCATCACCTTCGGCTGCATCGCCAGCGCGCGGGCAATCGCCACGCGTTGCTTCTGCCCACCGGACAATTGCGCCGGATACTGATCCTGCTTGTCCGCCAGACCGACCTTCTCCAGCAGGCCCTGGGCGCGTGCGATTGCCTGTTCCTTTGGCACGCCGCGCACGTGCACGGGCGCTTCGTAGACGTTACGTAGCGCCGTCATGTGCGGGAAAAGGTTGAAGTGCTGGAAGACCATGCCGATGTTCCCTCGCACCTTGCGCAGGTGCTTCTCGTCGGCCTCCACCAGCTTCCCGTTGACCTCTTTGTGCCACAGTGGCTCGCCGTCCACCCATATGACGCCCGCGTTGGGCTTCTCCAGCGTCATCAAGACCCGCAGGATCGTCGTCTTGCCCGAACCGCTGGGCCCGATGACGGTCACTTTCTCCGATGGACCCAGCTCGAAATCCAGCTCGCGCAGGACGACGAGCTCGCCGAACGCCTTGGTCACTTTTTCAAACCGAACGATAGGTTCCTGTGCATTCTTGTTTTCCATAGCCTTATCTTGCATAACGTGCCTCCAATCGTTGAACTAATAGGGACGAGGGATAGCTGATGAGAAAATAGAGCGCTCCGGCCAACGTGAACGGTTCCAGATACGCGAAGTTGCGTGCGCCGATGTTCTGCGCCGTCGACATCAGTTCGGGCACCGTAATGGCGAACAACTGGGCAGACTCCTTGAACATGGCCACCATATAGTTGCCGAGCGCGGGGAACATGGGGGGGATCGACTGGGGGAGAATGATTCGCACCCATACGTCCATCGGTGAAAAGTTGAGGGCCTTGGCCGCCTCCCACTGTCCCCGTTCCACGGCGTCGATGCCTGCACGGTAAACCTCAGACGTGTAGGTCCCGTAATGTAGACCTAGAGCGAACATGCCGATGATGAAAGCAGGCAGTCGAATGCCGTAGCGCGGCAATACGTAGAAGAAAAAGAAAAGTTGGACCAGCAGCGGCGTGCTGCGCACAAACTCCACCAGGGCGCCAACCGGTTGGGAGAGCCAGCCGTTTTCGCTCCGTCGGGCCAGGGCGAACAGCAGACCCAGGATGAGCGCTACACCAAAGCCGGCGAGCGACGCCTGGGCCGTAACCACGAGCCCCTCGAGCAGGTCCGGCAAGATTTCCGCGATATATGCAAAGTCGAAAAATTCTCGTAAGTCGTTCATTGGTTCATTCCTCTTGCTTCAGCTTGCCACAAGCTCACTCATGCCCACTGCCGCCGGCCCTCAAGCCAGCGGACGCCCAATGTCAACGGGTAGGCGATGAGAAAGTAAATGACCAGGAGCAGCGTGTACGATTCCGTCGTGCGGCCCACGCTCTGGCGCAGTGTTCCTGCCTGGAACGTCACGTCGGCGAGACTGATCAGCGAAACCAGGGCCGTCGCCTTCAGCAACTCAATGAGCAGATTGCCAAAGGGTGGCAGGATGCGCACCAGTGCCTGGGGTAAAATCACGCGGCGCATCATGAGCATGCGCGACATATTGAGGGCGATAGCCGCTTCAATCTGTCCCCTGGGCGTGGCCCGGATCGCCCCGCGCACCACTTCTGCCCCATAGGCACCCACGTTCAGGCCGAGCGCCAGCACGCCTGCCTGAAAGGCGCTGAGTTCGATATTAAATGGTGGAAGGGGAAGCACGTAGAAGATCCAGAACAACTGAACCAGAATGGAAGTGCCGCGAAAAACTTCGACGTAAGCGCTGGTAACCGTGCGCAGGAGCCGGCTTTCCGATGAGCGCAAGACGCCGGTGAATACGGCCACCACCAGCGCCAGCAACGCCCCCCAGAACGTCAGCGTGATCGTCGTGCTCAGCCCGCGCAGCAGCGTGGGCAACAGGTCGAACGGCGCCGTTTCCGGCGGGTTGGCCAGCATCTCCACGCCAAAGGCCGTGCCGATGACGAGAATCGCGACAATCAAGAAAACCCAGTTCTTCAGGTTCGGCAAGCGCAAAGCCATAAATACCTCCTTTTAAGATATAACGTCAAAATGTTAAGAGCGCCGCTCGTCGCCAGGAGCAGCCACTCACGCATTTACCTGTACGGCCGTCCTGTTTCCCGGCCGCCGGCGTCGATGTGGGGAGCGATGTTTGCGAGGTCAGTGAACGACGTGCAGGTGTTGGGGCGTCGTCGTCAGGCGTGTACAGCCGTCGGCCGTGACCACGGCCGCATCCGAGACGAAGTAGTCGCCGTTGCGGCCGGTGCCCATCAGCCACGACATCAGGTGAAAAACCATTCCTTCCCGTAACTCGAGGTCGCTGTCGTGGCGCAGCCCGACCACCGTACTGCCGCCCACCCAGCTTGGCGGGAAGCCAATGCCGACCAGGTAGCCACAATGGTGGCGCCGGTAATGGGCCAGCCCGGCCGCGTCCACCCGCGCCTGCCACGCCCCATAGACGTCGCGGGCCAGCGCGCCCGGCCGGATCGCGTTCGTGATACAGGCGAACGCCTCCAGGCATACCTTTTCCATCTCTCCCGTTCCCGGCGGCGCTTCGCCGATGTAGATCAGCCGGCCCATTGGCGCGTGGTAACGGCGCACACAGCCCGCCACCTCCACAAAGAGCGCGTCGCCCGGCTGCAACGCCCGGTCCTGCCACGTCCGGTGTTCCTGTCCCAGCGTCGGCGTCGAGCGCACAAAAGGGCCAAAGCCCGGATACGTCCCGCCCGCCAGGATCATCGCCTCGTGCACGGCCGCCGCCACCTCCCGTTCGTTGACGCCCGGCCCGGCCGTCTCCAGCGCCGCCGCCATCATCGCGTCCGTCACGGCCGCTGCCTGCCGCGTGTACGCCAGCTCCCGTGCCGACTTCGCCTGCCGGAACCCATCCACCAGGCCCGTAACGTCCACGAGCTCAATCTGGGGCAGACAGAACGCGATGCCCTCCGTGATCCTCGGCGGCAGAAACAGATTTCCCTTCTCGACGCCCAGCCGGCCGGTCCCCAATTCCAATTCGCGCAGCGCCTCCACCGTTACCCGAACCGGATCGTCGCCGTCCGCGTAGCCGATAAAGCGGGCGCTGCTTACTAGCGCCTCCACCGTAACCCGTTCCATCGCCCGGGCGATGAGCGCCATCTCTCCCTCCCGCGTCACGATCAGGGCGTGGTAGGCGAAGAAGCCCTGGTGGCTGAGCCCGCATAGATAGAAGACGTTCTCCGGCCCCGAGATCAGGCAGCCGTCCAGCGCCCGCTCCGCCATAGCCGTCTGCAATCGACCCAGGCGCTGTTCAAACTCTTCTGGAGGGAAATATAGAGACTCACTCATCGTTCGCTAGGTGCTGTGGCCCGCATTTTGCCAGGCCATCTTGCAGAGGAGAGCGGGATCTGAGGATCCCGCCTCGATCCCCCTCCTGCTAACCACGCACCGTAAAACTGCTGTCCGGATTGATCTCTCGCAGCCGGGAGAACGCCCCGGCGTTAATCGTCAACCCCGTGTACCGGCCGGTCACCCGTAGCGGTTCCTCGTCGTGGTCGTGCCCCGCTTCGCACGCCTCGATCAACTCCGCCATCAAATGCCCGGCCACCCCCGCGTTCTTAAACTGGTTGCCGCTCGTGCCCACTGCCATATAGAAGCCGTCCAGGTCCGACTTATCGTAAATGGGAATCCAGTCGTCGGTAACGTCGTACAGGTCGACCACGCCCATCGGCTGGTTGGGAATGGGCAAATCAGGAATGCGCCGCGCCAGCCGGTAGACCTGTGTCTTCCACTGCTTCTTCGATATTTCCTGCCGGAAGCTATCCGGATCCTCCACGAATTCACGGTCGTCACACTCCGGGTCCTCTGTGCCCACGGCGATCCGGTTGCCCGCCTCCGGCCGGAAATACGTGCCAATGTCGCCGTCAGAGGTCGGGTGGCCGTGCTTTTCAAAGTTGAAATCAGGCGGTGAGGGGACGTGATGCACCTCATGCTTCAGCGCCCGCGTCTTGATATTCATCCCCGCCTCCACGCCCGCCATCCGGTTGACGACGAAGGAGTGAGGGCCGGCCACGTTGACCACGACGGGCGCGTCGATCTCCTGATCGTCCTTCAACGTGACGCCCAACACGCGGCCGTCCGCCCGCCGGATCGCCACCACCTCACTGTTAAACAGGAACCGGCCGCCCTGCGCCTCCGCCGCCCGTCGCAGGTTATGCGCCGAAAGTTGCGGGTCGTTGACGTATCCTGATTGTGGCGTGAAGATCGCCCCCGTCAGCTCCTCTTCCGGATCTTCCCAGAAGGCGTCATCTTCCACCGGCCGCGGCGGCCAGAAAGCGTGCGTGTCGAAGATCGGCATCTTTCGCTTCAACGTTTCCAGATCCCAATCCTCGTATTCCACGCCCACCTCCTCGTAGAGGCGCAGAATATTCTCGTGATCATGTCCCTTCGTCTTCAGCATGATCGTGCCCCGTTCCTCATAACGGGCCAGCCCCCGTTCATCTTCGACGCCGACATAATTCTCCCAATCCTTCCAGTAGTGATACCCTTCGAAGGACATCGCCACGCCATCATAGGTC
>JAWVYQ010000156.1:0-7982 GCA_033722615.1 Promineifilaceae bacterium (SeqCode)
AACGAAATGAAGAACACAAAGACGACGACAAAGACAAGCGCCGAGGGCAACGGCCTTGGACCGGTCGAGATGACGACACCCAAAGACGCCCTCGCCTATGCCCGCGAGCACGACTTGCAAATCGTCGACCTCAAATTCGTTGATTTCATGGGCCTCTGGCGTCACGTCAGCGTGCCCCTCGCCTTCCTGGACGAAGAGGCTTTTGACGAGGGCATCGGCTACGACGGCTCCTCCATCGTTGGTTTCCAGGGCATCGAGGAAAGTGACCTCATTCTCTTGCCCGACCCCACCACGGCCGTGCGCGATCCCATCCTGGAGGTCCCAACCCTGAGCGTCATCTGCAACGTCTACGACCCCGTCACCCGCACGCCCTACAGCCGGGACGCCCGCCGCGTCGCCAAGGCGGCCGAGCGCTACCTTCTGGAAACCGGCATCGCCGACGCCAGCTACTGGGGTCCCGAGGCCGAGTTCTTCGTCTTCGAAGACGTGCGCTTCGACAGCACGCCCCAGGGCGCCTACTTCCACCTCGATTCCGAAGAGTCGATGTGGAACAACGGCCGCAACGGCAGCAAGCCCAACCTCGGCCACCGCGCCCGCCACAAAGAGCACTACTTTCAGCCCCCGCCCGTCGACACCATGCAGGACCTGCGCTCAGAAATGACGCTGATGCTCCATGAGGCCGGCATTCCGGTGGAGATGCACCACGCCGAAGTCGGCGGCAGCCAGCAAGAAATCGACGTGCGCTACAACACGCTGACCGCCACGGGCGACTGGCAGATGATGTACAAATACATCATCAAGAACGTCGCCCGCCGCTACGGTTACACCGCCACCTTCATGCCCAAGCCCATCTTCGGCGACAACGGCTCCGGCATGCACGTCCACAACAGCCTTTGGAAGGACGGCGACGCCCTCTTCTACGACGAGGAAGGGTACGCCAAACTCTCCGAGCTGGCCCTCCACTACATCGGCGGCGTCCTGAAACATTCGGCCGCCCTCCTCGCCTTCTGCGCGCCGACCACCAACTCCTACCGCCGCCTGACGCCCGGCTTCGAGGCCCCCGTCAACCTCGTCTACTCCCAGCGCAACCGCTCGGCCGGCATTCGCATCCCCCGCTACTCCGACAGCCCCGGCGCCAAGCGCATCGAGTACCGCTGCCCCGACCCCACGGCCAACCCCTATCTGGCCTTCGCCGCCATTCTCATGGCCGGCATCGACGGCATCCAGAAACAGATCGACCCCGGCGAACCGACCGACTACGACTTGTACGAACTGCCGCCGGCCGAAGCTGCGAAGATCAAGCAGGTGCCCAGTTCGCTGGGCGAGGCGCTGGACGCTCTGGAAGCCGATCACGACTTCCTCCTCAAGGGCGACGTTTTCACCCCGGACGTCATCGAAGCGTGGATTCGCATCAAGCGGGAGCGCGAAGTCGACCCCCTGCGCCTCCGGCCGCACCCCTACGAATTCTACCTTTACTACGACGCCTAAACGCGGCGGACCAACACCTGCCGCCAATAATCTTAGCGAGCAGGGCAACCTCTGCGCAGAGGTTGCCCTGCTCGCCCATTTCCCCGCAGCTTGAATACCTCGCGATAAGGAAGGATAATCAATATCGAACGAACGTGTTCTGGCCGCGAACGCACTTCCCTTGCGCGGCAGGGAAAAGGAGGCCTCACCCATGAAAATCAGCATAATCGGCGCCGGCAACATCGGGGGCACCCTCGGAAGCAAGTGGGCGGCCCAGGGCCACGAGATACACTTTGGCGTCCGCGATCCCCAGGCGGGAAAAGTCCAATCCCTGCTCGTCGAAATCGGCGGCCAGGCCACGGCCGCCGCCATCCCTGACGCCATCGCTGGCGCCCGCGTCGTCCTCTTCGCCATTCCCGGCCGCGCCATGCCCGCCACCGTACGTCAACTGGGCGACAGACTCGACGGCAAGATCCTCATCGACGCCACCAACAATGTCGGAGAAGAGCCCATGCACAGCCTAAGCGCGCTCAGGCGGGCCGCGCCCAACGCCGCCCTCTTCCGCGCCTTCTCCAACCTCGGCTGGGAGAACTTTGCCAGCCCCATTTTCAAAGGCATGCGGGCTGACCTCTTCTACTGTGGGGACAGCGGCGAAGCACAGGCGGCCGTCGACGCCCTCATCGCCGACGTCGGCCTCCGCCCCGTCTACATCGGCGAGACGGAAAAGGCCGTCCTCGTCGATAACCTGACCCGGCTCTGGTTCACGCTGGCCCTGGAACAGGGGCGCGGCCGCCACCTGGCCCTCAAATTACTCACCGATTAGCCGATTGGAGATAAAGTGACCGAAGTCGAAAACGAACGCGCATCAGCCCGCTCCCGCTCCACGGCCGCCCTGCGCGACATCGCCCGCGCCCTGAGTACGGCCTGGGATCTGGACACCACCCTCGACCTGATCGCCCGCAAAACGACGGAGGTCATGCACGTCGACTCCTGCTCCATCTACCTGCTTGATCCCGGCGGCGAAACCTTGCGCCTGCGGGCGACCACCGGACTCGCGCGCCGGGCGCTGGGGTTGGCCACCCTCGAAGTCGGCGAAGGGATGACGGGCCACGCCGTCGCCCAAAACCGGCCCGTCTTCGCCCGCGACGCCCAGCACAACCCGCACTTCAAATGGGTCAAAGATGCTTCCGAAGGCGCCTTCCACTCCCTTCTGGCCATCCCCCTCCTCATCGAAGAAAAACCCATTGGCGCCCTCAACGTCCAGACTCTGGCCCCACACACCTTCACTCCCGAGGAAGTCGAAATCCTCTCCCTTATTGGCGATCTGGCGGCCGGTGCCCTGGCCAAGGCCCAGTTACACGACAGCCAGCGCCGGCAGATCGAAGAGCTGGAAGCCCTGGCCGAGGTCAGCGAACTTGTAACTTCCCCCCAATACATGGACGACGTCCTCGACGTGGTGACGAACATGGCCGCCCGCCTCATGAACGCCGCCGTCTGCTCCATCTTCCTCATTGACGACGAAGGCCACCGCCTCGAACTGCGCTCCAGCAAACATACCACCGGGCCCGCCCTCGACCGCTCCCCGCGCACGGTGGGGGAGGGCGTCGTCGGCCGGGTAGCCCAAACAGGCGAGCCCGCCTACGTGCGCGACGTGCGTTCCGATTCCGATTACCTCGACGCCGAACTGGCCCGTCGGGAAGGCCTGGTGTCGCTGCTCGCCGTGCCTCTCAGCGTGCGTGAGCGCGTCATCGGCGTCTTCAACTGCTACACAGACGCGCCCCGCGCCTTCTCGCCGGAACAGCGCGCCCTCTTCCTCACCCTGGCGAACCAGACCGCGCTGGCCATCGAGCACGGCCGTCTGGCCACCAACGCCGCCCTCATTCGCGAAATCCACCACCGCATCAAGAACAACCTGCAAACCGTCGCCATGCTCATGCAGCTTCAGTTGAGCGAGCTGTCGCAGATGGAAGAAGTCAGCGCCTCCGCGGCCCGCCGTGCCCTCGAAGCCAGCATGCACCAGGTGCACAGCATCGCCGCCGTTCACGAAGCCCTTTCCGAGCGCGGCTTTCACCTCGTCAACGTCAAAGACGTCCTGCAACGAATCGTTCACATGGTGAGCGGAGCGCAGGCGCCCCGGCGGCAGATCGCCATCTCTGTCGAGGGTGAGGACGTTCTGCTCGCCAGCCGCGCCGCCACTAACCTGGCCCTCGTCGTCAACGAACTGGTGCAGAACGCCCTCGATCACGCCTTTCCCAGCCGCACAGAGGGTCAGGTAACCATCACCATCGGCCGCGCGCCCGGCGAACTACTCGTCACCGTCGCCGACGATGGAATCGGCATTGCGGACGGTGCTCGCCCCGGCCTCGGCACTGAGATCGTAGAGACCCTCGTCCGCGAAGAGTTGCAGGGTCAATTGACGACCACGACGGAGAAGGGGGGCACAGAAATCTGCGTTCGCCTCCCTTATTCGGACTGAAACCATGACCCTCAACGTACTCATCGCCGACGATGAACCGATCATCCGCATGGGCCTCACAGCCATGCTCCAGGAACTGGGGCACACTGTCACGGCCGCTACCAACGGCCGCGAAGCCCTACGCATGACCCGCCGCCGCCCTTTCGACCTGGCCATCCTCGACATTAAGATGCCCTACACCGACGGCTTGCAGGCCGCCGAAACCCTTTCTCGCACCGCCCCCCTGCCCATTATCATCCTCACCGCATACAGCGAACGCGACCTCGTCGAGCAGGCCAGCGACTTGCCCATCCACGGCTATCTCGTCAAGCCCGTCCAGACCGAGCAACTGGCGGCCGCCATCGCCGTCGCCCGCAAACGCTTCGCCGAGGCCCAGGCTCAGCAGGCGGAAGCCGAAACCCTGCAACAGGAACTCAAGCGACAGAAAGTCATCGACCGCGCCAAGCTCAAACTCATCGAAACCGGTCTCACCGAAGAGGAAGCCTACCGCAACATTCAACGCCGGGCCCGATCATCACGCCGCCCAATGCACGAGATTGCCCGCGCCATCCTACAGGAAGACGATTAGAGTCTGTTTCAACACAAATCTGGCCACATGCGACCGGTGAAGAGTTGGCCAGCAGCGGCTGCCTGCCATGTTAAATTATAAAGAGCGTCTGGCGCTACATGTTCACTACCCGGTCCGCTTCCATGATCAGGTCGGCATAGTCTCCCGGCGTAGCCGACTGCGCATTCTTCGCCCCGTAATCTTCATCGGTGACCCCACGGGCCACAGTACAGGGGCCTCAAAGATAAATTGGTACGTCGTTCTGGACTACCTTGTCCAACAACTCGCGCAGGGAGGGAAGGCCCACGCCCTGAATCGAGTTCACCACCTCATCTTTCATAAGATAGACCGCTTCGCCCATCAGGACAATGATCGGCTCATGTCCACGGTCGATGGCGCCGGCTGCCAGGAGAAAAGGCATCGTCGCGCGCGTCGGGTCGTCGCTTGCATACGTGCTTGAATAAACAATCTTGCCCACATTGACCTCCTTTCTGTGTTTTGTTGGGGACCACACATTTACAGTCTAATCGACGGAAATAGCCGATGTCAAGGATGGTAGGACGGTAGGACGGTAGACACAGATAAGCAGCACCTCAAACCCGACGCTCTGTTGTAACCACTACCGATTACCATGTTGAAAGAGGAGCAGAAGCTGCGCTACAATGACAGTGTGACTCTTACGATGGGACGCTGATTCCTGCTGATTAAATCTGCGTCATCTGCGTTCCAAACTTCCACTTTACCTCGAAATCACAAGGAAAAAAGGCTATGCCAGAAAAGCTCCGCAACTACGTAAACGGCCAATGGCGAGACCCGGCCGCCTCCGAATATCTCGACGTCGTCAACCCCGCCACGGCCGAAACCCTCGCCCACGTCCCCCTCTCACCGCCCGAAGAAGTGGGCCAGGCCGCCCAGTCCGCGGCCGCCGCCTTCCGCGACTGGCGCCGCGTCCCCGTCGTCGACCGCGTCCAACCCCTCTTCAGGCTCAAAGCCCTCCTCGAAGAGCACGTCGACGACATCGCCCGCACCATCACCAAAGAGTGTGGCAAAACCTTCTCCGAATCCCGGGGCGAGATGCGCCGCGCCATCGAAAACGTCGAAACCGCCTGCGGCATGCCCACCCTGATGCAGGGCGACTTTTCCGAAGACATCGCCCGCGGCATCGACGAATTTATGATCCGCCAGCCCCTCGGCGTCGCCGCCGCCATCTGTCCCTTCAATTTTCCCGGCATGATCCCCTTCTGGTTCATGCCCTACGCTCTCGCAGCCGGCAACACCTACGTCGTTAAGCCCTCCGAGCGGGTCCCGCTGACGATGCAAAAGATCTTCCACCTCATCGAACAGGTCGACTTCCCTCCCGGCGTCGTCAACCTCGTCAACGGCTCCAAAGAGACCGTCAACGCCATTCTCGACCACCCCGCGATCCGCGCCGTCAGTTTCGTCGGCTCCACCCCCGTCGCCAGGCACGTTTACGCCCGCGCCGCCGCCAACGGCAAGCGCGTGCAGGCCCAGGGCGGCGCCAAAAACCCCATCATCGTCCTCCCCGACGCCGACATGGAGATGACCACCCGTATCTCGGCCGACTCCGCCTTCGGTTGCGCCGGCCAGCGCTGTCTCGCCGCCTCCCTGGCCATCACCGTCGGCGAAGCCCGCGACACCTTCACCGAGGCCATCGCCGACGCTGCGGCGGAACGCGTGACCGGCTACGGCCTCGAAGAAGGCGTCGAGATGGGGCCCGTCATCACCCCCGAAAGCCGCCAGCGCATCGAAACCCTGGTTGAGGAAGGGAAAAGCGAAGGTGCCGAAATGCTTGTCGACGGCCGCCAACCCCAGATCCCCGGCTACGAGCGCGGCAACTTCGTCCGGCCCACCGTCCTCCGCGGCCTCGATCCCGCCGGCAAGATCGCCGGCACCGAAATCTTCGGTCCCGTCCTCGGCGTCATGCACGTGGACACGGTAGATGAGGCGGTGGAGCTGATCAACAGCGGCCGCTATGGCAACATGGCCTGCCTCTTCACCAGCAACGGCGCGGCCGCCCGCCAGTTCCGCTACGAAGTCGAAGCCGGCAACATTGGCATCAACCTCGGCGTCGCCGCCCCCATGGCCTTCTTCCCCTTCAGCGGCTGGAAAGACAGCTTCTTCGGCACCCTCCACGGCCAGGGCAAACACGCCGTCGAGTTCTTCACCCAGACCAAGGTCGTCGTCGAACGCTGGCCCCGCGAATGGACGCGAAAGTTCTAAAGCGCCACGCTGCCAGGCAGCGTTCAAAGCAATCTGAAAGCAATCGTAGCCTCATTCCCGAGTTACATCGGAAATAGCTCGCCAAATGTTCCCAGACTCTCGAAGTTGCTCACCTGGATCTGGCCGGACTCGATAGCTTCGACCGGATCATGCATTCTCTGTAACGATTTTTCGAAGGTTTCGGCACTCTGGGTGATGATCAGATCAGCGTCCGCTGCCCGGCCGTCGCTGACTGTGGCCCGCCCTTTGCCGACGTGGATAGTCCAGGCTCCCACATCCGGGTCGGTGAAGGCCATTACCACGCTAAACTCCCGGCCGCCGGCCGCGTCCCGGTTTAAGAACCGGGTCATGAGATTCAGCATAGCGCTAAGATACCCGCGTGTGATGGCCGCGCTGGGCCGCGGTTCAGTCCTCCCCATCTGGATGCGAAGCTGGGTGAAATGGCTCCAATCGTGGATGTAGCACAAGGCCAGGCCGTCGCGGGCCGTCACCCAACCCATGTACGCCGGTATCCAGAAGGGACGCTCAAGGTGAGCATCATCCATTTGCGATGCCAGAGTACGAATCTCCTCACAACTGGCCCGCCACTGCGCGAGCGACTGGGTGACGGTCTGGTCAGCCGGTCGCCTGGTGAACCTATGGTCATTCCAGGCGTTGACCTCCTTCGGATTGGTCAAGAGGGTCTGATCAGCTTCCGGCAAATCTGGGCCTAGTTCGAGCCCGCGGATGATGACATCACGGTTTAAATAGGCGAGGTGGTAAGGCACGTCGCCAAAGGTCCAGTCCGGGCCATGCTCTTGCCCCCAGCCATTGGTGGCGTTCAGCTCGTTGAACAGGAATGCCAGGTGGGCCCACATTTCTTCGATCCTGTTCATGAGCCTTTCGGTCTGCGCTCGTTCTCGGCTTGACACAACGCCCTCCTTCCTGATTTCATCCCCCGTCTGTCCATCCTAATAGACGTGTTGGAATGACTTGCTGAACATTGCGCTCCGGTGACTTTTGTTGGCAGGTGACAGGTCCTCTTCAGGCACCTGTCACCTGCCGTTTTGCCTAGCCTGATTCCCCGGTGGGAAGCGCGCCAAGCTGCTGCATCAGACTCATTACGTC
This sequence comes from Promineifilaceae bacterium (SeqCode), assembly GCA_033722615.1. Classification (GTDB taxonomy): domain Bacteria; phylum Chloroflexota; class Anaerolineae; order Promineifilales; family Promineifilaceae; genus JAAYYY01. Next base: position 7,839 of record JAWVYQ010000156.1, read on the forward strand.
GGCATTTTCCCACCACTCTACCAGCTTGCCCCCGGTAACACGGGCGATGGCGATGGCCGTAATTGAAAATTGCCTGCCCGTGGCGGGAACGCCCATGAACTCGCCCTCGTGCGTGCCGGAGAATGTAAAGCGAGTGACGACCCT
>JAWVYQ010000157.1:0-7821 GCA_033722615.1 Promineifilaceae bacterium (SeqCode)
CGCGGCCGTTGCTCGTGCTGAGAAGGAAACGGCCGCGTCCGGCAAGTGGTTATCGCCGGGGGCGGCGATGGCCGACGACAAGGCGACGCTCCTGCTCTTCCTCCCCTACGAAATGTGCCAGATTCGCTACTGCCCGCAGCCGGAGCTGGTGGCCGAGCGCCTGGCGCAGCGGGTGGGCGACCGTGTGAACTTCGTCCCGGTGACCGTCTACGCTATGCCGGCGGCCGGTGCCGGCCCAAACGCGCTCGGCTACCGGCTGGAGAACTGGGATCTTTACCCGGTGCCCCCCTACGACGCCTGGCTGCCGCCCGCGGAGGAGACCCCGTTCGGGCTGGGCCTGCGGGCGCCCGTTTACACCCTGGTCAACAGTCACGGAACCGTCGTCAGCCAGGAACGCGACTTCCCTGATGCCGGCCGGCTGGCGCACGCCGAGTAAATGGCGGCTGGCGAAGCGCTGGCGGGAGAGCCGTCCTGGGGGCCATTGAAGCCAAGACTTAAGGCTATGAGGAGGATTTAGAAAATGACGATAATTGATGAAGTATTGTTTCGGCGGAAAGCCCGGCCAATTTTCATGGCCGTCGCTTTCCTGATACTCACAATGGTCCTGTCCTTCCCGCTTGCGGGAAGCACAGCTAATCCGTTCCAGGGCGCCGCTCTCCAGCCCGGCATGCCCTCCATCCCGGATGGACTTCCGCCGCAGGCCTGGGCAACGATCCTGAGCAGACTAGGTGAGGCCCGGTACCATGTCACTACGTCCGGGCCGGAAGCAGCGGGCGCCTTCTCGGCCACTAACCCGGCGCACGACCTGCGCATGACCTTCAGCCCTGAGGCTATCCAGGTAGCCAAGCTCACTGCAGTAGACGGCACGGCCCATGACCGGTTCGGCGTCTCTGTAGCGCTGAGTGGGGACACCGCCCTGGTAGGAGCGTACTTGGACAATCTGGAGTTTACGGTTGATCAAGGCTCGGCATACGTCTACCAGCGGGACGCGGGTGAGATTGACAACTGGGGTCAGGTGACTAAGCTCACCGCGGCCGACGGTGCGTCCGAAGAGCTATTTGGGATCTCCGTGGCGCTGAGCGGAGATACCGCCGTCGTCGGAGCCCCTGAAATCCTCAGCGCGCGGGGCGCGGCATACCTCTTCCACCGCGACGCGGGCGGAATAGACAACTGGGGCCAGGTAGCCAAGCTTACCGCGGACGACGGCACGTTCGGCGACCGGTTCGGGGACTCCGTGACAGTGAGCGGAGACACCGTTCTCGTCGGAGCCCCAGGCACTTTCAATCGGCGTGGCGCGGCGTACGTCTTCCGGCGGGACGCGGGCGGGGCTGGCAACTGGGGCCAGGTGGCCAAGCTCACCGCGGCCGACCGTGCGCCCGGCGACGTGTTCGGGCACTCCGTGGCGGTTGGCGGGACCGCGGCCCTAGTCGGGGCGCCCGCCGACGACGTGGACGGCACTGAGAATCAAGGCTCGGCCTACGTGTTCGGGCGGGACGCGGGCGGGGCTGACAACTGGGGCCAGGTGACCAAGCTCACTGCATCCGAAGGTGAGGCCCACGATCTATTTGGGGACTCCGTGGCGCTGAGCGGGGACACCGTCCTGGTTGGAGCGACCGAGCTCGGCCCCCCAGTCATAGTCGGCACCTGGGCTGGCCCAGGCGCAGTGTACGTGTTCGGGCGGGACGCGGGCGGGGCTGACAACTGGGGTCAGGTGGCCAAGCTCACCCCGGCCGACGGCGAAGCCGATGATCGGTTCGGCACGTCTGTGGCGCTGAGCGGGGACACCGCCCTCGTCGGAGCGTCCCTCGACGCCGTGGGCGAAAACGGCGGTCAAGGCTCGGCCTACGTCTTCCGGCGGGAGGCGGGCGGGGCTGACAACTGGGGTCAGGTGGCCAAGCTCACCGCGGCCGACGGTGCGTTCGCTGACGGGTTCGGGCGCTCTGTGGCGATGAGCGTCGACACCACCCTGGTTGGGGCGACCTTCGACGACGTGGACGGCAACGAGGATCAAGGCTCGGCGTACGTGTTCGAGCTGGAGGAGGACGGCGACGGGGACGGAGTGCCTGATGGGGAGGACAACTGTCCCAACACAGCCAACGCGGACCAAACGGACACGGACGGTGACGGACAGGGCAATGCCTGCGACCCCGACGACGACAACGACGGGCTATCGGATGCCGAGGAGGCTGAGTTGGGCACCGACCCACTTGACGCTGACACTGATGACGATGGCTTCACCGACGAAGAGGAGATCACCGCTGGCTCCGATCCGCTCGACCCGGCGTCGACGCCCGTCGTGCCCCTCGAAATCGATATAAAGCCTGGCAGCGACCCTAACTCCATTAATTGCAACAACAGTAATGAGGTCGTCGCGGTTGCCATTCTCACCACCGGCGATTTCGATGCCGCGACGGTGGACCACACCACGGTGACGTTTGAAGGAGCCGGCGAGACCCATTTGGACAAGGAAAGTGGGAAGCCCCATCGCCACGAAGAGGACGTGGATGGCGACGGCGACACCGATCTCGTGTTTCACTTCCGCCTGGGTGATACTGAGCTCACCTGCGAGTCCACAGAAGGTATTCTCGAAGGTCAGACCATTGACCGTCAGGTTATCGAAGGAACCGGCAGCGTCAATATGATCGATCGTGGGGGTGGAAAACCGTAGTTGCGACGTTTCCCTCATGCGACATCGTGTTTTGTTCGTAATCGTCACGATTGTAGTCGCCGTCCTCGCCGCGCTGGAACAGAAGGCGCGCCCGCGGGCGGCCGAAAAGGAGGAAACAACTGCTGGTGGCGCTGTCCCTCTCCACCTCCCTCATCGTGGCCGATAACGGCGGCTTCGCCCCCATCACGTGGTGGACGGCCGACGGCGGCGGTGGCCAGAGCAGCGGTGACAGCTACCGCCTCAACGGGACGGCCGGCCAGCCCGACGCCGGCGCCATGGCCGGGGGCAGCTACCGGCTCGACGGCGGCCTCTGGGAAGCCGGGGAAACCGCCCCGGCCGGCGTCGGGCCAGACGTCTATTTGCCGTTCGTCACCCGGTAGCGGCTTGAGGAACGGACGTTTCCCCGGCCGGATGCAGGGATCAGCCGATTGATTCGCTAAAATCTGGCTCATAAGTGAGGGCGCAAGCGAAGGACGTCAGCGCCATCACCCGCGCTCCGGTCCGGTCCGAGGTAACGGCGTAAGGTAACGGTAACCAGGAGGTTGTCATGAACGACTCAGATGCGTTCTCAAAGGTTTTGAAGGGTGAACGCGAAATCTTGATTCAGGCGCCCGTCGACGAGGTCTACGAGTACATCTATGACTTCACCCGGCACACAGAATGGAACTATCAACCGACCGAAATTACCAAGGTCTCAGGGGGCCCGATTGATGTAGGGACGCATTTCCAAGCCAAAGAGCAGTCGCCTGGTCAGGGGCCCTGGATCATGCGCAAAGCCGAGGCGATCGTGTTGAGGCGCATAGCCGGGAAGGGGTACACGGAAGCGGAAATCACAGCCATGGAGCCCGACCGGCGCCTGGCCTGGAAAGCGGCCTTTCCCCTAAGGACAGGGGGCTACTGGATGAAGGCAGAGTGGGAGATTGTGCTGGAGCCCCAAAATGGCGCCACTCGAGTCAGGCAACGGTATCATTTCAAGCCACCGGCCATAGCCAGGCTCTTATTCAAGATCATATTCAAGGCCGTTGGCAGCGAGCGCGCCTCCAAGCAGTTGGCTGAAGAGGTCGACGAGAACCTGGCGCGGCTGAAGGCGATCCTGGAAGGGAGAACGGCCGGCGAGCAACCCACACCGTAGCAAAGAACGCAGCCGTTACCCCGGCGCGGTCGCGCTCGCCCCCTATCTGGAATACTGGGATCTCTACCCGGTGCCCCCATGACGCATGGCTACCGCTCGCACAGGAGATCCCATGGTACCGGACGGTCTGGGTGGATAGTGGCGTCTTGTTGGCGCTACGGCGGGCCCTAAGCAGGCTCGCCAGCCTCCTGCACCTCGGCCATCGCTTCGGCAATGACGTCGTCGTCGACGCCAAGCTGGCGCAGATTCTCGACGAACTGCATCAGGCGCTCCCCACTTTCCAGCCGCTCCAGGTCGACGCGCAATCCCTGTCCTACGTAAGCGCGAATGAGCGGCTGGTAGCCGGAAAAACCCAGGTGTGGGGCGACGCGCTTCAGATCCGCGATAACGTCTTCCGGCATCCGCAAGCTGATCTTCGTCATCGGCCGGTTTTTGCGCAGCCTCTGCTTAAGCCTGTTGATCTTCATAGCGTCTTCTCTCAATAGTTGTAACTCTTCGAGCGGAGATAAGGCGAACGGATTCTGCTCGCATGACGTATACCACGAAAAGCAACCGCCAGTCCGTCGTCATTCCAATAAGCGTCTCTCGCTTCTCATCGCCCACATACTCCTCTCCAACGTAATGAACGAACGGGTCAAAGAACGCCTCGCAAGCTGTCTCAAACGAGATTCGATGTTTCCGTTGGTTGGCCTTTGACTTGCGGTCGTCCCAAGTAAAGGTGATTCCATGGAACTCATATCGTTCTCCCATTTTCTAGAATATACCCTTCCGTACATACGTTGTCAATACAATTAGGAGATTCAGCCACGCCGCTCGCCCTGGGGCCGTCGCCGCAGCAGCCACTTCTCGACCTCGATGGCAGCCAGGACGACGAGCCCCAAAAATGCGGCCACCCCCAGATCCTGAAGAGCCAGCGGCGTTATATTGAAGAACGCGTCGAGAAAGGGGACGTAGATCACGAGCAACTGTAAAATGATCGTGATCAGCACCAGAAAGAGCATCGGCCGGTTGGAGCGTAGGCCAATGGACAGGAGGGACGATTCGGTAGACCGGCTGGCCAGCGCCTGCCCGATCTGCATGAAGGCCAGCGCGGTGAAGATCATCGTCTGCCACGTGCCGCCCTCCACGTCGCCCGGCTCATAGTAGGCGCGGCCCACGGCCAGGGCGGCGAAGCCGATCAGCACCCCCACCCAGGCGATGTGCCGCCGCAGCCCCCCGTCAAAAAGACCGGCCTGGGGCGAACGGGGCGGTCGCTGCATCGTCTCCCTCTCGGCCGGTTCCATTCCCAGCCCCAGACCCAGCAACCCGTCTGTCAGCAAATTGAGCCAGAGCAGCTGGAGGGGTAAGAGGGCCACGTTGGCCCCGACGAGAACGGGCGCCAGAAGCATGACCAGCACCTTGCCCACGTTACCGGCGATAGAGAATTTCACAAAGCGGCGGATGTTGTCGTAAATGACCCGCCCCTCTTCGATGGCGGAGACGATGGTCGCAAAATTATCGTCCACGAGCACCATGTCGGCCGCCTCCTTGGAGACGTCGGTGCCGGTAATGCCCATGGCGACGCCGATGTCGGCCCGCTTCAGCGCCGGCGCATCGTTGACGCCATCCCCCGTCATCGCCACGACGTGCCCCTGCGCCCGCAAATCCTCGACGAGGCGCAGCTTATGTTCGGGAGCGACCCGCGCATAGATAGAAACCTCCCCGACCACCTGCGCCAGCTCGACCGGCGACAGACGATCCAGATCCTGGCCGGTCTTGACCCGACCGTTGGTGGCGATTCCCAGGTCGTCGGCGATGAAGCGAGCGGTCAGCGGATGGTCGCCCGTGATCATCAACGGCCGGATGCCAGCCCGCTTACAGGTCGCCACCGCTTCCTTCACTTCCGGCCGGGGCGGATCGATCATGCCCACCAGGCCGGCGAACGTGAGCGCTTGCTCCAACGCCTCGGCCGGTTCCTCCGCCTTCTCCACCGGCACGGCGCGAAATGCCATCCCCAGGACGCGCATCCCGTTGGCCGCCAGCTGCTCGTTGGCCCTCTCAATGCGCTCGCGCCACGCATCCGTCAGGGGCACGGCCCGGCCGTCTTCCCAGACGTGGGTCGAGATCTGGAGAAGGCCGTCGACCGCGCCTTTCGTAAAGGCAACAAAGGGCGTCGCCACGTTTTGCAGAGGCTGGAGAGAAGAGGGTAAGGGCTCCGGCAGGCGATGCACCGTCGTCATCCGCTTGCGCTCAGAATCAAATGGCGCTTCGCCCACGCGCGGCAGCGCCGCGCGCAAAGCGTCCGGGCCGATTCCCGCCTGTCGGGAGGCCACCAGGAGCGCGCCTTCGGTCGGATCGCCGACGGGTAGATAGCGGCCGGACTCAGGATCCGGCTGCAACGACGCGTCGTTGGCCAGAGCGCCCACCGCCAGCACGAGGGCGATCGTCGGCGGCTGCTCAACCAGCGGCTCTTCCACCGGCCGGGCAAGACCAGACGGGGGTCGCTGCGCTGTGCCGGTCAGTTCCAGCGTATGTCCGGCGACGTCGATCACGGTGACCGTCATCCGGTTGATGGTCAGGGTGCCCGTCTTGTCCGACGCGATAATGGTCACGGAGCCGAGCGTTTCCACGGCCGGCAACTTGCGAATCAGGGCGTTGCGGGCCAGCATGCGCTGGGCGCCGAGGGCCAGCGTGACGGTCACGACGGCCGGCAGGCCCTCCGGCACGACGGCGACGGCGACGCTGACGGCCGTGAGAAACATATCGTTCAGCGGTTCTCCCCGGAGGACGCCGATAACCAGCACCAACACGGCGACCACCGCGCCGAGAACGGCCAGCGCCTTGCCCACCTGATCGAGACGGCGTTGCAGCGGCGTCGCTTCCGGAGCCACAGCCTGCAGCAACTCGGCGATGCGGCCGAGTTCCGTCTCCATGCCGGTGGCCACGACGACGGCCGTGCCCCGGCCGTACGTGACGACAGTCCCCATATAGGCCATATTCCGCCGCTCGGCCAGCGGCAGGTCCGCCTTTTGCAGCGCCGCCGTCTCCTTATCCACCGGCTCCGACTCACCGGTCAGCGCCGCCTCCTGGATGCGCAGGTTCACGCTTTCGATCAGGCGCAGATCGGCCGGGACCAGATTGCCCGTCTCCAGATAAACGATGTCGCCGGGCACCAGTTCTCGCGCCGAGATTTCGCGGACGCTCCCGTCGCGACGCACGCGCACCACGGGGACGGCCAGTTGCTTCAGGGCCGCCATCGCCCGTTCCGCCCGATATTCCTGCACGAAGCCCAGGAGGGCGAAAAGCAGGACGATGGCCGTGATGGCCACCGTTTCCGTCGGCTTGCCGAGAAACGCGGAGATGACGGCCGCGCCGATGAGGATGAGCACCATGGTGCTCGAGAACTGCTCCCCAAGCATCAACAGCGGCCCCCTCCCCCCCTGTTCCTGCAGCTCGTTGGGACCGTACCTTTGCAGCCGGCTGCGCGCCTCGGAAGAGTCTAATCCGGTCTCCGGATCACTTCCGAGGTAGCGTAGAACGGTGGCGACGTCTTGTGTGGTCCAGTTCTGGGCTTCGTCAGGCATTAAATGAGTAACGTCCTGTCATCAATGTTGCTCTACAATATCCGCCCGCCCATGCGCTGTCAACACGCTGGCCGGGCTAAGGGGACGGTCGTTCCCGACCGTTGGTTTCCCGGAAACTTTACGGCAGTGGGCGCCGTTCCGGCCGCTGCCGGTTTCCGGGAAACTGGATGCGAATAGACTTTGATTGGCTCGACAAGCGTATCGCGATTGCGTGGCAAGGTCAAAATGCGTACGTACGCGAGTGGGAGTTTCCCGGAAACGACCGTGCGAAGAGAGACGTCGTTCGGCAGGTGGAATTTTGGGCTCGTGAGTTTCCGGGAAACGAGAGTTGCGGGCTGGCGAGGGACAGTTTCCCGGAAACGGCCGTGCGGAGAAAACGGCCGTTCGGCAGGTGGAATTTTGAGCTCGTGAGTTTCCGGGAAACGGGTCGTCGGGAAGCTCACTTCCGGCCGACGTAG
>JAWVYQ010000158.1:0-7804 GCA_033722615.1 Promineifilaceae bacterium (SeqCode)
ACCAGAAATGGCCTCCACCCGCGCGCCGTCCGCTTCTTGACAGCTATCGGGGGCGGTGATAAGATACAAAAAGATACTAACCGGTATGTATTTATTGGCCGGCCGCACAATTCTGTACCACAAGCTTCAATTATCTTCGACCATCCGCATGTACGCCAAATCTGCTGTAACGATTGCCAACATCCTGGAAGCGGCTGCGTCGCTCTTTCTCACCCGCAACTTTGCCGACGTCACGATGTCGGACATCGCTGACGCCGCGGAGGTTACAAAGGGCGCCCTATACCATCACTTTGACAGCAAAGAGGACCTTTACTTGTCGATGATGCACGCTTATCTTGAGGAGATAAAGGGACTCATGGCGACCGTGGTCGCTGCCGACGGCTCCTGTCGTCGCCGCCTGCGCCACTTTACCCTGACGTTCCTGCAATTGCCTCCGGAGAAGCAGGCGCTCATGCAGTTGGTGCGCCGGGACGCCAATATATTTGAGGGCGCCGAGCGGCGTCGCCTCGTGCGCGCCTACCAGGCCGCTTTGCCCGAACAAGCCGAGAAGATTATCAAGGACGGCATCGACAACGGCGAGATAATTGGGGTCGACGCCCGCCTCTTATCGTGGGAGCACGTGGCCAGCGTCGAGGTCGTCATGGCCGATTATGCCCGCGAACGGCTGGGCGGCCCTGAGGCAACGGCCGATTTCGTCATGGAACTGTTCTTCGACGGTGTGGCGCGGGATGACGGGAATTAGAAAGCTGGTTGCACCTGCTGGTTCATTAGAGAATGGATGATCGGTGGAGCCAGCCGACGTGCAAATGAGTAGAGAATGGGAGGAAAAGAAAAGATGGCCCAGATGTTTATCAATGGCGAATGGGTAGACGCTGCCGCCGGCGACACCTATGACGTGATCAACCCCGCCAACGGCCGCGTCGTGGACAACGCGCCGCTGGCCGGCAAAGAAGACGCCGAAGCGGCCGTACGCGCGGCCGTCGACGCCTTCCCCGAGTGGCGCGAAACCTCTCCCGACGAACGCGCCAGCCTCCTGCACAAGGGGATCGACCTTCTCAAGGAGAACGCCGACGACATTATTCAGACTCTGACGGCCGAGCAGGGAAAACCGCTCTTCGAGGCCAAGGGAGAACTCCACCATCTGTTGCACGGTCTTGAGTTCTACGCCGGATTGGCCAGCAAGATTCGCGGCGCGCAGGTGCCCCTGCCGCCGACGCTGAACAAAGGGGCGTACGGTCTCGTCCTCAAACAGCCGGTCGGCGTTGCCGTGGGCATCGTGCCCTGGAATTTCCCCCTGACGCTGATGGGAACCAAAGTCGGCCCGGCCCTCATCGCCGGTTGTCCGATTATCATCAAGCCGGCGCGTACGACGCCCCTGGCATCGCTGAAAGTGATCGGCCTGCTCAATGAGGCGGGGCTGCCCCCCGGCGTGCTACAGTGCGTCACCGGCTCCGGCAGCGCTGTCGGCGAGGAACTGGTGTGCCATCCTGAGGTGCGCCGCGTCGCCCTCACGGGCTCTTCGGCCACCGGCCGGCGCATCATGGAACTGGCGGCCCCCGAGTTCAAGCGGATCACGCTCGAGCTGGGCGGCTCCGATCCGATGATCGTCTGTCCCGACGCCAATATGAGTAAGGCGGTCAGCGGCGCCGTCATCGGCCGTTTCTGGAACGCGGGCCAGGCGTGCCTCGCCGTGAAACGCCTTTACCTCTTTGACGAGGTTTACGACGAATTTGTGGAACGCGTTGTGGAGCGCGTCAGCCGCTACCGCGTTGGGGACCCGACCTCGCGGCCGGAGAAAGGGCAGTTCCGGATGGGCCCGCTGCACACAGCTTATCAACGTGAGGAAATTGAGGAGCAGTTGCAGGACGCCGTCGACAAGGGGGCCGAGGTACTCATCGGCGGCAGCCGGCCTGACGGCGATGAGTTTGCCGACGGCCATTATTTCGAACCGGCCGTGGTCGTCGACGTGCCGGAGGAGAGCAAGCTGATGACGGAAGAGGTCTTCGGCCCCGTTCTCCCCGTCTGGCGCGTGAGCAGCCTCGACGAAGCGATTGAGAAGGCCAATAGTTCCAAGTGGGGGCTGGGCTCTTCCATCTGGACGAACAACATGGTGTGGGCCAACCGCGCTGTGCGCGAGATCGAAGCCGGCGTTACCTGGATTAACCAGATTCATTATGGCTATGACGAGCTGCCTTTCGGGGGCGTCAAAGCGTCGGGCATCGGCCACGAGCACGGTCCGGAAGCCGTAGACTACTATCTGGAAAACAAAGGCGCCGTCTTTGGCGGCCTTGATTGGGAGGCGTGACGGCAATTCTTCCTGGAAACGGGCGCTCGTGCCGTAACGGTTTCCGGGAAAGTGAAGCAGGCACAGACTTTTGACTGACACCGACAGGTTTGGAGGGTAAGCATGTCAGAAACCGTCGTAACTTTCAGCAAAGATGGCGGGGTCGGATTCATCACCCTGGACCGGCCGCCGGCGAACAGCTACGAAATCGATTTTATGCGCCAGCTTGACGCGGCGATTGAGGCTGCGCGGGACGACGGCGACGTCAAGGCCGTCATTTTACGCAGCGCTTCTGACCGCTTCTTCTCGGCCGGGGCCGACATTAAGGCGTTCATGGCTAACGACACGGCGGGCAACATGGAGATGATCCGCGTGGCCCACGCCGCCCTGGCGAAGATGGCCGCCATCCCCAAAATTTTTGTCGCCGCTATCAACGGTCACGCCCTGGGCGGCGGTCTGGAGATGGCGCTGGCGTGTGATCTACGCTTCGCGGCCGAAGGGGATTACCGAATGGGCCTGCCTGAGGTGACGCTGGGCTTGCTCCCTGGCAACGGCGGCACCCAGCGCCTCCCCCGCCTCATCGGCTGGAACAAGGCTCTGCAGATGATGATTACGGGGGAGCAGGTTGGGCCTGAGGAGGCGGCGGAGCTGGGCATCGTCAACCGGGTGATCCCGGCTGATGAGCTCCAGGAGGAGACGGAAGCGTACGCGCAGAAGATCGCCTCTGGCGCCACGCTGGCTATCGGCGCCATTAAGGAAGCTGTCTATCGGGGCCGGCATCTGGACCTGGACGAGGCCCTGGCGCTGGAACGGGAGTTGATTGAGCCTCTATTTGATACAGAGGACGCGGCCGAAGGCTTTGCTGCTTTCACCGAGAAGCGGCCGCCGGAATATAAAGGACGGTAAGTGAGAACGGTGACCCTCCGGAATCGCTCCCTTAGCCCCCGGAGGCTGGTTCATGAAGGAGTGAGATAGATGACGGCAGTCAGTGAAGAACGATTATTAGAACGGTTGGGCGAGGGCCGTCTGGTGGAGAGCGCCGACCAGATGAGCTCCGTCTACTTCGAAGGGATGAAGCGCATTTTGACGGTTTCGGCCGACACGGAGCTGATCAGCGCTCCCGCCTATTACCGCGCCGCTCAGGATGCTCCCTCCACCAACGCTTACATCTCGGCCATGAGCATCATCCAGGACGAGCTGGGGCACGCCCACATCGCCTACCGCATGCTGGAAGATATGGGCGTCAACAAGGAACAACTGGTTTACGAGCGGAAGCCGGAGGAGTTCAAATACCCCTACGCTTTCGACGTGCCCCTGGAGACGTGGACGGAGCTGGCGGTGGCGAACGCCCTGTACGACCGCGCCGGCTTCGTGCTGCTGGGCGACGTGTTCAAGCACGGCAGCTACGGACCGTGGAAGCGCGCTCTGGCTAAGGTGGACAAGGAGGAGAACTTTCACCTCCGCCACGGCGAAACGTGGATGCGCAAGATCAACGAGCAGCCGGGCGGACACGAGGCGCTACAAGAGGCGGTTGACTGGATGTTCCCGCTGACGGTCGAGTGGTTCGGCCTGCCGGACGACCTCAAGCGGCATACCGAACAGATTGAATACGGCTTTAAGGGAAGCACGAACGACGAGTTGCGCCAGATCTGGATGAGCACGGCCGTGCCCTTCCTGACGTCCCTCGACCTTGACGTTCCCGCCCACTATGATGAGGCTCAGGACAAGTATGTGCTCGACTTCCCGTTTCCGTCGCGCTTCATCGCGGAAGAAAAGCGGTGGCTCTTCGAGGAAGGGCAGATCACGTGGGATCAGGTGATCGAGCGCTGGAAGGCACGGGGGCCGATGAACGCCGAATACGTGCACGACATCCAGCGCGGCTATGACGAACTCTACGGCAACGGCGCCGACAAGCGCACGTGGCAGGAGATCGTTCAATGACGACGGGACCGACCGAACGGCCGAAGCCGGCCTGGGTTGAACCGGCCAAAGCGGAGGCCAGCCCCTCGGAGCGTCGGTTATGGGAGGCTCTGGAGGAAGTGACGGACCCGGAATACCCGGTGAGCGTCGTGGACATGGGGCTCATTTACGGTCTCCGGCACGACGGCCGTCGCGCAGATGTGCGTCTGACGTTCACCTCCATGGGCTGTCCCTGTATGGAGTTTATCATCGGCGACATTCGCGAGCGCCTGTTGCTGGAGGAGGACGTGGACGAAGTGTCTCTGGAAATCGTGTGGGACCCGCCGTGGACGCGCAAACGGCTGTCTGAGCGGGCCATTGAAAAGCTGAAGACGTGGGGTGTGACCGTATGAGCAGTTTACCGGAGAAGACGCCTGAGGGTGAAGTGTACGAAGTCTTTGCCAAGTTTAAGGCCGACGAATCCCTCCATCACATCGGCAACGTCATCGCGGTGACGGCCGACCTAGCCCGTATGTACGCTTATACGCTTTACGACGAGTGGGGGTGGAGCGAGATGATTATCGTGCCGCGCCGGGAGATCAGAACCCTGGTCGAGCCGGCGTAAGGAGGTGTGCCCATGCCAACGAAGACGAAAGAGGAGGCGTTCCACGTCTACGGGCGCAAGGCGTACGAAGAGCCGCTGCAATACGTGAAGAGCGTACCGGGGGCCGACGTAGACGCGGTTGCGGTGGAGGATGTGGAATCGGACGAAGGGGATTGGGTAGAGTTGATCGCGTTCCCCGCTTCGGCCGCGATTCGCGTGATTCCCTGGGAGGATGATGATGAGCGCGAGGAGTGAGACGATGGAGAGCGTGCAGCACGTCGACGATTTGAAGCCGGACGTGGTGGAAGCCCTCCTGCGCTGGGCGCTGTCCCTGGCCGATACGAAGCACACGATCGGGATGCGGATTTCGGAGTGGGTCAACGGGACGCCGGCCCTGGAAGCGGCCGTTGGCGCCTCGGCCCTCACGCAGGATGAGTTGGGGCACGCGCGCGCCTATTTCGCTTTCCTCCGCGACTTCCCCGGCGCTCCGGATGCGCTCGGTTTCGAGAATGACCTGGAAGCCCGCGACGTTTACTACAATCCGCGCATCCTCAACGAGCCGTGGGACTCGTGGCTGGAGATGGTGGCCGTCAACGTGCTCCTGGACCGGGCGCTCAGCGTGGGCGTCGCCGCCACGGAGAAGGCGACGTTTGCCCCCATCCGCACCCGCGCGGCCAAGATTTTGCAGGAAGAAGAATACCATCGCGTCTTTGGCGATACCTGGTTGGCCCGTCTGGCCGCTCGCGGCGACCAGCGCACGGAGCGGCTCCAGGAGGCGATCGACCGTTATTGGGCGGTATCCCTTGCCTGGTTTGGCCCGGATGACGACCGCATCGCGGCGACCCTCTACCAGGACAACGTGCTGGACTCGACGCCCGGGGAGATGCGCGTTCGCTGGCGGGAACAGGTCAGCCCACTCCTGGAGCGCCACGGCCTGGAGGTGCCGGAGGGCGAGCCGGATTGGTCGCGTTGGAATGACGCTTTCCGGGACCTTAACCCGTGATGAAACCCGCCGACGAATCGTCCATCGACCGCGCCGGCCGGGTCGCCTGCCCTTTTTGTGATTCCACCGACAACGAGTTGTTTTCCGTCTTCGGCCAGACCCTGATCGGTACGCAGTATTACTGTAATAATTGCCACACCGTATTTGAGGCGGTGCGCTGGGAAGACGAACATGTCGGTCGGGACTTATCAGAGCTGAAGAGTGACGAACAGAGCGAGGAAGAATAAAGCGATGGAGTTTGAGACGTTACGCTATGAAGTGGAAGATGGCATTGCTACCGTTACGTTGAACCGTCCTGACGTGCTCAATGCGGTGAACATGCAGATGCGTAAGGATTTCACGGCCCTTTCTGACGAACTATTCTTCAATGAAGAAGTGCGCCTCGTCATCTTCACCGGAGCGGGGCGTGGGTTTTCGGCCGGGGGCGACATGAGTCACTTCGAAAAGGATTGGCGCACCCCCTCTTTTCGTGCTAACAGCCGCCGTCTCATCAAATTCTTCGACGATCTGGAAGCGCTCGAGAAACCGGTCCTCGCGGCGATCAACGGGCCGGCAACCGGGGCCGGCCTCGAGCTGGCTCTGGCCTGTGACGTGCGCATCGCTTCCGACGAAGCCACGCTCGGCTTCCGCGAGAATTACATCGGTCTCATCCCCGGCGTCGGTGGATGTGCCCGCCTCATTCGCGCGATTGGTCCGGCTCGCGCTAAAGAGTTTATTTGGATGGGGACGATGTTTTCGGCCGCCGAGTGCGAGGAGATGGGCCTCGTGAACCGGGTCGTCCCGGCCGACCGCCTCATGGAGGATACTTACGACTACGCCCGTACTCTTCTCAAGCGCGCTCCTCAGGCTATCGGCATGGCCAAGAAGCTGATCAACATTCTGGCCAACATTGACCAAACTTCGGGCATCGCCGTGGAGGGGCTGGGCCAGAGCATCCTCATCAAGACGGAAGACCATAGTGAAGGGGTTCAGGCCTTCCGCGAAAAGCGCCGACCCGAGTACACGGGCCGCTGAACGATGATCGTCGAGTTTGAAGGCATTACTCCCCGCATCGGCCGCGACGTTTTCCTGGCGCCTAATGCAACCGTGATCGGCGACGTTGAGATCGGCGACGGCGCCAGCATCTGGTTCGGCGCCGTTCTTCGCGGCGACTTCGGCACGATCGTCGTCGGCCCCGGTTGTAGCATCCAGGACAATGCGGTCGTTCACGTCTTTGGCGAGGCGAGCACGATCCTGGATGAAAATGTGACGGTCGGCCACGGGTGTTCTCTGGAAGGGTGCCAAATTGGCGCAGGGACCGTCGTGGGCACGAATTCCGTCATCCTGCCCCGGACGCGCATCGGAGAGCAGGTGATGATCGCGGCCGGCAGCGTCGTCCCCGAGGGCGCGGAGATACCGCCTCGCGTTCTCGTCGCGGGCGCCCCGGCGACGGTCAAGAAGGAGCTGGCCGGCAGCGCCCTGGAGTGGATCCGGCGGGCACCGGGAGATTATCAGGCGCTGCAGGCCCGGTACCGCGCCCAGGGAATTGGCCTTGTGCCTGAAGCGTTCGCCGGGAGCTAAGGCCACCGATGCGCCCTCCGTACCCCGTCATCGACGCCCACGTGCACATTATGCCCTGGGATCAGGTGCATGACGATGCGCGCGCCACCCTCCAGCACGGCCGGGAAGACGCCGAGCTGGCGCACGCCGTCAGCCACGATCCCCACCGCCTGATCGCCTTCATGGATGAGCGCAACATTGAACGCCTGGGGATGATCAATTACGTCACGCCGGCCGTCGTCGGTTTTACCGAGGAGGCTAACGAACATTCGGCGCGCATGGCCCGCGCCTATCCGGAGCGACTGATCCCCTTTGGGGGGATCGATCCCCGCCGCGTGCCGGACGTTGCGGCCGAAATGGACCGCCTCCTCGAGGAACTGGGCCTCCAGGGGATCAAGATCCATCCGCCGCACCAGCTTTTCCGGGTTAACGAGTACCTGCACGGCGACGAGCTGCGCGGCCTGGCGACGGTTTA
>JAWVYQ010000159.1:0-7738 GCA_033722615.1 Promineifilaceae bacterium (SeqCode)
ACCCTTTACTCATGGAGAGAGGCGGTTCGTAAGTAATACGTAGAAAACGCTCGGGCGGCGAACGGTGTTGGGGGCATTTCTGCTAGGATCGCATTGTGTTGGGACGGTCGGTGCTCGTTTATGCAGATGGGTCGACGAACCCAAGGCAGGGAAGATGTGACGTGGGCGTTTTCTCGAAAGCGTCGAGCGCGCTCGCTGACAGCACAGGGGCCGGCGCGGACCGCTCATCTCTCGCTCATAATATGTGCAATATATAGATTATATCTTGACAAGTTATTGAATTCCTGCTAGAATGTAGCTTGTAACGTTAAAAACAAGGAGACGTGACGTGGACGTTTTTGTGATGACCTTACCCGGGGTATTCGCTGCTTATGTTGTGAACGTGGCCCTGGCGGCTGCGGCCGGTGCTTTCGTGCTCCTCCTCCTGGCGCAACGGCGGCCGGCAGCGGCGATGGCTAACTTTTCGGATGGCTCCCACGTCGCTGCTCATAAAGAGACGATGCGTTGAGCCTTCTGGAAGACGGAATGACGATCCGCTAAGCGACTGGCTTTACGACGAGACGCATACCTACCCTCCTTCTTCTCCCTGTGGAACGCCCAGGCCCCCCGGTCTGGGCGTTTCGCTTTTCCTAGTCGGCGTGAGGGGGTGCCAACTTAGTTTCAGAAAGGTCAGCAATAGGGAGGGCACGACCGGCACGGATCTGAGGATCCGGCCTCCTCTGTGTGCCAAGTTTGAACGATTTCGTTATGGGTACGATGGTGGCTGAAGCGGGGCGGCGCGATTAAAATCGCGACTACGTAGGGGGAGTCAGGCGTCGCCGGTTTCGCTCCCCCTACCCGGGACGAAGCCGGGTTGCTCGAAGGCGGGATTGGGGTAATTGTAGAAGCCGCGGCCGCTATCGCGCCCGTGCCGGCCTTCTTCCAGGCGCGCTTTGAGGTAGTTGGCGTTGCGGCGCAGTTGTCGCCGCCAGAAGAGGCGGCCGGCCCAGTAGTCGGTGATTTTCCAGACGGTGTCCAGCCCGACGAGGTCGATGATGCCAAAGGGGCCGATCTCGGTGCGCATGACGCCCATCCAGGCGCGGTCGACATCTTCGGGGTTGGCGACGCCCTGCTCGACCAGGGTCATCGCCTCGCCGAGCAAGACGTTGAGCAGGCTGTTGAAGACGTAGCCGTGATGTTCTTTGTGGAGGACGATGGGGATCTGGCCGATGCGATGGGCGAAGGCCTCGAGCAGGGACACGGTTTCGGGAGCGGTGTCCGGATGGGGCATGACGTCGACGACGTTGGAAACCCAGACGGGGGTGTGGAAGTGAAAGGCGGCGAATTGGGCGGGGCGGCCGGTGGCACGGGCAAACTGGGAGGGGACGAGGGTGGAGGTGTTAGTGGTGAAGATGGTGTGTGCGGGGCAAAGGTCGTGGAAATTGGAGAAGACGCGGCCTTTCAATTTGGGGTCTTCGGGCACGGATTCGCTGACGAGGTCGGCTCCGGCGGCGGCCGCGGCGGGGTCGGCTTCGGTGGAGAGGCGGCTGAGGGCGGCCTGGACGCGCTCGCCGTCGAGGAGATCGGCCCGGACGTAGGGCTCGACGAGGGTCTTCAGATCGGCCGGCAATGATTCCAGGATGGCGGCGTCGGCATCGTGGAGCACGACGTCGTAGCCGTGGTAAGCGCATTGGAAGCCAATTTCGCGCCCCATGTGACCGGCGCCGATGATCAGAATGCGGTTGACGTCTTCAACGTTCATGGGATACCTCGCACATTAGAAACCGACTGTCTGTCATTAATGTACCACAAGGGGGGCGGCCGGACATCAGAGATTCCCGACGTGTGTCGCCGGAATGGTCATAAACCGTGACATCTGTCGCCCGTATAGGGGCAGTCTGTCACTAGCGCCCCTCGTCCTGTCAAGCATAATGATTTTCCGTTTACCATAGTGCGGGGGTCGTCTTTCCACCTGGAAAACGGCCGAGTCATTGCCGGTTATGAAGGAAGAATTAAAATGAAGATTTTGATCGCCGTCGCCAGCAAACACGGGAGCACGCGAGAAATCGCCGAGGCGATCGGCGAGGAATTGCGCGCGGCCGACCATCAGACCGACCTGTGGGATCTCGTTGAAGGCGAAAGGGCGGCCGTCGACAGCGTGGTCGCTATGGGCGCGGGCGGTTCGGAGGGTGACGTGTATGACGTGGCGTCGTATGATGCCGTCGTCGCCGGCAGCGCCATCTATATGGGTAGGTGGATGGCGGAGGCACGGGAGTTCGTGGCGGAGCACGCGGAACAGTTGCAGGCCGTACCGGTCTGGCTTTTCAGCAGCGGACCTCTGGGTGAGGAGTATCCGGAGGGCATGGGCGTCCCGGAGCACCTAGACGACTTGCTGGCACAGACAGAAGCGCGCGACCACATGGTGTTCGTCGGCCGGCTGGACAAGAGCCAGCTCAACCTGGCGGAGCGGCTGGCGGTGCGCATGGTGAAGGCACCGGAAGGGGATTACCGGGACTGGGACGCCATTCGTGATTGGGCGCGGGGAATTGCGGCCGAAGTGGATGGCTGACGCCGTTCGGCCACTCATGAAGCTTGTCTTTCGGGCAGCGATTCTGCTGACCCGCAACATCCTTCCCAGGTCTTCGACAGAGGCTAACGGTCAATGTGTTACGGCAAACCTCTGGGATGGGGATATCCTCCAACCGGTCTGTCGAATTTCCGGCCTGGCCCAGAGGTGACCGGCACTTACGTAAGTGCCGGTCACCTGAAGGGAAGCTATATGCACACTCCTGACGGGAGCATCGCGGGCGCGGCGGGCGTTGGGTCTATGGCACGTAGGCCAGGCCGAAGGGGTTAAAGCCCACGGTTACTTCGCCGGCATGGGTGGGGACCGGCATCTGCCCGGAGGCAGTGTAAATGGTGACCTTGTCGGAGGCGCCTCCAGAGTGAGTCAGGTACAGCTTCCGGCCGTCGGGCGTGAGCGCGATGTTGTGGGGAACGGCGTAGGGGGTGTCGACGGAGCCGAGCACGGTGTTGGTTTGTGTGTCGATGGCGATGAGGCCGTCGGCGCCGCCGCCGGGCAGGTTGCTGGTGTAGAAGAAGCGGCCGTCGAGGCGCATGCCTGCCCCGTGGGCACCGGCTACGTCGAGTTCGGCGACGGGGTCGAGCGTGTCGCGGTCGAGGATGGTGACGACGTCGCTGTTTTGCGCGGGCACGTAGAGGTAATTGTTGCGCTGCGTCAGGGAGAGGTGGGGGTCCTTGCCCACGGCGGCGCGGTTGACTTCGGTAAAGGTGCGCGTATCGAATTGGACGACGTAGTCGTTGGGGCCGGGGAGGGCGAGCATGGTGATGTAGGCATAGCGTCCGCCGCGCTCGACGATGACGTCGTGCGGTTTGCCGCCCATGGCCACCAGGTCGGCCGGCATGGGAACGGTGGCGAGTACGTCCAGCGTGCGCACGTCGATAACGGTGGCCGTGTCGTCGACGTCGTTATTGACCCACAACTGGCTGCCGACGACGTCGGCCCACATGTGGAAGACGCCTTCACCTACATCAACGGTGGCTTCGACGCTGAAGTCGTCGGGGTCGAAGGCGACTACCTGATCGTTGGCACGGTCGCCGACGAAGACTTGATCGGCGATCACGTTATAGACGACGTACATCGGCTCGGCCGGGTTCTCTCCGGGGAGCGCGTAGGTGCCGACCACGGCGTCCGTCGTCGTGTCGATGACGCTGATGGTGCCGCTGGCGCGATTGGCAACGACGACTTTGCCGTCGGTCTTATTGCCGATGCCCCGCGCCGCGGCGTCTCCGACGGCCGCCAGGGCGAGAAGGGTGAAGAGCAACCCAAGCAGTAGACGCTTCATACGGTAAACCTCCTTTCCACAGTCCAATATCTGGCAGCAGGCTAATCGCTAACTCTTACAAAAAGCTTGCGGAAGCGTTAGCAAATGCTTACGGAGGCCGGCAGGAGAAGGGGAGCTAAGGGGTAAGAGGCCAGACGAAGGGCAGGACGAGCAGGGTCACGAGGAAGACGACGAGGGTAAGGGGCAGGCCGACGCGGAGATAGTCGGAGAAGCGGTAGCCGCCGGGCCCCATGATGAGCACGTTAGCAGGGTGGCCGACAGGGCTGAGGAAGCTGGCTCCGGCCGCCACGGCAATGGCGATGAGCAGGGCGGTAGGGGAGAGGCCGAGGTCGGCGGCCGTGGTGAGGGCAATGGGCGCCATGAGGACGACGACGACGGGGTTGGGCATGATCTGGGAGGCGAGGGAGGTGAGAAGAAAAAGTCCGGCGACGATGGCTAACGGCCCCAGTGCGCCTACGGCGGAGATGACGCCCTCGGCGGCGAATTGGGCGGCGCCGCTGCTACTCATGGCGATGCCCAGGGGTAACATGCCGGCGATGAGGAAGACGGCCGGCCATTGGATGTGACGGTAGGCCTCTTCCATGTCCAGGCAGCCGGTCACGACCATAAGGGTGGCGGCGATGACGGCGCCGACGGCGATGGGCAGGAGGCCGGCGGCGACAGCGACGATGAAGCCGAGCATGATGAGGGCGGCGAGGGGCGCCTTTTCGAGCCGCACGGGCTCTTGCAACTCCTCGGTCAGCACCAGGAGGTCGGGGTCACGGCTCAAGAGGTGCAGCTTCTCCCAGGGGCCGAAAAGCAGGAGGGTGTCTCCGAAACGCAACTCCATGTCGCGCAGCCCGGTGCGGTAGGCGCGGCCGGCACGCCAGACGGCGAGGACGTTCAACTGGTATTTCTCGCGAAAGAAGAGGTCGCGCAACGACTTACCGACGAGGGTGGTGTGTGGGGAGAGGACGGCCTCAACCATGCCCACCCGGGCGGACTCGAGCTCGTCGACGTCCGGCCGGGCGCGGGCGTCGACCTCCAGCTCCTGGAGGCCGTGCAGGATGGCCAGATCCTGGAGCCGCCCTTCTACGATGAGGGTATCGCCGGCCTGGAGTTCGGCGGTAGGCGGGGGCATGAGGATGGTCTCGCCGTCGCGGACGATGCCCAGCACGAGCAGGTCGAAGGCGTCGCCCAGCCTGCTCTCGACCAGACTCTTGCCGGCCAGCGGCGACCCAGGGGGCACGCGCAGGGCAACGAGGCGCTCGTGGAGGCGATAGAGGCTAGAGGTACCGGCGCTGGAGACGAGAAAATCGGGGGATCCGGCAAGGCGCTTCAGTTGCTCGTCGGTGCCCTGGACGAGCATGGTGTCGCCCCGGCGCACGGGGACGTCCTGGAGGTCGGTGCGGCGCACGGAGCCTTCGCGCCAGATGGCGAGGACGTTGGCTCCGTAGCGGGCACGGAAGTCGATCTGGTGGAGAGTCTGTCCGTGATAGGCTGAACCGGGAGCGAGGGTCACTTCGGCAAGCTGAATCTGGCCCGAGGTGAGGGTGGAGACGGAGAGGCTCTCATCGGCGACAATGACGACGTCGCGCTCGCCGAGCTCGGCGAGGCGGTCGGCAGCCCCGGCGACCAGCAGGCGGTCGCCGCCGTGCAGCACGGTTTCCGGACCGGGTGCCAGGTTGGTCTGCCCATCGCGGATGATGCCGACGACGTTGAGGCCGAGAGCGACGCCGATGCGGCTGTCGACGAGGGTCTTGCCAGCGAGGGGCGTCTCCTGGGGTAACTGGAGGACGAAGAGGCGCTCTTCCAGATCGTACAGTTCGCCGAGGGAGTCGTCGTCCTGGCGCCAGTCGTGTCTGGTGTCGCGAACGGGCAGCAGGTGGCGGCCGGCGAGGGCGATGAAGAGGATGCCGGCGAAGGCGACGACGCCGCCGACAGGAGTGAAGTCGAAGAAGGCGAAGGGTTGGAAGCCGGCGTCGCGCAGGGCGTCGCTGACGAGGATATTGGGCGGGGTGCCGATGAGGGTGGTCAGGCCGCCGAGGAGGGCGCCAAAGGAGAGGGGGATGAGCAGGCGGGACGGGGCGCGGCCGGTGCGGCCGGCGATGTCCATGACGACGGGCAGGAGGAGGGCGACGACGCCTACGTTGTTCATGAAGCCGGACATGACGCCGGCGGTGACCATGATGACGACGAGGAGGCGGAGTTCGCCTTCACCGGCCAGACGCAACACATGGCGGCCGACGACGTTGGCCACGCCGGTGCGGGAGAGGCCGGCACTGAGGATGAAGACGGCCCAGACGGTGACGACGGCCGGGTTACTGAAGCCGGAGAGGGCTTCGGCGGGGGTGACGAGGCCGGTGGCAGCCAGGGTGCCGAGCACGAGCAGGGCGATGAGGTCGACGCGCAGCCGTTCTGTCACGAAGAGGACGACGGCCGCGGCGAGGATGAGAAAGGTCAGTGCGATGGACGGAGTCATTGGAAGGTCATGTTACAGGGCAGCGTCTATGCGGTACAATGGGGAGGCTTGAGAAACGATGGCGTGCACGCCGGTTGTTGTAGCAGCGTGTGACCAAGATCAAAGGAGGGTTCTCTATGGTTAGCGGCATTGTCCTTTTGAACACGAAGCGGGGCGAGATCAATAACGTCGCAGAAACGCTGGCGGGAATGGACGGCGTCTCGGAGGTTTTTTCTGTCGCGGGCCAATATGACCTGGTGGCCGTCATCCGCGTGAGGAACAATGACGCGCTGGCTGCGCTGGTGACGGAGCAGATGTTGCACATCGAGGGCATTACCCGCTCGGAGACGTTGATCGCCTTCCGCGTGTTCTCGCGCCATGACCTGGAAAGCATGTTTTCTATCGGTATCGAATGAGAAGTAAAGGCCGAGTTTTTGAGGGCAACGCGCCGGTCAAGGCACCGTCACGCCAAAGAACCCGGTTTTATTTTCAGTCGCCTTCTTTGATGGGCCAGACGAGGTCGACGCGCCAGACGCCTTCGGAGGCCGCTTCTTGCAGGTCGTCAAGATAGGATTCCCAGGGAGCGGCGGCGGCTTCGTAGCCGCGTTCTTCGATCCAGGCCTGGAGGGCGTCGTAGGCCTTGTCGATGCCGGCGTAGGGGCCTTCGTAATGGGCGACGACGGCGGAGCCGCCGGGTAAGCGGCCGGCGAGGATGGTTCCTTCTCCTTCGATGGTAGCGTGGGACGTCAGGGGTAGCCCGACTTCGAGGTCGACGTTGACGCGCTCGACGGGGCCAAAGTTGTGGTAGCGGGCGTACGGCCGGCCGGCCGCGGTCAGATCGTTTGCCTGTAAAGAGTCGTGCAGGCGGGGAATGAGCGCTGTCAGACGGCGCTCGATCTCTTTCCGAGCGACCTTGTCGCGCACGCAGATGGTCGGCCGGGCTTCTATTTCTTCCCGCACCTCGATTTCTAACGTCATGTATTGCCCTCCTCAGATGATTGTGTCGGTTGTCATTGTAGTCGTTTTTGCGGCCGGTGGGTAGTGGAGGGCAGCCATGGCTGCTAAGCTGGAGGGCAGCCATGGCTGCTAAGTTGGAGGGCAGCTATGGCTGCTAACTGGATGGCGGCTCGTAGACGGAGTAGGATTGTGATTGTGGTTTGGAAGGGTTAGTTTCCCGGAAACGGGGCTGGTTGGCGTGGGTTTTGGTGAAAGGCGAGAGGGGCTGGTATTGTCAGTTTCCGGGAAACGGAGGCGTGCGAAGTGTTGAAAGGGCTAGTTTCCCGGAAACGGAGGGTGGGAACGGTGAAGAGGAGGTTGAGGGATGGATGAGAAGTCGGTAGCCTTGCTCTCGGTTTACGATAAGGAGGGGCTGGTGCCCTTTGGGCGGGGGCTGGCGGCGGCCGGCTGGGAGCTGGTGGCCAGCGGCGGCACGGCACGGGCGCTGCGCGAGGCG
>JAWVYQ010000160.1:0-7665 GCA_033722615.1 Promineifilaceae bacterium (SeqCode)
GCGCCCGGCGTCTTCGGCACTTACCGTCTCCGCCTGCGCAGCCCTCTCGTAGGCCAACTGCGCGCCGAGGGCGACGTTGACCTCGCCGTCCTCAACCCGGCACCGGTGGAGCTGCCTCCGACGGACACTCCTCCGGCCGGTTCCGTCCACTACAATAGCATTCCCGTCCAATATTTCGTACCCGAAGGACACCGTATCCCGGGCAGTACGCTCGTCTACGACGGCCAGGAAGACGGAATCGCCAGGCTCTCAGGAACGGCCGGTTATCCCTACTTCGCCCTGGACGCCTCCATTCTTTGGCTGGGCAAACTGCGGGAGAACGTTTACATCCGCTACAATACGCGGGTGTCCAGCCTCAACGAGAACGGGCTGGGCCTGACCGGAACGGCCGAACTATGGGTGACAGAATAAAATGAGCGACGCCACCTTCTCCTACCCGACGAGCCCGCTGGTTGCCAAAAATCCATTCCGCCGCCGAAACTATGAACGCCAATCCCTCCTTCCTTTCGCCGAGGCGCGCTCCCTGCTGCCCGAACCGGTATTGCCCTCCCGCCCCGAGTGGGTAGAGATGTATTGGCGCGCCTGGGAACTTGCCTGGCTCCACCTGCGCCGCCCCCACGCCGGAAGCGGATTCGTTGCCGACTTCATCGGCTCGGCCACGGACGACCACATACACCTGTGGGATAGCAGCTTCATGGTGCAGTTTGGCGTCTACGGCCGGCGGGCCTTTAACTTCATGGGGACGCTGGACAATTTTTACGCCAAACAACACGAAGACGGCCAGATTTGCCGCGAGATCGACGTCGACGAGGGATCCGACTTCTTTTCCCCATTCGATCCTAACGGCGCCGGGCCCAACGTGCTGGCCTGGGCAGAGTGGCGTGTCTTTCGCCATACGAACGACGAGGAAAGAATTGGCCAGATCATCTGGCCGCTGCTGGCCCTGCACAACTGGTACCAGGCGCACCGCACCTGGCCCAGCGGCCTTTACTGGGCCACCGGCCTGAGCAGCGGTATGCCCAACCAGCCCCGCGTTCCGGACAGCAGGTTCCACCATCGCCACTGGACGTGGGTCGACGCGAACATGCAGGCCTCTTTGAGTTGCCAGATGTTGGCCCAGATGGCAGCCGCCGTCGACGAAGCTCAGAAACACGCCAAAAAGCTGGTTGGTGAGAGGGCGTTTCTTCTCCGAGACGCCAACGCCCACCTCTGGAACGACAAATCAGAATTCTATCACGACGTCGATCCCGCAGGAAACTTTAGCGCAGAAAAGAGCATCGGCGCCTATTGGGCCTTACTCGATAAAGATATGGTCCCCCAGGAGCGGCTGACGCCTTTTGTGCGCCACCTACACGAAACCACCGCTTTCAATCGTCCCCACCGGGTGCCCAGCCTCTCGTCCGACAGCCCCGGTTACGATAAAGAAGGCAATGGCTGGTGTGGTGGCGTCTGGTCGCCCACGAACTACATGGTGCTCAAAGGGCTGCGCCGCCACGGCCGGCATAAGCTCGCCCATCAAATTGCCCTCAACCACCTGAATAACGTCTGTCAGATCTTCCAGCGGAGCAACACTTTCTGGGAGCATTACACTCCGGAACAGGCAGCGCCGGGCACAGAAGCGTGCTCCGACTTCGTCGGCTGGAGCGGCCTGACACCTATCTCCATCCTTCTGGAAGACGTCATTGGCCTCAGCGTCGACTGGCCGCTGCGACGCGTTACCTGGGATCGCCGGCTGGAATCCGCAAGCGCGTACGGCGTTCGTAACTACCCGTTGGGCGCCGAGGGCAAAATGGACATTACAGGAAACGGCGAAGCCGTCGAGGTCGTCACCAACGTGCCCTTCACGCTGACGGTACGCGAGCGCGAAGAAACGCTACAAACGGCAATCACGGCCGGCGCCCACACGATCGAGCTTTAATCAGATGACGACGATCACCGTCGCCACCCTGAATCTGCACGGCCGCCAGCACCGCTGGCGCGAGCGCAAGCGTCTGGTGGTCGCCGAACTGGTCGATACCTTGCCTGACCTGATCAGCCTGCAAGAAATTCGCCTCCGCGGCCGGCAGGGAGCGTGGTTGCGCAACCAGATCAACGCCCGGCTAGGGGAGACGACGACGCCTTACCACCTGGTCCAACAACGGCGGCGCCACCTGTTCAGAGGGTTCTTTGAAGGGATTGGCATCCTCAGCCGGCTGCCCATCCTCTCCCACGACGCCATCAATCTGGGCTACCAGGGCCGGGTGGCGCTGCGGGCCAACGTGGCCCTCCCATCGGGCCAGACCCTGGATTTCGTGGCCACTCACCTGCACAGTGGGTCCTACGACCGGGAGGCCAGAGAGGAACAGGTGATGGCCCTGGTTGGGTGGCTCAACGACACCGGCCGCGCGCCGGTGCAAATTGTGGCCGGCGACTTCAACGAGATACCGTCCGGGCCGGCCATCCAATACATGAAACAAACTTACCGCTCCGTCTTCACCGTCCTCCGCGGCTACGAGCCTCTGGCCACCTTCCCCACTGCCCTCGTCGAGAGGCAGGACGGATGGGCCGGCTGTATTGACTACATCTTCATCTCACCCGGCGTCCGCGCCTGCCGGGCCCGCCTCTTTTGCCGCACGGCCGCCGGCGACGACCCCACCCTCTACCCGTCGGATCACGTCGGGCTGTGGGCAGAGTTGGAAGTCGAACCATTGTAAGCACCCCTTCATTGAACAAACAGATTTCGAAATACGATGAGAGCCGAATGATGAACGAAGACCACCGGAAAAGAGAAAGTGCACAAACCCCGCCAACGCCGAAACATGCTCCGACGGAACCCACTCCAGAAGAGGTGAAAGTGCCCGAACACGGCGCGGCCCGACCAACCGTCTCCATTCTGGCCCCCGTCTACAACGAAGAGCCGGTGCTGTCCGAGCTTTACAGGCGTGTCCGGGCTGTCATGGACGGGCTGAATGAACCGTGGGAGCTGGTGCTGGTAGACGACGGGAGTCGCGACAACTCGGCGGCCGTCATCGCCGACCTGCACGACAAAGATCCTCGGGTAAAGGGGATCAGCTTCTCCCGCAATTTTGGCTTCCAGATCGCAGTAACGGCCGGGTTAGACCACGTGCAAGGCGAGGCCGTCATCCTCACCGACGCCGACCTCCAGGATCCCCCCGAAATCTTCCCCAAGATGATCGCCAAATGGCGCGAAGGGTATGACGTCGTCTACGGCGTGCGCACCAGCCGCGAGGGAGAGACCTGGTTCAAACTGCTGACGGCCAAGTTGTTCTACCGACTCATTTACCGCATCACCGACATCGAAATTCCGCTGGACACAGGCGATTTTCGTCTGATGGACCGGCGTGTCGTCAACGCCATTCGCCGCATGCCGGAGCGCAACCGCTTTCTGCGAGGAATGGTACCCTGGGTCGGCTTCCGGCAGACGGGCGTCACCTACGAACGTCGGGCCCGGTATGCCGGCGAATCGAAGTTCAGCAGTATGCGCCAGATGCTGCCCTTCGCCCTGGACGCAATCACCAGCTTTTCTTACCTTCCCCTCCAACTGGCCACGTTCATGGGCTTTGGTCTTGCCGCGCTCAGCGCTCTGGCCATCCTCGCCGTCATCACCCTGCGCCTGTTCGGCCCCTCCAGCCCGCTGCTGGGCCAGGCCACGACGCTGGTCACCGTCCTCTTTTTGGGAGGCGTGCAACTCATCAGTCTGGGAATCATCGGCGAATATCTGGGCCGCATCTACGACGAGGTAAAAGGCCGCCCCCTCTATTTAGTAGACAGGGCGTGGGGATTTGCAGAAGAGAGGGGAGAGAAAGAGGAAGGGGTAGAAAGGGACGTGCGCTTTAGCCGCCGATCTCCGACATCACCCGGTTCTGAGGAATAACGTTCTGACCCAGGCCGTGGCCCCACGGCTTCCACCAGATGCTTTCCTCGATCAACTGCTTGAGTTCCTGATCGGTGGCGCCGCCACGTAAGGGAGCCATGAGGTTCACTTCCTTCTCCCGCAGCAGGCACAGGCGTAGACGGCCGTCGGCCGTCAACCGGGCCCGCGTACAGGCAGCGCAGAAGGGATCGGTGACCGAGCTGATAAAGCCGATGGTGCCGATACCGTCCTCAAGCTGGAAAAGGCGCGCTTCGCCGTCCAATTCTCCGTCATTGAGCAACGTCAACGGCCCCAGCGCCTCGCGGATCGTCTCCCGCAACTCCTCCTCGGGAACGACCCCCGCCTGCTGGAAGTCGGCCACGTCGCCAAAAGGCATCATCTCGATGAAACGTACCTGCCACGGCCGGTAAAGGGTGAGACGGGCCAGATCGACCACGTCGTCCGTGTCATTATAATCGCGCACCACGACGGCATTGAGCTTAATGCCCATCCCGGCGTCGCTGGCAGCGTCAATCCCTTTCCAGACGTCCTCCACCTCGCCCCAGCGGGTGATTTTCTTGAACTTCTCCGGATTGATGGTATCAATGCTGATGTTGACGCGCTGCAAACCCGCCTTGGCCAGCGGCCCGGCCAGTTCGTCTAGCAGCAAGCCATTCGTCGTCATGGCTACCGTGCGCACACCCGGCGTCTCGGAAATGCCGCGCACAATGTCCACGACGTTGGCTCTGACGGTCGGTTCGCCTCCGGTCAGGCGAAATTTGTGAAATCCCAGCTCCGCGAACAGGCGAACCAGCCGCAAGATCTCGTCGTCTTGCAACAATTCTGAACGCGGCCGGAACGTCATATCCTCCGGCATGCAGTAGACGCACCGAAGGTTACACTTGTCGGTCAGGGAGATGCGCAGATAGTTGATGTTGCGGCCAAAGCGATCTAAGGACATACTCTCTCGTCAACGTGGTATAATGGCAAAGGTCGGAACGTCGGTTGACTCCCTCGGCAATGCATCTGGAATGCGGGGCAAGTCATTCATAATTTACCATAGACGGCCGTTTTGTCAAAGTTTTTATCAAAAATATCTTTTTTATTAACATTCACGCTTTTTCCTACCCTGGGCGAGCGGAAAACCCCCAGACCAGCGGGTAATAGTAGGCAAATCGTTACGGCTCTGGCCCGTTAATCCGCTATAATTCACAATGCTCGACGCGCTCCTGCGTAAGCCGTCTGGATGGAGCGCTGCTTAATGAAAGCGACGAACCAACCTTCGGGAGGCTCAGCGAGCGCCTCCCTGAGCGAGAGGCGTTACGCAGCCTCCCGGAGTTTCACTGCTCAATGAAAGCGACATTTATCAGAAAAGTGAACGTATATGTCAGATAAACGACAACAACCTATTGTGCCTGCCTGGCTCAGCGTGATACTTGCCGGTGCCTTCGTCGTGACCGGCCTCGTCGTCTCGGTCTTTGTCTTCCTGACGGCCGAAGCTGTCCTCGCGGCGGCCCAACAACCGTTCAATCCGTTGGAAGAAGCGGGCGAACAATCGGCCAGCACGGCGCTCCCTCCCCTGGTGCAGGAGGGCCCGGTCGAGGTCGCCACCTTGCCGCCCGACGAGCCGACGCCGACGCCCATACCCTCAGTAGAGGGCCACGGCGAAGACGAACGGATCACCGTCCTCCTCATGGGCATCGACCGCCGGCCGGGCGAGCCGTTCATTTCGCGCACCGACACCATGATGTTGCTCTCCATCAATCAGGAGAATAACACCGCCTCCGTCCTCTCCATTCCCCGCGACCTCTACGTGGTCATCCCTGGGCGCGGACGCGACCGCATCAACACGGCCATGGTCTACGGATCGTCAGGCAACAATCCGGCCGGGGGCGCTGCCCTGGCCATGCAGACCATCGAATACAATCTGGGCGTCCCTGTGGACCATTACCTGATGGTCGACTTCAACGCCTTCATCCGCGCCATCGACACCATCGGCGGCATCACGGTCGACGTTCCTTACGACATCTACGATCCCACTTTTCCTGACATGAACTACGGCTACGATCCCCTCTACATCCCGGCAGGTACGCACCAATTCGACGGGGCAACGGCGTTGAAATATGCGCGCACCCGCCACCAGGACAACGATTTCTACCGGGCACAGCGACAACAGCAGGTGCTGATGGCCGTTCGCGACAAAGTCCTGAGCATGGGGCCCGTGGAAATGGTACGGCAGGCGCCCACCCTTTACCGCCAGATCGAGGACGGCATTCGCACCGACCTCAGTCTGGAGCAGATGGGGCAACTGGCCCTCATCGCTAAAGAAATACCAAAAGACGATATCCAGACGGCCGTGCTGGACCAAAACTACGTTGTCGGCCACCGCACGCCCGGCGGCGCTTCCGTCCTGGTGTTAATCAACGACCGCGCCGCACCGCTTATCCAGGAAATGTTCCACGACGATTGATGCAACGTTCCCAATTCAAACGACGACTACGGGAAAAGCCCCTTCTCTTAGACGGCGCGATGGGCACCGTCCTCCACGGACGCGGCGTCCCCATCGACGAGTCTTTTGACGCCCTGAACACGGCGCAGCCCGCCCTCGTCGCCGACGTCCATCGCGAGTACATTACGGCCGGCGCCGACGTCGTCGAAACCAACAGCTTCGGCGCCAACCGTTACAAGCTGTCCACTCATGGCCTCGAAGAGCGCGTCCGCGCCGTCAACAGCGCAGCCGTCACCGTTGCCCGCCGCGTGATCGAAGGCTCCTTCCGGCCGGTGCTGCTGGCCGGCTCCGTCGGCCCGCTCGGCGTGCGCCTATCGCCCCTCGGCCGCGTCTCGTCGGCCCAGGCCCAGACAGCCTTTGCCGAACAGATAGAAGCGCTGGTCCACCCGGACGGGGACGCGGAGGGGGTCGACCTGCTGATCATAGAAACGGTCAGCGATTTGCAGGAGATGGAAGCGGCCGTCGCCGCGGCCCGCGCCGTCGCACCGGAGATTCCCCTGATCGCTCAGATGACGTTTACGCGCGACGACCTGACCTTGCTGGGCGACGCCCCGGCCGAGGTGGCGCAACACCTGGCCGCCCTCGACGTCGACGCCATCGGCGCCAACTGTAGCGGCGGGCCGGCGCAGATATTGCGCATCCTCTCCATCATGCGCGAAGTGGCGCCCGACCTGCCCCTCTCCGCCATGCCTAACGCCGGCTGGCCGGAGCACACCGAGGGCGGCCGCGTCCTCTATCCGGCCACTCCCGCCTACTTTGCCGACTACGCCCGCGCCTTCGTCGAGGCCGGCGCCCGGCTCATAGGCGGGTGCTGCGGCACCACGGCCGCCCACGTTGCCGCCATGCGCGAGGCGCTGGACACGCCGGGCGAAAGCGGACGCTCGCTGCCCGTGGTCACCCTTGTCTCCCGCGAGAAGAAACCGCCCGAAGCCGCCGACCGGCCGACGCAGCTGGCCCGCGCCCTGGAGGAAGGCGCCTTCATTAAAACGGTAGAGATGCGCCCGCCCAAAGGGATCGCCACTCACCGCCTCCTCGCCGGCGCCCACATGCTGAAGGAAGCGGGAGCCAATTTCCTGGACGTGGCCGACGCTCCCCTGGCCCGTATGCGCATGAGCGCCTGGGCCGTCGCCCACCTCATCCAGCAAGACGTAGGCCTGGAAACTATCCTCCACTTCCCGACGCGCGGCCGCAATTTGCTGCGCATTCAAGGCGACCTTTTGGCCGCCTACGCCATGAACGTGCGCAACCTCTTCGTCGTCATGGGCGATCCTACCCACATCGGCGACTATCCGGAAGCGATGGA
>JAWVYQ010000161.1:0-7336 GCA_033722615.1 Promineifilaceae bacterium (SeqCode)
AACAGGCGGACACACTCCTCATATTGGCGCAGGGCGGCCGCCTGCTGGCCGGCCCAGGCGTACAGTTTCATCAGGTGGCGATGAGCCGGCTCGTGGAGAGAGTCCAGCGCCACCCAGCGCCGTCCATATTCGATCGCCCGGTCGAACGTTCCCTCGGCAACGTGCCGGTCGATGAGGAGTTGCAGGGCCCCGGCCAGCGACTGGCGCAGGCCCTCTGCCTCGAAGAATTGCCACTCGTCAAATTCAGGGCAGTCAGGCAGCGTAAAGCCCGCCATAAAGTCGTCGCGGTAAAGGGCAACGGCCTGCGCCACCGTTTCTGCGCACGCTTCGCAAAGGGGCTCGCCGGCGGGTTCGTGCTCCTGAGCCTCTTGCAGGTAGGTACGAAAGGTGACGACGTCGTTCCAGAGATTGCCTTCGGGGCTGATGCGGGCCTGCGTGCGGTCGGCTTCCAGATTCTCGCCGCCAATGGCCCTTTTCAGCCGGGAGAGCTCCCGGCGGAGGTTAGCGCGGGCGCCGGACTGATCGTGTTCCGGCCAGAGCATGGTGGCCAGAG
Source organism: Promineifilaceae bacterium (SeqCode) (assembly GCA_033722615.1). Taxonomy (GTDB): domain Bacteria; phylum Chloroflexota; class Anaerolineae; order Promineifilales; family Promineifilaceae; genus JAAYYY01. The sequence continues at coordinate 554 of JAWVYQ010000161.1, forward strand.
CGTCGCGATTGTGGGGCCGGCCGGTGACAGCCAGGTATGCGAGCAGAGCCACCGACTTGCGTCGCCGGACCTTTAAGGCGCGCTTGTCACGTTCAAGGCGTGGATTGCCGAACAAGTACAAATCGAGAGATGTCATAATCCCTCTTGCTCTGCCGCTACAGGGAGATAAGCTTATGCGATTTTGCGGGAAGGAATGTGCTATTATCTGGACAAAAGGACTCTACCCTGAAGTGGATGATCGCGCAAGCGTCGTGGGTCAGGCAACGCCGTTGGGGCGCCTCCTCTGCTCGGCGACGCTGGAGGCGAGCGCCACGGTCTGGAAATGGACGTCCACTGTGTCCGCTACGTGCCGCGCGTAACCGCCGGCCATCGTGATGGCCACGGGTAGGCCGGCCGCCCGGCAGCGCTCCAAGACGAGGCGATCTCGCTCCGCCAGCCCCTCTTTCGTCAGCGCCAGCCGGCCGAGACGGTCGTCTTTGTACGGGTCGGCTCCCGCCAGGTAGATGGCCAGGTCGGCTCCGGCGCGAGTAATCGTCTGGCGCAGGCCGCGGTCCAGCGCGGCCAGGTAGTCGTCATCGCCGGTACCGTCTTCGAGAGGGATGTCCAGGTCGCTTCGCTCCTTGTGGAAAGGGAAATTGTGCGCTCCATGGATCGAGAAGGTGAAAATCGTATCGTCGCCGGCGGCGATGGCGGCTGTGCCATTTCCCTGGTGCACGTCACAATCGAGAATGGCAACGCGGCGCACAGATCCGTCAGCCTGAAGGGCGCGGGCGGCGATGGCCGCGTCGTTGAAGACGCAAAAGCCCTGACCCCAGTTCGGACCGGCGTGGTGCGTTCCCCCGGCCAGATTGACCGCCACCCCTTCTCGTAGAGCGGCGTTGGCCGCGGCAATGGTGCTGCCCACGGATCGCCGTGAGCGCTCCACAAGTTGCAAGGACCAGGGAAAGCCGATGCGCCGCACCTCTCGTGGCGTTAGCGATCCGTCCTTAACCTTGCGCAGGTAGGCGGCCGTGTGAGCGCGCCGGATTGCGTCGTCGGTGGCGGCACGGGGGACGCGCATGGCGTCCGGCGTGGTAAGGGAAGCTTCCACCACCCGCCGGCGCAACAAAGCGTATTTGCTCATGGGGAAGCGGTGTCCCTCTGGCAAGGGCAGCACGAAGTGGTCGTGGTAGAAGATCTTCATTGCGGGGGTCGTGGAGCGGGCGGCAGCAGAGGGCCTTTAGTCGTGATGCTCGTCGAGACGGATCCAGCCGTGGCTGAGGGCGTAGACGGCGGCCTGAGTGCGATCCTGACAGCGCAGCTTGCGCAGAATGGCCGTCATGTGATTTTTCACCGTCTGGTGACTGATGCCCAGCTTCAGCGCGATCTCCTTGTTGGTCATACCGCGGGTCACCAGTTCCAGGACTTCCATCTGGCGAGGCGTCAGGGGCTCAAAGACTTCTTCGTCATCCTGAGGCAGGCTACCGGGCATGCCGCCGACCTTCTCTTCTATCCAGTCGATGAGTTGGTCATGCGTCATCTGGCGGTCCCCGACGACGAAATAGCCGTCATGAACGGCGTAGATCGTCCCTAGCAGCTCCTGCGGACTGACGTCTTTGGGACAGTAGGCGGAGGCTCCGGCCCGAAAAGCGTGGAAGACTTGCTCTGCGTCGTCGTATCCTGTGATCATGATGACGTTGATCTCAGGACTCTGGTTCTTGAGCTCGCGCGTGACCTGTAGACCGTTGATGGTTGGCAGGTTAATGTCCATCAGGATCACATCTGGATCCATCTCGTCGGCCATCGCCAGCGCCGTCTCCCCGTCGGAGGCTTCGCCGATGACGGCCAAATCAGGATCCGTTTCCACCAAATCGCGCAATCCCTGGCGAAACATCGGATGGTCGTCAACGATCAACACGTTCACATTACTCATCGTACCTTATCCCTGGCCTGAACCGCTTCCACGAATCGCAAAATGTACATCCCTACATATGAGTATAGCAGAAAAGGGCTGGCGCTACGAAGAAAGGGCTGGCGCTACGAAGAAAGGGCTGGCGCTACGAAGAAAGGGTTGTTGCTACCAAAAATCGGCTATTGCTACTAAACTTATCAGCAAGATGGAGGAGCAGGTTGGCCAGCGCGAGCGCCGATTTGGGAGAGTCCTCGTTTTGGGTCGGCGCGTAACCTTGGGTTAGCCTGATGACATTCCCATCACGGTGCGTTAAAATTTCATATGAACACGATTAATCCATTAACACCTTTACAAATCATAGACAATAATGTGGGCTTGCAGGCAACGGTCGCGCGATGGCGACCGCGCGTCTGTCCGTCGGTTCGCCTTGGCTGCGGTTTGCAGAGCTGAGTCAACGGCCCACCAACTGAAGCGTGAAAGGAGAATCATTTTGTCGGAACATCTACTTTTTGGTCTGGCTGCCATCGCCGTCTTTGCCGTCGGTTCGCAATGGTTAGCCTGGCGTCTACGGTTGCCCTCAATTTTGTTGCTATTGTTGTTTGGCGCGGTGGCCGGTCCGGTGACTGGCCTCATTGATCCCGATCAGCTTTTCGGCTCGCTGCTATTTCCCATCGTCTCGATTTCGGTGGCCATCATCCTGTTTGAGGGGGGGTTAACGCTACGCCTGGGAGAGCTGCCATACGTTGGGGGCGTCATTTTTCGCCTGATCTCCATCGGCGCACTGGTCACCTGGACCGTGGCCGCGCTCGCCGCTCACTTCATCATGGGGCTGGATTGGGATCTGTCGGTGTTGTTGGGCGCCATCCTTATCGTGACGGGGCCTACCGTTATCGCACCGCTGCTGCGCCAGATCCAGCCAACAGGGCAGGTGGGCCCGGCCCTCAAGTGGGAGGGTATCTTGATCGACCCGGTGGGCGCCGTGCTGGCTGTGCTCATTTTTGAGGCGATTCTGGCCGGCGAGTTCGAGCAGGCCACCAGCGTGGTGATCGGCGGGGTGGTGAACACGATAATTATTGGCGTGCTGGTCGGCATTGCCGGTGCAGTCATCCTCATTTTCCTGTTCTACCGTTTTCTCGTCCCCGATCATCTGGAGAACGCCGTTACGCTGATGCTCGTTGTGGGCGCTTTTGCCCTTTCCAACTGGCTTCACCCGGAAGCCGGGTTACTCACAGTGACGATCATGGGGCTGGTGCTGGCGAACCAGGAGTGGGTTTCGGTGAAACATATCGAGGAGTTCAAAGAAAATCTACAGGTGCTGCTGGTTGGCACGCTCTTTATATTACTATCGGCGCGCCTGGATCCTGCGGTAATTTTAGGGCTTGGCTGGGAGAGCTTGTTGTTCCTCGCCGTCCTCATCGTCATCGCCCGCCCGCTGGCCGTCTTGCTCTCCACGTGGGGGTCAGACATGGAGCGCGGGCAGCGGCTGTTCATGACGTGGATGGCGCCCAGAGGTATTGTGGCGGCCTCCGTGGCATCGATTTTCGCTTTTGAACTGGTGGCGGCCGGGCACGCGGGAGCGGAAGAGCTGGTGCCCCTGACGTTCCTGGTCATTATGGGCACAGTTGCCTTCTACGGGCTCACGGCCGGGCCAATGGCGCGCCGGCTGGGTCTGGCGGAGGAGGATCCCCAGGGTGTGCTTATCGTGGGCGCTCACGGGCTGGCGCGAGCGATGGCCGGCGTGCTCAAAGAGCACGGTTTTGAGGTGATGTTACTGGATACCAACCGGACCAACGTTCGCCAGGCGCGGCTGCAGGGGTTGAACGCCCATCACGGAAATGCGTATTCGGAGGAAGTGTTGCAGGAACTGGACCTGTGGGGCATCGGCCGTCTGCTGGCGATGACGTCTAACAATGAAGTGAATTCGTTGGCTGCCCTACACTTTCCGGAAGTGTTTAGCCGTGCTGAAGTGTACCAGTTGCCTGTTCCGGAAAATGGCAGTTCTATGGAAGAGCGGGTGTCCGAACCGCCGCAGCATCTCACCGGCCGCTATCTTTTCGGTTCCGAGACAACGTACAATTACCTGATGGAACAGTTTTGGAACGGGGCCGAGGTCAAGGCAACAAAATTAACGCCGCAATTTACTTACGAGGATCTGGTCGAGCACTATGAAGGCGACATGGTGCCTCTGTTCGCCGTGACGCCTAAGAAGAAATTGCGCGTCTACTCGGCCGACAACCGGCCGAACCCCAAGGCCGGCGACGTCATCATCAGTCTGGCGCCACCCACGGACGAGGCAGCCGGCTGAAACCGTCTGGGCGACAGGAGCGAGCCGTCCGCACCTCAACTGAATAGCGCGGAAAGATGCGGCTGTGGCGACGGCCGTTTCGCTATAGAAGAAATGGAATCGCCCGAGAAGTGAGAGTCGCAACAACGGCCGTTAGGCGTTATGATCGCCTCAACAATGCTCGACCGCCAGCGAAAAAGGGAAGTTGAGGAGTCACGGGTGAGACAGATCGTTTGCCCAAATTGCAAAGAACCCCAGCCGGCCGAGGCTTCTTTCTGCGCCCACTGTGGTCATCCGCTGTCGCCCACGGGCGGCAATGGGCAGGAGGCTCTGGTCCTGATCGTCACCGGTTTTCTGCTGTTCATCGCCGCCGTCGGCGGCGCCTTCCTGTTGACCATCTTTTTGATGGGACGATTGTCGAGCACGGGGCCAGAGGAACCGGGAGGTGGCGAGCCGGCCGCCGCGGTCGTCATCACCCGAGCGCCGGTTGGCGACGGGATTACGGTCACACCTTCCTCTACCCCTTCTGCCACACCGCCGGTGACGACGACGGAACGGCCGTCGCCGACACCGTCGATAACGCCCGCTCCCTCGTCGACGCCTTCTCCGACGGCGTCCGCTGTGCCGCCAAGCCAACCGGAAAAGCTCATTCTCGGTTACTCAGTCGAGGATCAACCGATCGAGGCGGCGCGTTTTGGCGATGGGCCGCGGGCTGTGGTCTTCGTCGGCGGCCTACACGCCGGGTTTGCTCCCAGTTCGGTGCGCTTGGCAGAGCAGACGGTCGATTATTTCCGCAAGACGCCGGAGGCCGTCCCGGTGGGCGTCACCCTTTACGTCATTCTGTCGATGAACCCCGACAGCGTTTACGATCCGGGCGCTCTTCCAGGCCGTCTCAACGCCAACGGCGTCGACCTTAACCGCAATTGGGATTGCGACTGGACGCCGAACCCCGAGATTGAAGGGCGCACGATACCCGGCGCCGGCGGCCCGCAACCGTTTTCCGAACCGGAGACCCAGGCGGTGGCGGAATTCCTGCTGTTTGTCGAGCCGGCGGCCGTTGTTTTTTGGGAAGCGCGCGCCTCTGGCGGCCTGGTGTCGCCGGGCGGCTGCGGGCAATTGAGCGCGGCCTCGCAGTCGCTGGCCGAACAGTATGCGCGAGCCGCCCGTTATCAGCGGGAGCGGTTCGAAAGTTATGCCGGGCAGACGGTTCCGGGTGATGCCAGCAACTGGGCCGACGGCCAGGGGTTTCCGTCTATCGTCGTCTTGCTGCCCAGCGCCACGGCCGTCGATTGGGAGGCCAACCGGGCGGCGATAGAAGCCGTTTTGCGGGCCAGCGGGGAGTAATGCAACTCATGGAGGCAAACAATGCGACACGTACTTCCCCTTCTCAGCGATCTTCTGGCGGCCGGGCTGGCCTTTTTGCTGCTGCCTGCTCTGTCCAGCCGTTTCCAGGCCTTTTCTTTTATGAACTCGGTCATCGCCGGCCTCTTCTTTGCCGTTTTCTGTCTGGCCGTTTACGGGGTTAAGCGCCTGCGCTCGCGGGCGCCCGCCCGCCCACCGCTCTCTTCTCTCCTCAAGCCCCGGCCGCTGACGGTGCTGGCCGTCATCTTCAGCTTCGCGCTGACGGCGGCGGTTAGTTACATTGCCGGCTTTCTCGATTCGGTTGTGGCCGTCAACCGGGGGCTGTTGGACGAGCCGTCGGTGACGGTCTATTTGCTGCTGACGCCGGCGAGCTGGTTCGGCTTGAGCCTGATTTACGTGCTGGTGATGACGGCCGAAACGGAGCCAGACCTGGCGCCCGGCAGCGGCCGGCGCGCAGCCGTTTCCTTACTGGCGCTGCTCGGCGTCAATCTGATGGCGATTATGATGACGGCCGTCCTGCAGGCGGTGACCGCTCGTTTCGGGCCGCCGGCGTTCTCGGCCCTGCTCTTCCTTCTCTTCCTGGGCCTATACCTCTTGCTGTTTGGACCGCCGCGCCTGCTCTATCTCGCGCGGCAGCGCTCGTGGGGGGCCGTGATCACCTTTCTTCCGCTGCTGGCCCTTCTCGCCTGGCTGGCCGTCCAACCCGGATAGAGCCACTTTACTCTGGGCTGATCGTTCTTCGGCCCGGCTCAGCCGCCGGCGCCCAGGGCCCGTTCGATGATCTGGATCAGGAAGAAGGGGTAGACGCCCAGGGCGAGCAGGGCCAGCGTCAGGCCGTTGAGGATCAGATAGCCGGTCGGTGCATGGCCGGCAGTGAAGGTCACGGCCCGCTCGTCCCCGGCCGGGTCGCGCCACATGGTGATGACGATGCGCATGTAGTAAAAGACGCCGGCGACGCTGCCGGCGACCAGCACCAGCAGCGGCAGCCAAAGAGAGACGGAGACGCCGGCCATGGCGACGTATACTTTGCTGACGAGGCCGGCCGTAGGGGGAATGCCGGCCAGAGAGAGGAGGGCGATGGTGAAGATGCCGGCCAGGTGGGGGCTGCGCCGGAAGAGGCCGCGGTAATCGTCCAGCGTATCGGCTTCCCCTTCGGCCGTGGAGAGCCAGGTGACGACGCCGAAGGCGCTGAGCGTGGTCACGAAATAGATGGCCAGATAAAAAGCGGCGGCCGTCTGCCCGAGGT
>JAWVYQ010000162.1:0-7314 GCA_033722615.1 Promineifilaceae bacterium (SeqCode)
AAGACGTTCACCAGAGCCAGATCAGCTTTCTCGGCGACCTGATTCGCATCAAGAGCTATACGGGCGAGGAGGGGCCGGCCGTGGAGCGCACGTTGGCCGAAATGCGCGCCGCCGGCTTTGACGCCGTCGAGATGGACGGGGCCGGCAACGCCCTCGCCCGCGTTGGCGACGGCCCGCTGCGCCTTCTCTACGACGCCCACCTGGACGAAAACGAGATCGCCGACGAGGCGGCGTGGCCCCACCCCCCGCTCGAGCCGACCATCGTCGACGGCAAACTGTACGGCCTGGGCGCTTCCGATTGCAAGGGCGGCGTCGCTTCCATCGTCTATGGGGCGCGCCTGGCGGCCGATCTGGGGCTCACCGGGGAGTGCACGATCACGGTCAAAGGGTCGACGCTGGAAGAGGACGCCGAAGGGTTCGCCATGCGCCACCTCGTCGAGGAAGAAGGCCTGCCCCTCCCCGACGCCGTGCTCCTGGCCGAAGCCACCGATCTGACGCTGCGCCGCGGGCATCGCGGCCGGTGCGAGGTCAAGGTGCGCGTGCAGGGCAAGGCCGCCCACGCCAGCACGCCGGAACTTGGCGAAAACGCCATTCTCAAGATGCGGCCCGTCCTCCACGCCCTGGAGGAAATGACGGCCGACCTGCCGGCCGATCCCGTTCTGGGACCGGGCACACAGGTGGTGACCGTTATCACCTCGCCCCACACGCACAACAGCGTGCCCGGATGGTGCGAAGTCACCGTCGACCGCCGGCTGACGCCGGGGGAAACGGCGGAAAGCATCATGGCCGAAATTGAGGCGGCCGTCGGCGGGCTGGGCGCAACCGTCCGCGTCCCCGACCAGCCCGTCCGGACGTGGACGGGGGTCGATCTCAGCGGGCCGGCCTTTTTCCCCGGCTGGTTGCTGTCCTTGGACGACCCGCTGCTGGAAGCGGGGAAGCTGACGTGCGCCGCGTTGTGGGGCGAAGCGCCGCCGGTGGACGTGTGGAAGTTCAGCACCAACGGCACCTACTCGGCCGGCGCGGCCGGCATTCCCACCCTGGGCTTCGGCCCCATGGAAGAGCAGTACGTGCACACCCCGCAAGATCAGGTCGACCTGGCCAAGCTGCTCAAAGGGGCGATGTTTTACGCCCTTTTCCCGTTGGCTTACTCCCACGTACAATCGGAGGTTTCGTAACGACCGACACAGTTTTATGGAGAAGCGTTGCCATCATCATGCTGTGCGAACGCCTGCCTGAGAAAAGTGGTCAACTCGTGCACAGTGGTAAAGCCGTGCTCATCTCCGGTCTGTAGATCTTTTAACCGGAAGCGCCAGGTGACACCTTGGGCTTCATCGTTTCCATCTTCTGACCAACCGCGCACTACGTACGCGTAATAGCTTCTAGAATGGGGCATGGGACTCGCTCGGTGATGATTGATGTCTTGTCGCGCGCTGCAGGCCGTCGTCGCTAAGAGCACGCGGGCAGGCGCGACGGCGCTCGCGAGACTCTCCCCAGCGCGAGAAGGTGCCCTTCGCGCCGGCCGGCGCCTGCCCGTACTTGGGTGTAACCCGGTTAATTGACCGGCGTAATGCGCGTCAGAACGTCGCCGACGGGAGTGGTTGTAATGACTGGTCCGTCCGTTACCGGAAGCGGCCCCTGGCCTACATCGGAAAGGCAGAACGGGGTTATAGGATAAGGCGGCGTACCCTTGATCACCCGCGGCTCAAAGCAGATATCTACGTGTGGGTGGCCCTCGATGATGTACTCCTGCCAGCTAACCGGTTTGAGGTGAAAGATCACTTGCCCGTTCTCGGCCGAGAACGGGGCGTTGCCGGCCGCGGTTCCGTCCTCGAACAGAGGGCCGCCGGCTCCAAACCGCTGGCCAAGGTTGGTCACCGTCCAGGTGTAGGCGACGCTGCTATTACCGTCTGCGGATGCATCCGCGGCGATGAAGGCTGCGAAAAGTAAAACAATCAGCAAAAGGGTTATCTTGCGCATGGAATGGTCCTCCTATTATTTTTGTTCATTCGCCCCAACGGCTGGGTGAATCAGTTTTCTAGACAAGCCAGTGCATCGTCGGTGGTAGGAGCAGCCGCGACACAAAACAGGACAGCCCTGGCAAGTTGTTGGCATTCTTGCAAAGTGCCAGAATGTTCAGCCACATATTCAATCCACAAACCAAACGGTATTCCTTTCGAGTTGAAGAGTTGGACTGCTGCCGGGACCTCTTCACCGTTTGAATCTGACGCGCTGGTAAGCGTGCCGACGCAATTTGCGGTTGGGGGCGGCCCACTTTCGGCCGGATCGTCAGCGAGCGCAGCTCCTGTTGTACCTGCAATCAATATCGCAACTACTAATATCAGGATGACGATTCTGTTCCTTTTCATTTTGTCGGCCTCCTTCGTCCGAAGCTGATTTTTGTTAAGGTCACAATCATACATGCCTTGCTTCTTCAGTTTCTTGCAGCGTCTCACCTCCAGTAAGATTAATCCCCTCTTGAGGGATAGGCTCTGGTAACGTGTCCTTCTCAGGCTAGAAGCGGATCGTTAACTCATCGTTAAGTGGCTTGAGTGGCGGACGCTCAGGCGGGATCTATTTCCCGTAATCGTGGGGAGTTGCACAACGCGGAGCACATAACAACATAGTTCGTAGGATTGTGTTATAATCTGAAAGAGATGTAATTTAATCGCTTATCCAGGCGGATCTCGACATCACTATCAATCGCATAGGGGCACTTTAGCGGGAACAGCATTATCGATGGCGCTTCGTTTAGCACTGTCGGGTGGATGAAAGCGGGAGCAAAGTTATGCTCGAATTAAGGCTCTTGAGCCAGGCGCGCGTTGTGTTGGATGGTACGGCGGTGACCGATTTTGTGTCTGACAAGGCTTTGGCACTGGTCTGTTACCTGGCGCTGAACGAAGGACCGCAGTCACGGGAGAGATTGGCCGGAATGCTATGGGGGGAGAAAACGGGCAAACGGGCGCGCGCCAGCCTCCGGGTGGCTCTACACAACGTACAGCAACTCCTTCCCGGCTACTTTGAGGTGACGCGCAAGCGGGCAGCGTTTGCCCACGGCCGGGCGCACTGGATAGACGTCGCTGCTTTTGAAGCCAGCGCAGAACACGGTGACAATCCGCAGGCGCTGGAAGAAGCCGTGGCCCTCTACCAGGATGATTTCCTGGCCGGGCTGACTCTGGACGACGCTCCTGAGGCGGAAGCGTGGCTCCGCGGCGAGCAGGAGCGTCTCCGCCTGCTCCTGCTGCAATCCCTTGGCGCACTAGCCGACCATTATGCGGAGCGGGCAGATTGGAGAGCGGCAACGACAGTTTTGCGCCGCCTGCTTTCCATAGAGCCCTGGCGCGAGCAAGCGCATCGCCAATTGATGTTGCTCCTGGCGCGGCAAGAAGAGTGGGCTGCGGCATTGGCCCAGTACGAGCAGTGCCGCCAGATACTGGCCGAGGATCTGGGGGTGGAGCCCATGGCGGAGACCGACGCGCTGTATGAGCGAATTCAGCGGCTCCGAACGCAGCCCCGGAACAATCTACCGGAACAGGCGACAACGCTCTTAGGGCGGGAGAAGGAGCTGGCACAGTTGCAGGAGCTGCTGGCGGACGGCGAGGTGCGTCTTCTGTCCATCGTCGGCTTGGGCGGTGTTGGCAAGACGCGGCTGGCAGTGGAAGCGGCGAAAGCTGCCTCGGCACGCTTTCTCGACGGTACTTTCTTCGTCCCGCTGACCGGTCTTTCTTCCGCAGCTTATCTTGCCAGCGCCGTAGCCGGCGCGATCGGCTATCAATTCTCCGGCGAGCGCTCCCAGGACGAACAGGTCGTGGACTATCTGCGCGATAAGGAGCTGCTTCTCATCCTAGACAATTACGAGCACCTGCTGCCGGATACGTCATTAGTCGTGCAGATCCTAGAAGCTGCACCTGACGTGAAGTTGATTGTTACCTCGCGAGAGCGATTGCGATTGCGCTGGGAGTGGCTGATGGAGGTAGAGGGGCTGGCGGTGGAAGCACCGAGCCAGGCAACGGCCGATGCGCCTCAACTCTTCCTTTACCATAGCCGTCGCCTTTCACCCGATTTCGATCCACAAACGGCTGAACGCCAGGCCATTGACGAGATCTGCCGCTTTGTCGGGGGTCTGCCCCTGGCCATCGAACTGGCGGCAGCCGGCATACGCCTTTTCGCGGCCGACCAATTAGTAGAGCGACTGCACCACTCCCTGGAAATTCTCGCCGCGCCCGCGAGTGACATACCGGAGCGCCACCGGAGCATGCGCGCCGTCTTCGACCACTCCTGGCAGTTGCTCCAGCCTTCTGAGCGAGATATTTTGGCACGGCTGTCCGTCTTCCGCGCCAGCTTTGACATAGCCGCGGCTGAAGCGGTAGCCGGCGCTACGGCGCCCATGCTCCTTTCTCTCATGGACAAATCGCTTCTCGTACGCCAAGGCGACGGGCGCTACGGTTGGCATGAACTGCTGCGTCAATATGCGTCCAAGAAGCTGTGGGAGAAGCCAGAGAATGCAGCAGAAAGTGTGAAGCGTCATTACCGCCATTATGCAGGGATCGTGGAAGCGGTGGGCATGGAAGGGATATTTGACCCCGAAAATGTGCAGAAGTTGGCACGAACAATGGAAAACATCCGGCACGCCTGGCAGGCGGCCGCTACGGAAGGAAACTATGAAATCCTTGCTCGCATGACGCCTGCCCTGGCGACGTTCTTCTACGGCAGCGACCGCTGGCAAGAGGGGAAAACGATTTTCGCGGAGACAATCGCCCTTCTACGTCCGGCCATGTCCAATTCGGGCGAGCCAGCGCTACAACGCCTTCTGGGCAATTTGCTCTCCTGGCAGGCACTGTACATGGTGAGTTCTAGTCCGGAAGAAAGCGCCCGGATTGCGGACGAAGCAGTTGGGCTACTCCGGCCGTTGCAGAAGCCGGCTGACCTGGGACATGCGCTGACAACTCGGGCAGATGCAGTCCGGCAGATCGGACAGGTACAGGAGGCGATTGTCGACCTGGAAGAGGTGCTGCGCACCGTTCCGGCGGAGGAGAACCCCGTTCTCTATCTCGGCGCGCTCCACCGAGCTGCCCTGGCGCACCTGCAAGACGCCAATTACGAGCGGGCGCACACATATGGGCAACGCTATCTAGAAACAGCGCGCACTGTTGGTTTCGATCAGTCGATCGCTTATGGGTTGCGCGTTCTTGGAAGGGTATCGTGGGCTCTAGATGAGGACGAGGAGGCAAACTCATCTCTCGACGAAGCGCTTGAGGTTGCCCGGCGAAGTGGTCGACAAACGGTGATAGCAGATGTGCTGTTTGATCTAAGCCGGTTCGCCTGTGAGCAAGACGACTTTGAGCGGGCGAGCGGATATCTGGAGCAGGTAGAGAACATGGAGAAGCTGCTCCGCGACTTTCCCTCCCACCGGCGTGACTTGGCAATAGAGCGGGGCATTGTCGCGGCCGGGTTGGGCCAGGCAAATGAAGCCCGCCGTCATTTTCGTGATGGGCTTTCTTTATTGCGCGATAGCCAACGGCTTCCTCGTCTCCTCTACTTGGCGCTGCACGCCGGCCTTCTGCTCGAAGCGGAACAGGCGATCGAAATCGCGAGTATGGTGCATCACCATCCTGCCAGCGGTGCGCTCACGGCGCGGAGAGCAGGAGAAGAATTGCGAAAGCTAAGTTCCGGGTTACCCGATGACCTTGTACAGGCAGCTATCAGGCGCGGGCGAGAACAGAAGCGAGCATCGGAGTTGGTTGCTTTGATTGACGCTAAACTTGGGCAACTAGAGCAGAGTTCCTAGTCTCTCGATCCGTATGCCAGAGTGGTGCGGTTGTCGCTTTCGCCAGACCCGGAAAAATTGATCGCGATCATGCGCCCGTGCAGCCGTCATCTTACCGGAGCAGGTGGCGGAGCCAAGCCGCTTCCAACTGGTTGAGCGCCAGCCCGTAGACGCCCTCGTAGTCGGGCGGCCGGATGCTCACTTCCTCGGCCGACCGTTCCCTGGTGGGGCTCTCCATCAGCTCCCGGAACGACTCCATCCCATACGTTTCGATGAGGAAGTCGATGAACGATCCCCACTGGCTGTACAGTTGATCGCGGCGCTGCAGGCAATCGGCCGCGTCGGTGCCCAGATCTGCGTAGACGGAACGCAGTTCGAAGTGCTCATACAGCGGCAGGTAGGTGCCGGCCTCCACGTAACCGCGCACGAGGGTGTCGTATGAGGAAACACCATACCAGGCAGCGACGTAATCGGCCGACAGCCAGTGGGCAAATCCTTCGTCGAGGGCGCGATTCCCACTTAGCCCCTGCGCCAGAGCGCGGGCGTGCAAGACGTGGGCCACCTCGTGGGCCAGGACGCCCTCTATCTGCTCGCGGGTCGTCTCGTCGCCGGCAAAGACATAGATGATGGGCGCTTCCTGTAAATCTCTGGGAGGCTGCGAAAGGGTCATGCCGCGCGGGGGGCAGGGGACGCCGGGGGGCTCGCGGAGTAACACGTCGATAGAGCCCGGGTAGGCGACTCCCAGCCGACGGGAAACGTATTCCAGAATCTCCTCGGCCCTGGCCCCCACCTCCGGCGGCACCTGCGCCCCCGCCTCCGCGTAAAAGGTGAAATGCTCGCTGGCGCCTACCTGCTCCTCATCGGCCGGAACGGCAAGGCGGCTACTCGCGGGCGCGCCCTCTTCTGGGCGTGGTTCGTCCTCGACGACGCGGGTGACGACGTTGACGTCCGTGGAGCGCGTCGGCAGGGGAAAGGCCGTGGGCGTGGGTCCGGAAAGAAGAGGGCGGACGGCGCCAGCCCGAGCCGGGGCAGGCGTCGCTCTCGGGGTAACGGTAATGACCACTTCACGGACGGTGTTCCGGGTAACGGTCGCTGCCGAGGCAGGAGGCGTTGCCGTTGCCGTCGGCTCCGCCTGCTCCTCTTGCGCGCACGCCATCAAGAAAATGGCGGTCGAAAGGAAACTTAACAGAAGGAAAACCCATCGTTTCATCACAGGCGTATTCTACAGGGGAGGAGAAAGGAAGGGCAATTGGTCAGGAAGCCGCTTACCCGTCCTCCGATCTCGCGATGGCCTCCTGCCAGGCAGCGGCTAACGCGCGCAAGTCGGAAAAGACAGCGTCCGGCTCGATCCCCTTCTCTGCCACCGTATGGGCGCCATCTACTCCGGTCTCCACCAGAATCGCCTTCAGCCCCGCGCGCCGGGCGCCCACGACGTCTGTCTCCAGCCGGTCGCCGATCATGGCCGTTTGCTCCGCCGGCCGGCCGAGGCGGGCGACGGCCGCGCGGAAGAGGTGAGGGTCTGGCTTGCCGACGACGGTGGCCTGCACGCC
>JAWVYQ010000163.1:0-7278 GCA_033722615.1 Promineifilaceae bacterium (SeqCode)
GGCTGTCGCCTGGTGCCCGACCTAGCTTTTGCGCTACGGCCGGCGCCCCGCACCCGGGGCCGTAAACTCCTCCGGCGGAGCGGCGTGGACCCCGAGGAACGGCCGCTGCTGGGCATCACCCTGATCAATTGGGGGGCGCAGGCGCGACGATTCACGGGCCAGGAAGCGTACGAAACGGCCGTCGCGGCGGCCGCCCGCGCCTTCGTCGACGATTACGGCGGCCGCTGCGTTCTCTTCGCTCAGGTGCGCGGCCCGACAGCCGCGGACGACGACGTCGTCCCCGCCCGGCGCGTCCACGCCTCGCTGGCCGATCTGGGCGATGCCGTCACCCTCGTCGAGGAGGAAACGACGACGGCCGACCTGAAAGCCGCTTACGGCTGCATGGATCTCTTCATGGGTACCCGCCTCCATTCGAACATCTTTGCCCTGACAGAGTCCGTGCCGGCCATTACAATCCAGTACCAGCCCAAGACGCGGGGTGTAATGCGCATGTTAGGCCTGGAAGAGTGGGTCATCGAGATCGAGGAAGTAAGTGAGGAGAAGTTGCGCGCCCTACTGGGTGAATTGTGGCGCGAGCGAGAAAAGCTGCGGGCCACGTTGCCCCGGCGGCTCGACCCCATCGTCGCGGAGGCCGCGCGGGTGGGAACGCTGATCGCCGAGCACGTTGCGATGCGTGTGGCGGAGCACGGTGCACAGCGCAGTGAGACGGGTGCAGACGAGAGACGATGAGAGCCATTCGTGTTCTGGAGATATTAAGCGGCTTCGCCGTAGAAGGTCCGCTGGGGGGCATTGAGCGCTTTGGCGTCGAGCTTGCTCGGGCGCTGGACCACGGTCAGATTGAGCCCATCGTCTACGGGATGTGGTCTTACCAGGTGCCCAACGAAGATCGATGGCTGGGCGCGTTGCGCGAAGAAGGGGTTGAAGCCTTTATGCCCGCCCCCTGGCGTGAAGAAGCGCCGTACCGCAGTTTCGCCGAGACGCTGCGGGCAACCCGCGCGTATCTCCGAGGGCGGCGCGTCGACATCATCCACAGCCACTGCCAGTTTGGCGACGTCGTCGCTTTACTCCTTCGGCGGCGGCTTGGCGCCCGCGCCGTGGTGCGCACGGTACACAACGAACGAGAATGGAGGAAACGGCCGGGCCGCCGCCTTCTGTTAACGAACCTCCTTTATCCCCTGCTGTTTGACGCCGAACTGGGCGTGTCGCAACAGGTCGTGGACAACCTGCAAAAGCGACCGGTCTCCCGCCTCGTGCGACAACGGGTGTACAAACGGTACAACGCGCTCAACTTTGCCCGCTTTGAGGGCGTATCGGTGGATCGCGACGCCAAGAAGGCCAGCCTCGGCATCCCGGCCGGGGCCGCGGTCGTGGGCACTGTGGGCCGGTTGACGGAACAAAAGGGGTATCACGTTTTGCTGGAAGCGGCCGCTTCCGTTATCAGCCAGCGACCGGACACCTATTTCCTGATCATCGGTTCCGGAGAACGGGAGGAGGCGTTGCGCAGCTACGCGGCCGAGCTGGAGATTGGCCAGCGCGTCATCTTCACGGGGAAGCGCGACGACGTGGAAGAATGCCTGCAAATCATGGACCTCTTTGCCAGCTCCTCGCTATGGGAGGGGTTGCCGACCGTGATCCTGGAAAGTATGGCTTCTCGTGTGCCCGTCATCGCCACGCGGGTCTCGGGGAACACCGAGTTAGTTGAAGATGGCCTCACCGGTCGCCTGGTGCCGCCGGGCGACGCCGAGCACCTTGCATACGGCATCCTGGAATTGCTGGCGGCCGATGCTGAGGAGACGGCCGCCATGTGCGCCCGCGCCTACCGCTATGTGCGCAACACCTTCTCCATCGAGCGCGTCGCCCGCCAGCATGAAGCTCTCTACCGCGAACTGGCGGAGGGCTAACCGTCCAAAGTTAATCCAGCTCGACGACTACCTCGCCTACGTCCAAAATCTGACCCGCCTCGGCCGTCCACACCTGAGCGACCGTGGGGCTGGCGGCAACGATCTCGTAATCATTCGTCTCGACGTTCCCCACGACGAGGACGTAATCTCGGGGCTCGATGTTCTGGAAGATGAAGCGGCCGTTCACGTCGGTAAGGGTGCCCGGGCTATTGGCGCCGTCGAGCACAAAAGCGGCGTCCCCGATCTCGTTTTCATACACTTCTGCCAGGCGAACGGGCTTCGCCTGGAGCATTTCGTTCGTGATGCTCGAACGAACACGTCCGGTCACCGTTGCCCTTTCCGGCTCCGGCGTAGGCACCGGCGCATCGGGAGGGACCGGATTGTCCAGCTCCCGCGTGATGATCGCCGCCGGGTCCACTGTGGGGCTGTTCTCGGACTCGACGAGAACCTGGCCGTACGGCGGCGGATAACCGTTCTCGTCTTCGGCGGCCGGCGCCGGATACGCCTCGCCCGCGGGATATGCCGTGCCAGGGGGCGGGCCTTCCTCGGTGGCGGCGGCCGGCGCAGAGGTACCTGTAGCGGCCGGCGACGACTCCTCCGCGCACCCGGCCAGAACTAAAAGCGCCAGCGCAAACAACGTCAGATAGGGATATCTGCTTTTCATCGCATCTCCTCGGAAATTCGGAAAGTCATTTTAGCGTGTGCCGCTCAATGGTAGTTAAACTGTCTTGAAGACGCAATTTTGCCCCCCATTCCTCCTGTAAGAGGTGATTTAATACTCATAATACTCCGAATGGGTTATTGATGGGAACCGCTCTAGATGGCAAAATAGTAATCGTTGGGATCAAATTAGTTGAAAGGAGAGTATCCATCATGAAACGATTCGCCTTCGTCTTACTCGTAGTGAGCGCACTGTTAGTGCTCGCCGTGGGCTCTGTCTCTGCGGACACTGCGTATAACGCAAGCTTTACGACCTCGGTCACCTACCAGAATGTAGGCGACGCTGAGGCAGCCATCGTCTTTGAGTTCTATCCCGAAAACAGCGGCACCCCCGTCCAGATCGATACCACGCTGGCGGCCGGCGCCGGCGCTTCCATTTACGTCGGGAACGTGAACGAGCTTCCCGATGGCTTCAGCGGCTCAGCCGTCATGAGCTCGGATCAACCCGTGCTCGCCACGCTGGTTCAGATTTCCTCTGACCCGGACGTCAAGAACCGCCCGGTTTCTAACGGTTTTGAAGCCGGCGCCTCTGAGGTTCTGCTGGCTACGGTTCTGAAGAACCAGTTTAGCACGACGAGCGTTTTCTCCGTTCAGAACGCGCACAGCTCCGCGGTCGATCTGACGATCAACTTCTACAACGCCGACAGCCCCTCGGATCCGCCCATCGTGGTTACCCACGAGGACCTGCCGGCCGGCGCAGCCCAGTACTATGACATGGGCACGCTCGGCGCGATTTCGGCCAGCTCCTTCAACGGTTCGGCCGTCATCAGCGCTGTGGATAGCAGCACGAGCGACCCCGCTCCGATCGTTGCCACGTCGATGGAACTCTCCACGACCGGCGGCGCCTCTTCGGCCTTCGAGGGTGTGACCAGCGGCGCAGGCACGATTTACATGCCGACCGCGCTCTGTGAAGCCTTTGGCGCCACGTCCGCTTACGCCGTTCAGAACACCAGCCAGAGTGCCCAGGCCAACGTGACCGTCAACTACAGCAATGGCGGCAGTGAAAGCGCCACTATCGATCCGGGCGCCAAGCGCAGCTTCATTGCCTGCGACGCCACCGGTGTGAGCGCCGGTTTCAGCGGCGCGGCCACCGTCGAAGCCACCGGTGCTGACATCGTCGTCATCGGCAAGGTCTTCGGTAGCGGTAACTCCACGGCCTTCGTCGGCGCCACGGGCGGCGCAGACACGCTGGCCCTCCCCTACGTCCGCTTCACCGTCTCCCAGTGGGAGAGCGGTGCTCGGCAGCGCGCCTACATGGCCATTCAGAACATCGGCTCCGCTGCGCTGGACCCGGGTGACATCGTCGTCGAATATCGTGACAAAGATGGTAACCTCGTCGGCACACACACCAACGACAGCTCCATCGCCGTGGGCGCCAAATTCAACACGTACGCGACCCAGGCCACACCGGAAGCTGGATTCACCAGCGCTGACCTCGAGGAGTTCGGCTATGCCGGCGGTCAGTTCGGTGGCGGCGCCATCATCATCGGGCCTGACGGCAGCGAGATGGTAGCCATCGCTCGTATCCAGTCCCGCTTTGGCACCGGCGTCGTTGGCGAAGACTACAACGCCATGCCCATTGACTAAGATCCCAACGCTCCTTTGAGCACTAAAGAGAGGGAGGCATTCTGCAGCCTCCCTCTCTTTCTTTATCTCACGAACGACACCGCCCGCCCATGTTTTCGCCTCTATCTCAGGTTCGCCAGAAGCTGGCCGACGCCGCGGCCCTTACACACCTGTACTTCTCTGATCGCCGGGCATTCCGGATGATTCGCCAGGTCAGAGCGCAGGGCCTGACCTACCTGGAAGCGT
This sequence comes from Promineifilaceae bacterium (SeqCode), assembly GCA_033722615.1. Taxonomy (GTDB): domain Bacteria; phylum Chloroflexota; class Anaerolineae; order Promineifilales; family Promineifilaceae; genus JAAYYY01. Next base: position 4,434 of record JAWVYQ010000163.1, read on the forward strand.
CCGCTCTGGCCGATCTCTATCGGGCCGTCGAAGAGGTGGAAGCAGACGGGCGGAAAGGCATACTCCTCGAAGCGGGCGTGGCGCTCGGGGGGTCCTCCATCATCATGGCGGCAGCCAAGAAGCCCTCCCGCCCCTTCTACATGTACGATGCCTTCGAGATGATTCCCGCGCCTTCAGAACGGGACGGCTCCGACGCCCACAATCGCTATGCAGAAATCGCCTCGGGCAAAGCTCGGGGCATTCAGGGGGAAGCCTACTACGGTTATCAGGACAATCTCTACGAACGGGTTAGAGAAATGTTGCGAGATGCCGGCTTTCCTCCCAGGGAACATCAGATCCAGATGGTCCGCGGCTTTTACGAAGAAACCCTCCGCGTCAACGAGCCGGTGGCGCTGGCCCACCTCGATTGTGACTGGTACGATTCGGTGATGGTTTGCCTGGAACGGATCGTTCCCCAACTGGTAAGCGGCGGTGTGCTCATCGTCGACGACTACGAGCATTGGTCCGGGTGTCGCAAGGCGGTCGATGAGTATTTCGCGGGTCGCGAGGAAGCGTATCGCTTTGTGATGGCTTCGCGTCTGCACATCACGCGGCGCTAGGCGCGGCGGCCTACGCCGGGCGCGCCAGATCCAACAGGGCTGCGCTCAAGCGCTCCCAGGAGAAACGGCCGGCCTGCGCCTGAATGTTGGCCCGCATGGCGTCACCCAGATCCTCGTCGAAGAAACGGTTGATGGCCGCCGCCAGGGCGGCCGGATCTTCGGGGGGTACCAACAACCCCGTTTGTTCGTGGGCGACCGCCTCGCGCAGCCCGTCGACGTCGCTGGTTATCACCGGCCGTTGATAGCCGAAGGCGAGCTGAACGACGCCGCTCTGGGTGGCGCTCCGATAGGGGAGAACGACGACGTCGGCCGCCGCCATACAGGCCGCCAACTGCTCATCCGGCAGATACGCATCCAGCAGGGTCACGGCGTCGGCGATACCCAGCGCCGCCGTCTGTTCTCGGTATCCTTCGACGTCCTCCCAAAACTCGCCGGCCGCCAACAGATGGACGGAGCGTCGGGCCAGCACGCTCGGCAGCGCCTCCAGCAAGACGTCGAGTCCTTTATAAGGGCGTACGAAGCCGGCAAAGAGGAGAAGGGGGCGATCCTCGGGGACGGGAACGGGCAACGCCTTCTCTCGGTCTCGGCCCAGCGCAGCATACGAAGGATGGGGGGTCACCCGGAAGCGCGCTTCCGGTAAAATCGCCTCCAATCGTTCGGCGCTGCTTTGGGCGTGAACGATGAAACCGTCTCCCGGCGCAAGCGTATGGCGCACGACGGCCGGCAGGAGCCACTGCCCGAGCGTCCCCTTTTCGTGGGGCAAAACGTTGTGGCAGATAAAGAGCAACCGCGGCGCGCCGGGCAACCGGCGGACGCCCCGGCCGAGCACGGCCCACACGGGGGCCCAGAAAGGGACCCACCAGGGCAGCACGACGACGTCCGGCCGCCACTGTTCGATGCGGCGCAGCGTGCGCCACCAGGTGAGCGGGTTGAGAGGGTTTAACAGGTACTCCGCTTCCGTCTGTACCGGGCGCCGGCTGGGATCGCGGTCCGTACGGCCGCGATAGAGCCAGCCCGGATATTGCCGCGAAAAAGAGATGAGCAAGACGTCGTGCTCGCCGCTCTCCCGCAGATGGCGCGCCAAAAGCGTAGTATAATGGGCAATCCCGCCCCGATAAGGGTACGTGGGACCAATGAGGCAGATACGCATAGCAGATTGACCATCGATTATAACAGGGGAATAGGCCCCGGCAATGGGAGAAGTATGATCCTCATCACCGGAGGGAGCGGCTTCGTCGGCCGTTCGCTCCTCCACAGATTGCAGCAAAAGGAAAGAGAGTTCAAAGTGTACGATGGGCGCATCAACGACCCGATGCACCTGCGCCAGGAGCTGGAGGGCGTGGAGATCGTCTTTCATCTGGCCGGGGCAGAAGCGCGCGGCCGCGCCCACCTGGTGCAGCACGTCGACGTCGAAGGCACCGAGCGCCTGCTGGAAGAGAGCGAGCGCGCCGGCGTACAATACTTGATCTTGCTCAGCCGCATCGGCGCCGACCCGAACTCCCTCTACCCGCTGTTGCGCGCCAAGGGACAGGCGGAGCGGCGCATTGAGCGCAGCGGCATCCCCTATACCATCGTTCGTTCCGCTTCGTTGTTCGGCATCGAAGACCGTTTCCTGAACGTCATCGCCAGCCTGGCGGCGTGGAGCTGGCCCTTCGTATGGCTTCCGGGCGGCGGGCGGGTGGTGCTGCAACCGTTGTGGGTCGTCGATCTGGTCCGCTGTCTGGAGATGGTGCTCGACCGGCCGGACCTGCGCAACGAAACCGTCGTCGTGGCCGGCGAGGAGCAAATGCGTTACCGGGAGCTGGCGCGCATGGTCGTCGAGGCGGCCGATCTGCGGCGGATCCCCCTGAAGGTCGACCTCCGTCTGGTCCGCCCCCTCGCCCGCCTGACCATGGGCTGGTGGCCGCGGCCGCCCGTCACCCGTTTCTTCATGGACCGCTTTTCGGTCCCCGAAGTGGCGCCGGTGGATTCCGTGCTCCATTCCTTCGGTTTCCGGCCGGGACGTCTGGGTGACCACATCGCCTATCTGCGCCGACCGGGGCTGCGCCGCCGTCTCTTCCGCCTCTAATTCCCACCCTTCCCGGAGGCGCCGCGGCGCGCAAGGGGGCGAACGCCGCCACCGTTGCCGCACTCAGAGTCGGGCTCCGGGCTGCTTACCTGACGAGGCCGGTTGTTGGTTGACGCCCCCTATCAGGCATGATAGCATCTGCTCCAGACTTTCCCCTTGACAATCGTTCCAACGAGCA
>JAWVYQ010000164.1:0-7072 GCA_033722615.1 Promineifilaceae bacterium (SeqCode)
CGCTGTGGATACAATGTGCAGACCATAGTGAAAACGTTGCGCGAAGGATTGTCTATGTTTATCGTCGACGCTCACCTCGATCTCGCCTACAACGCTCTGCGCTACGGCCGCGACCTGCGGCTGGAACTGAGCGAAGCGCGCGAGCGTGAAAAACGGGTACGCGATCACCCTCACGGGACGATTACGACGACGATTCCCGAACTGTTGAAATCGGACGTCGGCCTCATCTTCGGCACGCTCTTCGTCCTACCGGCGCGAAGCAATCGGCAGAAAAACCGTAAGGAACCGGCGAACGTGCGCCTGGTGTACGAAGACGCCGACCAGGCATACCGGGCGGCCGAGGAGCAGATTGATTATTATCGCCGGCTGGCCGACGAGGTGGAGCAGGTACGTCTGGTGGAAGATGGCGAGTCGCTGGAGGAGGTGTTGGCCAGCCATGAGGAGGGCGAGGAGCCGTTGCTGGGCATCGTCCTGTTGATGGAGGGGGCCGATCCCGTGCGCACGCCGGAAGAAGTGGAAGAGTGGTACGAGCGCGGCGTGCGCGTCATCGGCCCGGCCTGGGACGACACGCTGTACGCTCACGGCGCCTGGCGAGGCGGAGGCGGGTTTACAGAAGAAGGGTTTGCACTCATGGAGATCATGGCCGACCTCGGGATGATCCTCGACGTCACCCACCTCAGCGAGGAAGCGACCTTTGAGGCGGCCGACCGTTATGAAGGCGTGGTCATCGCCAGCCACAGCAACGCCCGCGCCCTGGTACCGGGCAACCGGCAACTGAGCGACGAGCAGATACGCCGTCTGGCCGAGCGGGACGGCGTCATGGGCGTGGTCATGAACAACCACTTTCTGAAAGCAGGCTACCGGAAGAGCGATGCAAAGGAGAGCGTGACGCTGGATGACGTGGCGGCGCACGTCGACCACGTCTGCCAGTTGCTGGGGAGCGCCGACCACGTGGGCATCGGCAGCGACATGGACGGCGGATTCGGCCGGGACGACGTGCCGGCCGAGATCGACAGCATCGCCGATCTGCGCAAGATCGGCGACGTGCTCCAAGAAAAGTACGCATACGACACGGATCACGTCGCCAGAATCATGGGGAAAAATTGGGTGGAGCGCCTGCGCACGGCTTTTGCGTAACGGCCGCCCCCCTTTTACAGGAGCACCTCTTCGTCAGCAACGACGATCTCCGGCTGCAACTGCCCATTAGATAGCTCTTGTAAGGCGGCCTGGAAGGCGGGGAATTTTTCAACGGCAAAGCGCGCGGTGACGGTCACGTCCGCGGCAAACGTCTCGTCGAGAATCTGGCCGTCGTGCGCCGCCACAAGCAGGCGCACCTGCTCGAAGAGGGGATAAGGGACGCTCATCCTCACGGTGTGGGCCAGCGTTTTCATCGCCCGGGGCGTCTGCTCCAGCACGAGACGGGCGGCGTCTCCGTAGGCGCGCACGAGACCGCCGGTGCCCAGCTTCGTGCCCCCGAAATAGCGGGTGACGACAATGGCGGCATCGCCCAGGCCGCTACCCTTTAACACGGCCAGGACCGGCCGTCCGGCCGTCCCCGCCGGTTCGCCATCATCGTTGCAGTGGGCGGTCACGGCCGCACCGTGACCGACGACGTAGGCGGGCACGTTGTGGGTGGCGTCCGCAAATTCGTCGCGGATGCGGCCGATAAAGGCCTTCGCCTCTTTTACCGAAAAGACGGGGGCGACGGTGGCGATAAAACGGGAGTTCTTCACGCGCAGCTCGGCACGCGTCTTTTCGGCCGGAACCGGATACCGCTTCACAATGGATGCTGCTCCTTCATATCGTACAGTGGCTGCATTCTACCACCGGGTGCAACTAAGCGCAGGGTGAGCAGCCGTTGAAGGCCCGGCCGGAGCGCACTAGAATCGGGGGCCATGCTCAAACGGACAATCATCGTTGCCCTCCTCCTGACAGCAGGGCTGGCGAGCGCATGCCGCTCAGACCCCTCTCCGACGGCAACGGCCGAGCCCCAAACCGCTACCGAGGCGCCGCAAGAGCCGACAACGCTCACTGCCCCGCCGCGCGCTCAGACAGGGTCGGCCTATCTGCCGCTGACGGCGGCCGACGCGGCGACTGAGACGGCGCCCTATCCCGCGCCGGGAACGACGCCGGCGCTCCCTTCGCCGACGCCGGCCTTTTCCCATTATGATGGCCCTTCTCTCAACCGCGACGGGATCGGGGTGCAGATCCACCTCCACCGAGAAGATGTGGACGCTATTTTCGGCCACTTGCAGACGCTGAACGTCGGCTGGGTGAAGGTGCAGGTATCGTGGAAGGTCTATGAACCGGCTCCCGGCCGCTACGATGAATTTCGATTCGACGAACTGGACGCCCTGGTCGAGCGGGCGGCGGCCGACGATATAAGGGTCTTGTTGAGCGTGGCCAAGGCGCCTGACTGGAGCCGGCCTACGGTCGAGATGGATGGACCGCCGCAGGATCCGGCCCATTTCCAGGCATTTATGCGCACCCTGGCGGCCCGCTATCGCGGCCGGGTCGACGCCTATGAACTTTGGAACGAGCCGAATCTGCGCCGCGAGTGGAATGGCGTTCCCCTCAGCGCACGCGATCTGGTGGCGCTCATCCGAGCCGGCGCTTCCGGCGCGCGCGAGGGCGACGCCAACGCTCGCCTCATTAGCGGCGCGCCGGCAACGACGGGCATCAACGATGGCGTCAACGCCGTCGACGACCGCGTCTTCCTGAGAGAGATGCTGGCGGCCGGCGTCGGGGAGGTGGTGGACGGCGTCGGCGTTCATCCCTATGGATGGGCCAATCCCCCGGGCGCCAGCGCGGCCGATCCAGGGCCCGTGGCCCCGACACACAATGATCACCCTAGCTTCTTCTTCGGCGACACCCTGGACGATTATCGCGCCCTACTTGACGAGGCCGGATACGCGGAGATGCCCCTGTGGGCGACGGAAATGGGATGGGGGAGCGCGGAAGGGATGGGCGGACAGCCCCCGGCCGGCGCGGCTTTCATGGCCCACGTTAGCGAGCGGCAGCAGGCGCTCTATACGCTGGACGCGCTGGCAATGGCCCAGACGCGGGAGGGCGTCGGCCCCCTTTTCCTCTGGAATCTGAATTTCGCGCCCACCTTCGGCCCGTCCTTTAGCGAGTCCTTCTACAGTCTCCTGCGGCCGGACGGCACGCCCCGGCCGGTCTATCGGGCCCTACAGGCCGCCGCCGACCGGGGCGACGGCGACTAAGTCACCGGTCTCAGGGCCTCCTCGCAGAAAGACATCCTCTATGGTAAAACAGGCTGAATTATCATAGTTTTACGGACGTCACATGCTTGCCAACTCCATCACGCTTAGCCGTCTACTTTTTCTGGCGCTTTCTGTCTATTTGCTGCACGTTTCCGGCGTTGCCGGACCGGCTGCGGCTTTCTTTCTCATCATTTTCACGCTGCTCATCGACGCCGTGGACGGAGCGATCGCCCGGCGGCGCGGCAGCGTCAGCCCGGTTGGGGCCGTCCTGGACATTGCCATCGACCGCGTGGTGGAGAACGTTTTCTGGATCACGTTTGTCAGTCTGGAACTGGTGCCCCTATGGGTGGCCCTCGTCGTCGTTACCCGAGGAATCCTCACCGACGCCGTGCGCGGTTTCGCCATGGGCCAGGGACTGACCCCCTTCGAAATGATGGAAACGAAATGGGGGCGGTGGCTCGTCTCCCATCGTTTCATGCGCGCCGTCTACGGATTGGCCAAGGCCGTTACCTTTCCGGCCCTGGCTCTTCTGCATACCCTCCATCGGGCCTGGGCCGGCTCGGCCAACGCTGCTTACCTGCCGCAGCTCAACACGGCCGTTTTCATCCTCGTGCTGATTACCGTCTCCTTCACACTGTTGCGCGGCTTTCCAGTTCTGATTGAAGCGCGACGCTTTTTCGTGAAGAAGACCCAAAGGAGAGAGTGAGATGCACAACGCCTCCCTTCGTTCATTCCTTCTTTTGCTGCTGCTCATATTGCCCCTGGCTGCCTGCGGTCAGGACCGGTCGGATCCAACCCCGCCCCCCCCAACACCAACGGGCGCGGGGGCCGAACCCGAAGGCGCTCAGATGGAAGCGAGCGCAACGCCGGCCCCCACGAACAGCCCGGTGCCGGCAACGGCCACGACCCAGGCAACGGAAACGCCCCTTCCGACGGCGACGGCAACGGCGACCCCGGCCCCCCTGTTTCTGCAAAGCGCCGAGGATTTTGGCGATGAGCGGAATCCCCTCACCGGCGAAGTGGTGGACGACCCCTCCGTTCTGCAGCGGCGACCGATCGCCGTCAAGATCTCGAACGCTCCGCCGAGCTACGTGCGGCCCCAATCCGGCCTGAGCCAGGCCGACCTCGTCTTCGAGCATGAAACGGAAGGGCCGATCACGCGCTTCACGGCCATCATTTACAGCCAGACGCCGCCAGACATGGGGCCGATCCGCAGCGGGCGGCTCATCGACCTGGAAATCCCGGTGATGTTCGACGCTGCCTTTGCCTACTCCGGTTCCAGCATCGGCGTCTCCCAAAAGTTACAGGCCTCATCTTTCGTCAACCGCATTCTGCGCACGAACGCGCCCGGTTATTATCGGACCGGCGAGGACAAGCCCTTCGAACACACACTCTACGGCGATCCCTCTCTCTGGCGGCAGGAGCTGGAAAACCGAGGAGAAAATCATCCTCCGGAATTCAGCAACTACATGGCGTTCAGCGAGGAGCCCCCGGCGGGCGGCGAGCCGGTGAGCCACATCAACATCAACCACCGCGACCGGGCCATCATTGACTGGTACTATGACGAGGAGGTCGGCCGGTACTGGCGTTCGTCGGACGGGGAGGAACATTACGACGAAAATACGGGTGAGCGCCTGAGCACGGACAACGTGGTCGTCGTCTTCGCCCAGCACGTCACCAATTACAATATTTGCGAGCACGTCGTCGACGGCACGTGCCAGGCCTATTCTGTGGAGGTCCAGATTTGGGGTGAGGGGCCGGCCCTCATTTTCCGCGACGGCCGGCAATACGAAGGGACGTGGCGGCGAGAGCAGCCGGAGCACATGCTGACCTTCTACGACGCCGACGGCAATCCGCTCCCCCTGAAGATCGGGAACACGTGGTTCCAGATGGTGCCCATTCGCTATCAGGATCCGGTCACGGTGGAATAAAAGAAGAAGGGGCTCTCACACGCGCTCGATAAAGCCTTGCGCAACCAGCAACTCGGCGTTGAGAATGGACCCGCTGGCAGCGCCACGCAAGGTGTTGTGGGTGATGGCCATGTAACGCAGATCGAGAACGTTGCAGGGACGAACCTTACCTACTGTCCAGGCCAGCCCATCGGCCGCTTCGCGGTCCAGGCGTGGCTGCGGACGGTCGGCCTCGTGGCGGTAGATGAGGGGGCGGCCGGGGCTGGTGGGAAGCTCGGCGCAGATGGACGGCGGCTGCCAGCCGATGAGGGCGTCGACAGCCTCGGTTGCCGTCGCCGGTTCCGTCAGGCCCACAGAAACGCTGGCCAGGTGGCCGTCCATTACCGGCACCCGGTTGGCCTGAGCGCTCAGGCGAAGGTCGGCCATTTGCAGCGCGCCATCGACTAACCTTCCCAGTAGCTTTTTGGGCTCCGTCTCCAATTTCTCATCCTCGCCGCCAATGTGGGGGATGACGTTATCGAGTATGGCCATCGAGGGCACGCCGGGATAGCCGGCCCCGGAAATCGCTTGCATGGTGGTGACGATGGCCGCTTCCAGGCCAAAAGCGTCCTGGAAGACCTTCATCGGCAGGACGATGCTGGTTGTCGAACAATTGGGGCTGGCGACGATGAAGCCGGACCAGCCGCGTTGCTCCTTCTGGCACGGGATGAGACCGGTATGGTCGGGGTTGATCTCTGGGATGAGGAGGGGCACGTCGGCCGTCATGCGAAAGGCGGAGGCGTTGGTGACCACGGCGTAGCCCGCGGCGGCGAAGCGCGGCTCCAGTTCTCGCGCCTCCTGGGAAGGCAACGCCGAGAAAACGACCGGCGCCTCCAGGTCGGGCGCCGTCGCCTGCACCGTCAGCTCCGCCACGGTCGGCGGGATCCGCCCCGGCAGAATCCAGCGAACGCCCTCGCCATACGGCCGGCCCACGGTGCGCTCCGAACCGGTGACGGCTTTGACCTCAAACCAGGGGTGGTCGGCCAGTAATTGTACAAAGCGCTGGCCCACCGCCCCCGTCGCGGCCAGCACGGCTACAGGAATTTTCGCCATAGGGACCTCCATCAAGATACCGGTAAGAAGTCCGCCCTTTTACCACGAAGGCGGTACAGATGCGCAACCTGGCGTAGCAACAAGCAGATGATAAACGGAAAATGGTGGGTGGCCGAGATTATAGGAAAGTAAGGGAAGCTGTCAAGCCGCGTTTCGCCAGGCAGAAGCAGTATAATCGGGCCGCAGGGAGCGCATTTTGTCACATATTGGGCGTTGGCGGTGTTTAGTAGGGTGAGTAAGGCAACGGTAGCATCAATGGCCGAAGGAGAAAGCGATTCTGTGACGACGTTGTCAGACAGCCTGTTGCTGAAACGGACGGGACAGGGCGACATGGCCGCCTTTGAAGCACTTTTTCACCGGCATTACGACCGGGTTTACGGATTGCTCTTTCGCCTGGTCGGAAACCGGGATGAAGCCGAAGATCTGACGCAAGAAGTGTTTCTGAAGCTCTACCAGCGCCATTTTGCCAGCGGTCGCGAACATAACGTCAGCGCCTGGCTTTACCGGGTGGCGACGAATATGGGCTACAACGCCATTCGCGGCCGGCGGCGGCGCTGGCGCCGCAATACTCAGCTGGTCCCCGACGCCACCGAGCAACCGGCCACGCCGGCCGAAAAGGTCGCGCGGCAAGAAACGCAGGCCGCCGTACGGGCAGCGTTGGCCCATCTCTCGCCTCGCGACAGCCAGTTGCTGCTCTTGCGCCAGATGGGCCTCAGCTACGCCGAACTGGCAACTGTCTGCGAAGTGGCCCCCTCGTCGGTCGGCACCCTGTTGCGCCGTGCCGCCGAGGCCTTTCGCGAGGCTTACCAGGAGGAGGTCTCCGATCAGGAGGTCTCCGATTAGGAG
>JAWVYQ010000165.1:0-6967 GCA_033722615.1 Promineifilaceae bacterium (SeqCode)
CATGAGCAATCAGCAGATCGCCGATCAGCTGCACATTACGTGCGGGACGGTGAAGAATCACGTGCACCATATTCTGCAGAAGCTCAGGGCCGGCAACCGACACGAGGCGGCGGCCGCCTACTTGTGGAAGTTGAAGCATCAGAAGCGGGAGCAACATTCCCCTCAGCGGCGTAAGGGGTAGAGAGGTGGGTGCTCAGGTATTTTCGGTCGGGAGGCAGGCCGTGAGGCGCGTGCCATCCCCGGGTATGGAGTCGATCTCCAACTCGCCGCCGACGGATTCCACGCGCTCGTGCATGCCCAACAAGCCGATCCCCTCGGGCGTTCGCGCGCGGTCGAAGCCGACACCGTCGTCGTTGACGGCGAGGCAGACGGTGCGCGCGTTGGCGTGCAGGAGGACGTCGACGTGAGACGCCTGCGAATGTTTGACGACGTTGGTCAGGGCTTCCTGTAGGAAGCGGTAGAGGACGATCTTGGCATCGCCGGAAACGGGGGGCACTTCTCCTTCCTGGCGATAGTCGATCTTTCCTTCCATCTGCTGGGCGAAGTCGCTGCACAGTCCTTCCAGGGCCGGGCCCAGGCCGAGGTCGTCGAGGACGGCGGGGCGCAGATTGTGAGCAAGGTTGCGCAGCCGGGCCAAGGCCTTTTCACTGAGGACCCTGGCGGCAGCCAGCTGGCGGCTCATTTCTTCGCCGGGGATTTCTTCGCTCGTTCTCAGGTCTTCCTCTATCATTTCCAGGTTGATCTTGAGCGCCGTCAGGACCTGACCGGCCTCGTCGTGCAGGTCGCGGGAGACGCGGCGCCGTTCCTCCTCCTGGGCGGCGACGACGCGCCGGGTCAGGTAGCGGAGCCGTTCGTGGCCGGTGCGGATCTCGGAGAAGAGGCGGGCGACCTGGATGGCGCTTCCTGCCTGCTGCCCCAACGTCGTGAGAAAGCGGACGCGGCTCTCGCCGAAGGTGGTCCCGCTGGCGCAAAAGAGGCAGAGGGTGCCCTCAATCTCTCCCTCGGCCAGCAGCGGGACGGCCAGGTGCTCTTGCCACGACGGCCGGGCGTCGGCCACCCCCTTCTCTATAAACAACGGGATCTTCTGCAACTCCTCGAAGTGGACGGCTTCGCGGTCGCGGACGACCGGTTCCAGGTGGGTGCCGGCGACGGGGAGGGTAGCGCATTCTTCGGCGACGGCTTCCGGCAGCCCCCAGTGGTGGCGGAGCAGCAGGGTGTCGGACGGCGCTTCGTAGGAGAAGAGGCAGCCGCCGGGCAGGTCGAAACGGTAGGAGAGTATCTCTTCCAGGGCGGTGAAGATTTCCGGTAGTTCCAGCGCGCCGCCGACAGCGCGGGCAAATTCGTTCAGCGCGGCCAATTCCCGGTTGCGCCGCCTAAGTTTTCCGTGGGCCTGGTGCCGTTCGCTGACGTCGGTGACGACGACGAAGGCTTGCGCGCTTTGTGCCTCCTCTTCCTCGCCGCCGGGATCCCGTTTGCCCTGTAACTGGGCGTGGAAGCGGACGTTGTCGGCGGGCACCATCTCAATTTCACACTGTTGCGTATCGCCCTCGGTGAAGAGGTTGCGGCGGAAAAGATAGTAGGCATCCTGCCCGGCCGGGGCGACGAAGTGGGAAAAAGGCCGGCCGGCGACGTCTGGTTGGGTCGCGGCGAGCATCCTGGCGCCCGTTTCGTTAACCTGCAAGATGTTACCGTCCCGGTCAATGGTGAAGTGCCCGGCCGGGGCCAGGTTGTAGAGGTCGGCGTAACGGTCGCGCGTCGCCTCCAGTTCCCGCTGGGCGGCGCGCAGCTCGTCGTTCTGCATCTCCAGTTCCAACTGGTGCAATTCCAGTTCGTGGATGAGAACGTCGATGTCGTGGGGCAAGACGGTGGGTCCCTCGCCCGGCGCCCGCGCTTCCAACTCCTCTTCAGCACGCCGCCGTAGCTCGGCGAAGTGTCGTCTGGCCTGGGACGGTCTCTGGTCTAACTCGGAAGGTTCGCTCATCGGTCGCTCACGTCCTCAATAGTCAGAAGAATCATTTGGGACTCGTCGTCCACCTCCAGGAGGCGGGCTTCGAGGTGTACGGTCCGCCGGCCGATGTGGGGGAAGTCGTGCTCCAGGTCATACGTGACCGTCTCGCCGGCCGGGCCATCGACCACTTCCTGGAGCAGCTCGCGCAATTCAGGGAAGTCCCACTGGCCGTTGCCCAGCTCGTACAAGGTTTTGCCGACGGTGGCGCCGGCGTCGGTGTAGAAGGACTCGTAGAAGGAGTGGTTGGCCGAGACGACGCGAAACGCTTCGTCCAGAACCAGCAGGCTGGCGTCGACGGCGTTGACGATGCCCCTGGCCAGGGCCCGTTCCGCCCGCAATTCCGCTTCCGTTTCTTTTTGGTCCGTGATCTCGGCAAAGGTGAGCACCAGGCCCTCGATGGCGTTGCGGGCGGTGCGGTAGGGGAGAATGCGCATGTTGAACCAGTGGCCGTCATCAGTTTGTACTTCCTTTTCCACCGTGTTCAGCGTTTCCAGGACGTACTCAGCTTCTTCTACCAGGTCGGCGTCGCGCAGATTGCTGGCGATGTGCTTGAGCGGGCGGCCGGTGTCGGCGTCGATGAGGTTGACGATTTCGGTCGTCGAGGGGGTAAAGCGGCGGATGTTTAGGTGATTATCGAGGAAGAGGGTGGCGATTTCGGTGCCGCGCAGCAGGTTGTTGAGGTCGTTGTTGGCCTTGATCAGCGCCTGGTTTCTCTCCTGTAATTCGGAGTTGACGGTGTTCAACTCTTCGTTAACCGACTGCAACTCCTCGCGCGAGGTTTCCAGCTCCTCATTGGTGCTTTGCAACTCTTCATTGCTCGATTGCAACTCCTCATTGGTCGAGCGGAGTTCTTCGTTAGAGATTTGCAGTTCCTGGATGGTTGATTGCAGTCGTTGCCGGGTGGCGCTTAACTCCCGGCGCAGGGCTTCGACGCGGGGCTTTTCCTCCTCGCCGGCGCCTTCGGCCGGCGGCGCCGTTTTCGGCTGGGGCGTGATCCGGTCAAAGACGAGGAGCACGTGGCCCGGCCGGGCGGTGGCGACGGGCCGGGCGATCACGTCGATCACTTCGCTCTCGCCGTTGGTCTGCACCGTCACTCCATCCTGGCTCACGGTCTCCTGGTCGTCACGGGCCCCGGTCACGGTGGTGATCAGCGCTGCCTTCAGGCCCTCGCGGGCCATCTCGAGGACGTTGAGGCGCGGTTCGCCGGCGGCGACCTTGAGGTAACGGTCGATGGGGCCGTGCGTGTAGTGGATGTCGTAATTATCGTCGATGAGCACGGCGGCCGGGGCGAAGTGGTCCAGGAGCATCTCTTCGATGAGCGTGCGCTCGGCACGATGGGGGGCGCGGTCGGGCGCCGTCTCGGTTTTCGCTTCCCGTTGGCCCGTTTCCGGCCGGGGCCGGGAGAGGAAGGCCTGGCGCCGCCACAATGGCGTCTTTCCCGGTGCCCGCCGGAAAATGCGCCACTTGTCGTTGACGGGGACGAATAGGTCGGTCAAGCCGGCCACGTTTTCCGACGGCCCCAGGAAGAGAATGCCCTCTTCCTCGAGCGCGTAATGGAACATGGCGAGCGTGTTTTTCTGGGATTCTGTGTCGATGTAGATGAAGAGGTTGCGGCAACTGATGAGGTCCAGATTGGAGAAAGGCGGATCCTGGAGGAGGTTTTGTTCGGCAAAGATGACGGACTTGCGGATCTCCTCCTTTACCCTGTAGGTGTGGTCCTCCTGGACGAAGAACCGTTGTAGCCGTTCGGGCGAGACGTCGGCGGCGATGCTGGCCGGGAAGCGGCCGCGCCGCGCCTGCTCGATAGCGTGGTCGTCGATGTCGGTGGCAAAGATCTGGATCGTATGCGTCGACTCGAACGCCTCTTTGCACTCTTCCAGCAGGATGGCCAGAGAGTACGCTTCTTCGCCGGTGGCGCAGGCGGGCACCCACGCACGCAGGGGCTCGTCGCCCGCCCGGTCGACGAACAGTGCGGGCAGCGCCTCGTCCTTCAGGGCAGCGTAGGCCTCCGGTTCGCGGAAGAACTGGGTCACCCCGATGAGGAATTCGCGGAAGAGTTTCTCTACCTCGTCCGGGTCTCGCTGCAGGAGCGTGACGTAGGCGTCCACGTCTGGAACCTGGGTGATGGTCATCCGTCGCTCGAGGCGGCGCTGGAGCGTTTTCTTTTTGTATTGGGCGAAATCGTGGCCGGTCTGGGAGCGCAGCAACAGGAAAACCTTATTCAGCCTATCGGTGGGAAAGGCGGGCGCGGCCGGAGCGGGTGGCGGGACGGCGCGCTGCTCGTAGGCAAGCAATCGTTGAGGCATCTCTGCCAGGGGCAGCACGGCGTCGGCCAGACCTGTCTCGGCCGCGCTGCGCGGCATGCCCGGATACTCGGCCGTGTCCGGGTCCTGCACCAACGCCAGGCCGCCGTGCTCCTTGATGGCCTTCAGGCCCAGAGTACCGTCGGTGCCGGTGCCGGAGAGGATGAGGCAAATGGCCCGCTCGCGCTGGTCGTCGGCGAGGGAGCGGAGGAAGACGTCGATGGTCAGGTCGTGCCCGTCCGGCCGGATTGGGTCCATCAATTGCAGAGAGCCGTGCATGATACCCAGTTCGGCGTCGGGAGGGAGGACGTGTACGGTGTTGGCCTGCACACGCTGGCCATCGCTGATGAAGGAGACGGGCATTTCGGTGTGCCTTGCCAGCAGTTCGGGCAGGTGGCTCTCGCTTTCCGGGGCCAGATGCTGGACGACCACGAAGGCCATGTCGCCGTGGGCCGGCATGTGGCGAAAGAATTCCTGGAACGCTTCCAGCCCCCCGGCCGAGGCGCAGACGGCGACGACGGGCAGGGATGGTTTCTGTAGGTCCGGGCGGGGCTCACGGGCCGCGTCGGCAGCCGCATCTTCCTTTTGCTCTTTCTCTTTCTGAACCTGTTCTTTTGCGGATTGGTCGGGCTCGTTGGCGGGTTTTTCCTCTGCGGCCATGGGAGATCTCCTGGGCAGGCGGATGAAATTATTGTGCATTTCGTGAGCTCATGAATAAACCTCCAGGAGGCTGGGCAACGCTCCCTTGCCCTCTGGAAACGCTCGCTGAGCCTCCCGGAGGTTCATGAACTTCTATAGGAATCATAACACAGATCCGGGGGCGTGGTTAGTGGGGGCGTGCTTAGTGGGGAAGTGCAAGGAGATCGTAACGTGGATCGTTCTCCCGGAGGGACCGTAAGGCGCACTGTTCCGATTCGCGCAGCTGTTGGGCCGTTCCTGACCAGCCTCCTATCAGGTAGATTGCGGGGGAAACAGTACTTTTGTACTGAGAGGAAGGGTACGCCTGTGACATGTGGCTGACGGCGCCGGCCGGTATCATCGGTCGTAGGAGGTGGGGGGAGCCAAGATGAAGGTGTGCATGAGATGTATCCGGTGGCCGAGGAGGGGAGGCAGGGTACGAGGCTCAAGCGGCACGTAGCCGGGTGCGGATATCGTTAGGAGTGAGTTCGATGACGAACTATGCTGAAATTGATTACGGAATTAAGGCCTCTTCGGCCGGGGGGCGGCAGCGCAAGCAGGCGGGTCGCGTCGACGGCGCGGTTCCGGCCGGGACGTCGTCGCCTATGGGCCGTCTGGTTTTGCTTATCGACGACACGCCTGCGGTCGCCAAGGCCGTGGGGCGGGTGTTGCGCGAAATAGGGTTCGACAGTGTGATCGCGGGCAATGGCCGTGACGGGCTGGCTGTGTACCAGGAGCGCCGGGAGGAGATTGAGCTGGTGATATTGGACATGAACATGCCCGTGATGAACGGAGAGGAAACGTTGAAGGCGTTGCGGAACTTCGATCCGGAGGTGAAGGTGCTCATCGCCACCACGGCCGACGAGGGCGAGGTGCGGCGGCGCTGTGCGGAGCAGGGCCAGACGGTTCCCCATTACCTGCGGAAGACGGACGGCGTCGCGATGCTCATCGAAAAAGTGCAGGCGGCGTTGGGGGAGGAAAACAATGACTGAGGTCCTTTCTAAATATTGGTGGGTTTTGCTGGTACGGGGCATTGTGGCCGTGATTTTCGGGATTGCCGCTCTGGTCTGGACGGAAATTACGCTTGAAGTCCTGATCTTGCTGGTCGGCGCCTTCTTGTTGGTGGACGGGATTTTTTCCCTGATCAGTGCGTTTGGCGACCGGCAACGGAACAGGCGTTGGTGGGTGTTGCTTCTTGAAGGGGTTGCCGGCGTGGTCGCGGGTATTGCCGTCTTTGTCTGGCCCGCCCTTTCTGGCCTGGTGCTGCTCTATCTGATTGCAGCCTGGGCCCTCGTCACCGGCGTTTTCGAGGTGATCGCTGCGGTTCAGCTCAGGCGCGAGGTTCAGGGCGAGTGGGTGTTGATCGTGAGCGGCATTCTGTCGATCATCTTCGGCGTCTTGATCGCGATTTTCCCCGGCGAGGGTGCGCTTGCCGTGGTGTGGGTTATCGGCATCTATGCCATTCTCTTCGGCGTGCTCTTGATCCTGCTATCGTTCCGGGCGCGCGGTATGGGGCGCTCGTCGATGACCTGACGCGGCCTGTCGGGATCGGCCGCAGAAGAGGTGGATGGGGCGTTGGAGAAGGCGTGAGTCTTACCCCATAATAAGTACGAAGACGATTCATTTTCACGTTTACTTTTCGATTATTTTCGAGGAGGCACACTATGTACCTGACTGTGATTACACACGCGAGCGCGCGAGACAGCGAACACAATTTTCGGGGCCTGGCGCCGGCGGGGAAAGAGGAGTGCGCCGTGGTTGCCGGCCGGTATGAAGCTGAGTTTGACGGCGAGCGGACGCCGGCTTTCGACCAGATCGTCAGCTCGCCGAAGCCGCGCTGCCTGGAGACGGTGATTCTGTTCGCCAAAGGGCTGGGCAATGACGCGATAGAGGCTTCGAGCGTGGCGGTGGATGCCGGGCTGGCGGCGGCGGAGATTGAAGGGGGCGAGCTGGCGGCGCTGGCGACGGAAAGCGACGC
>JAWVYQ010000166.1:0-6877 GCA_033722615.1 Promineifilaceae bacterium (SeqCode)
GGAGAAACGTTTAAGACGATAAGCGCGGCCAACACGACCAGAGCAAGCAGGAACGTAATCAGGCCGAACCTCAGCCGTTTGCGCCGTTCCGTTGCGCTGATGTTGGGGATACCAAATTCGTTCGTTTTCACGAGGTCCCAATCTGTAGATCGTGCTTCTGTACGAGTTCTGGGATCCGGCCGAAGTCCATTTCCATACCGTACCTGGCGGCAAGGGCGAGGATGGCGCCGGGATTGTCGGGCGATACCTGACCGGATTTGAACAATTCGTCGAGCTCGTAGAAGTACGTGGCGAAATCTCCGGGGGCGATAATTTCTACGAAGCGCACGGGCTCGGCGCCTGCGTTCCAGAAGGCGTGCATGATGTCGCGCGGCTTTGCGACGTAACCGCCCGGCCCAACGGTGACAGTCTTCCCCAGTTGCTCGACCGTTAACTGGCCCTCCAGAACGAAAGAAAACTCGTCCTCCCGCGAGTGCTTATGCGGCGGCGCGCCAAGTTGCTTCGGCGCCAGCGTATGCTCGACGATGGCGACGCGGCTTCGCGTGAGGTCTGCGCTGATTTTAGCGATCACGCCGAACATGCCGCCGATGAGGGCCGACCGGCCGGCGCCGGGTTCAACGTGCAGGTTCGTGGGCGCACTGTCGGTCATCAGCCTACCTCCAACGCCCCATGTTGCTCATGTTGTTCATGTTGTTCACGATTTCGTATTTTTCCCTGACGTGACCGGCAAATTGGTGCGCCGGAGCGAGGTGGCCAAGGTGGCCAAGATGGCCAAGATTTCCACTTTTTTAGCGTGGCCATCTTGATCCTCACGATTAGGCGCGATAGGTATAGGTGGCGGAGAGGGCCGTCGCCGACACGATGCGGCCGACTTCCTTCATCGTCGTCCGGTCCTTCTTGTCTTGCCGGCGCACCAGGTCGGGCACGTGCTCGCCGCGGGCCGGCCGGGTCACTTCCGGCAATACGTCGTAACGGAAACGGAGCCGCCGGCCGTCGTCGGTGACGAAATCGACGTAGTTGTCGTCGGCGCGGGTCACGGCTGCGGCTGCGATAGCGCCGGTGGAGTCGGTAATGCGCAGCGATTGCACCCCCTTGCCGGCGCGCCCCTGGACGGGCCATTCGCCCATGGGCACCCGCTTGATCCAGCCGTTCTCGCTGGCGATGGCCACGTGACCGGCCGTGCTCGGGTCGAAGACGTCGGCGGCGATCAGCTCGTCGCCCTTGCCGATCTTGATGGCCGTCACGCCCTGGGCCGACGGGGATTGCTGGGGGTTGACGTCGCCGAGATTGAAGCGGATGGCCTGCCCCTGCCGGGTAAAGATCATCACTTCCCAATCGTCTCCTTCTTCCACGCCGGCCGCCAGCACCTCGTCCCCCTCACGTAGCCCGATGACGCGCGCCCAGGAGGCCACGGAGGTGGGCAGATCCTCAATTTCGATGCGCTTGACTTTGCCTTGTTTGGTGACGACCACGAGGTGCTGTGTCTCTTCCCGGATCACGCCGCCGCCGCGGATCTCCTTGCCGGCCGTGACGCCGTTTTCCACCTGGATGACGGGCGCGTGCCAGCCGTCGCCGTCGGCGGCGACCATGACCACGCGGTGGTCGGGGTCGGCGTACCAGCGGCCGATGGGTACCGACGTGCGCCGGCTGGTCAGGCCCAGCATGGCGCGGTCGGCGTAGCCCGGGCTGTCGCGCCGCTCGGCGTCGTCCGGGTAGAGGCTGACGATCTGCGGCTCGGTCAGATCCTGGGCCGTGACCGTCGTGCCCGCGTGCTTCTCGTCGTCGAGGATGAGCGTGCGCCGCGGCGAGTCGAACTCTTCTTTCAGTTCGGCCGTCTCAGAGACGACCACCTTCAGCCGCGCCTTCTCGCTCTCGATGAGGCGCGTCAACTCTTCGATGCGGCTCTTTAGCTTCTTCGCTTCGTCCCGCAACCGGGAAATTTCCAGACTGGCCAGGTTGCCCAGGGGCATGGCGACGATGGCCGCCGCCTGCTCCTCACTGAGCTTGAATTCACGGCGCAGGTTGGTCTTCGCCGTGCTCTTCGTGCGCGATTTCTTAATGGTGGCAATGACGTCGTCGATAGCGTCCAGGGCGATGAGCAACCCTTCCACGATGTGCAGGCGCGCCTGGAGCTTCTTTCGCTCGTAGCGGCTGCGGCGCTCGATAATTACCAGCCGGTGCTGGATAAAGTGGCTGAGGGCGCTGTGCAGGGAGAGATATTCCGGCCGCATCCCTTCGTCGGTGGGGACCAGGGCCAGAATCTGCGCGCCGAAAGTCTCGCGTAGCTGGGAGTATTGGAGGAGGCCTTCCAGGACGACGCTGGGATCGTGACCGCGGCTGGTTTCGATGAGGAGGCGCATTCCTTCGTGGTCGCTCTCGTCGCGCACGTCGCTGACGCCTTCGATGCGGCCGTTGCGCACCTCGATACCGATGCGCTCCATGACCGTGCTTTTCTGCACCATGTAGGGCAGTTCGTGGACGACGATGTTGTGCTTGCCGCCGCCCAGGGACTCAATTTCTATGCGGGCCTGCATAATGAGCCGGCCCTGTCCCGTCTCGTACATCTTGCGGATGATGTCGTCCGGCGTGCTGCCACCGTTATCCCGGAAACGGAAAGCCAGGCCGCCGGTGGGGAAGTCCGGGCCCCGAACGAACTCCATCAGGTCGTCGACGGTGATCTCGT
The DNA here is from genome assembly GCA_033722615.1 of Promineifilaceae bacterium (SeqCode). Lineage (GTDB taxonomy): Bacteria > Chloroflexota > Anaerolineae > Promineifilales > Promineifilaceae > JAAYYY01. Next base: position 2,684 of record JAWVYQ010000166.1, read on the forward strand.
CCCGCTTTTTCCACCGTTGGGCCATATAGGTGATGGCGTCGCACAGCTCGCCCAGATTGTGCGGCGGTACGTTGGTGGCCATGGCCACGGCGATGCCGGAGGAGCCGTTCAGTAGTAGATTGGGCACGACGGCCGGCAGGACGGTCGGCTCCTCCATGCTGTCGTCGAAGTTCGGCTGCCAGCGGACGGTGCCCTTGTCAATGTCCTGTAAGATACGTTCGGCCAGTTGCGTCAGCCGGGCCTCCGTGTAGCGCATGGCGGCCGCGCTGTCCCCGTCGATGGAGCCGAAATTGCCCTGGCCGTCGACCAGCGGTTCGCGCATAGAGAAGTCCTGGGCCATGCGCACCATCGAGTCGTATACCGACTGGTCGCCGTGCGGATGGTACTTACCCAGCACTTCGCCGACCACGCGCGCACACTTCTTGTGCGGCTTGTCGTGCGTCAGGCGCAGGTCGTGACCCATGGCAAAGAGGATGCGCCGGTGGACGGGTTTGAGGCCGTCGCGCACGTCCGGCAGCGCCCGGTCGAGGATGGTGTCCATGGCGTAAAGGAGGACGCTGCGTTCCAGATCTTTGGCCAGAGAGATTTCTTTAACGGGAGTTGCTGTTGCCATTGGTTGTCCTTACTGCTTGTCTGAAGAAGTATCCGCTGTTGTTATTTTCCCGGAAAGTGGATATGCACATCCGGGCAATTTTGCCAGATTAGTTTCCGGGAAAATGGCGCTCGCGTTTCTGGGCTGTTTGTCTGCAGAAAAATTCGCTGACTCTATTTTCCCGGAAACTGGACGTTATGCTTCTTGCTCCCACGCCTCCATGATCCACTCTTTGCGCGCCGACGATTTGGAGCCCATGAGCAGGCTGACGTACTGCTGTGCCCGGTGGACGTCTTCAATGCTGACGCGCACCAGCCGTTCCTCTCCCGGCCGTAGCGTCGTCTCGCGCAACTGGTCGGGGTTCATCTCGCCCAACCCTTTGTACCGTTGCAGGCTGGCGCTCTTTCCCAGCCGTTTGACGGCGGCCTCCCGCTCCTTCTCCGTGTAACAGTAGATCTCGCGCTTGCCGTTGGCCACACGGTAGAGGGGGGCCTCCGCCACGTAAAGGTGGCCGTGCTCGATGAGGGGCCGCATGTGGCGGAAAATAAATGTGTACCACAGAGCGCGGATGTGGAAGCCGTCGACGTCGGCGTCGGTCAGGAGGGCGATACGGCCGTAGCGCCGCTCGTCCACTTTGAAGTCGGCGCCCACGCCGGCTCCCAAAGCGGCGATGAAGGCCTTAATTTCCTTGTTCTTGAGGACGCGGAGAATGCTCGTCTTTTCCGAGTTGATGATCTTGCCGCGGTTGGCCAGGATGGCGTGGTAACGCCGGTCGCGAGCCTGCTTACAGGAGCCGCCCGCGCTGTCGCCCTCGACCAGGAATAGGATGCGCTGCTCGACCGGCGTGCGCGGATCGGTGTCCGCCAGCTTGGAGAGGATCTGGGTGTCGTCCGGCGCGTCGAGCACGGAGCGGCGGATGACGAGCTGCCGCGCCTGTTTGGCAGCCTCTCGCCCTTTGGCCGCGGCCTCTGCCTGGCGGGCGATGACGTTGACCACTTTCTTTTTGCTCTCCAGGATGCGGGACAGCTCGTTGTAGGTGACGGACATCGCCGCGCCCTGGGCTTCGGCCGTGGTCAACGTTTCCTTGGTCTGACCCGAGAACTGGGGCGTCTTGTTCATGGTGACGTTGACGACGGCCGCCAGCCCCAGCAGCAGGTCGTCGCCCCGGATCGATTTCTTGACGCGTGAAAGGCGGTTGATGGCTTTGGTCAGCCCGGCCTGGAAGCCGGAGACGTGGGTGCCGCCTAATGGGGTGGGAATGCCGTTGACGAAGCTGTAAACCTGTGCGGTGTCACCGTCTTTCGTGTACTGTAAGGCGGCTTCGATGGTGATGCCCTGGTGCTCCTCCGATTGCCCCTTGAAATGGATCGTCTTGTGCAGCGGATCGAGATCCTCGTTGAGAAAGGCGATATAGTCCAGGAGACCGTTTTCCGAATAATAGGTGTGCGTCACCGGATCTTTGCCGCGCAAGTCTTCGAGTTCGATGTACAGCCCGGGGTTCAGGTAGGCGAACTGCTGGTATTGGCGGCCGATAAGCTCCAGGTCCCAGGGCGGCGCGCCGTTCCACTCCATGCTCTCGGCGTCAAACCATTCCCGTTCCGGCAAGAATTGGATCTCCGTGCCTGTGCCCAGGGTAGGATCCGGTTTGATGGGCAATTTTTTCCGCCCTTCCTTAATGGCCGTGATAACGTCGTCTTTGTCATACTGGATGCGCGTCTTGGCCGTCACCTCTCCGATCGCTTTCTTCTCGCCGGGATTAAAGATCTGGACGGGCGTTTTGGGTTGTCCCCCCTCCTCGAATTCCTGGCGGAAAATGAGGCCGCCGCGGCGGACGGTGACCGACAGCCAGCGGCTCATGCCGTTAGCCGCCTTGGACCCGACGCCGTGCAGGCCGCCGCTGGAGGCGTAGGCGTTGCCGCCTTCGAACTTGCCGCCGGCGTGGAGGACGGTCATCACCTGGGTCAGGGCACTCATCTCCGTCTCGTCCTTCCACTCGACAGGGATGCCCCGGCCGTCGTCCCAAACGGTGGCCGACCCGTCATCCTCAAGCGTCACGCAGATGCGAGAGCCGTAGCCGTTGATCACCTCGTCGGCCGCGTTGGAAAAAAGTTCCTTGAGGATGTGGTGCAGACCATACTTGCTGTTGTTGCCGATGTACATGCCCGGCAACTTCCGCACAGCCTCCAGGCCCTCTAACTGTTTGATGCTCTCAGATGTGTATTGGTTTCCGTTCTTAGCCATTAATCTATTCCCTCAATTCCCGTTGTGACGCCGGGCAGCCCATGCCCGACCGGCAGCAATTCTATACTAAAGTAGCATGAGGCGACACCACAGGCGAATTATTGACCGCCTCGCGACTGGCGCGCAAGTGTGCGTGCGCCCACACGCCGCACCCTCTATTATAGCACATCCGTTCTGATTTGTCCGCCCGAATTCCGGAACTTTTGACCAAAAGACCACTTTTGTCATTTTAGGCGGAAAAAAGCGAGGATTCGGATACCCGCGTGGCCGTCACCCGCAGTCCCAGCACGGGCGAGTTCCAGAAAGTCGTCACCTGGTTCTTCGTCCACGTAGAGTACTGCCTGTCCTGAGTTGCGCGGCGACCGCGTGTCGATTTATGGGGACGCTTCGGACTCGGAGCGAATGACGCTCGCCAGAGGGCGGCGAAGCGTTCTCATCTCGACCGGCAAGGGGGAACTCTTCCCGGTTCGGAACATCCAGGCTGGGATTTCGCCTTCTTGTAAATCGAATGCTTCTGTCAGGACTCTTTCTCCCTGGGAAAAGATCCGGGCGCTTTCGGCCGGGTAATCTTTGGGGAGGATGCCGACCACGTGTTGGAAGACGTGAATGGAGGGGTTGGCCATCACCTGGACGCCGAACCCCGACAGGTTGAGCCGCACCCAGGCTCGCAGAAATAATCGCCCGAGTCTGAACATCGTTTCCGGTTCGGTGTTCTGGACGGTGATGCAACCGAGACCGGCCGACGACCGGATTTGCCCTTCCAGGGTCCTTTGTTGCGCCCGAAGAGGACGGCCACTACGTCGCGCCAACCGGCGGAAGCGTTCTGATCGGGCAACCAGCTTTATCAACCGTGACGTCAGGAAGCTCACGCCCAGCGACTGCCAGGGCATGCCGTCGCGCGTACGGCACACTTCCTCATCGCTCCAGCGCACCCACGAGAGCATTTCCGGGAGCATATGTTTATCCGCCCACAGGAATTCCTCGCACCGTAGAATGTACGCTAACAGCGCCTGGTCCGAAGGATCCTGAAAATAGAGGCGGCAGTTCCGGAAACGGTCGGCGTCGGCCGTCACCTGGCCGAAGATCGGGTCGGATAAGCTCCCTCCCTGGTACTCTCGGCGGTCCGAACAACGGCGTCTCAGGCCGGAGAGTAACGCGTCGGGATCGGCCGGGGTGGGTTGAAAAGTCACCGTCAGCCAGGGCGCCTTGAGGTCTTGTGCGTCATAGTGGAACGCAAGGTCGGCCGCTAGCCCCTCTCCACTGGCAGCGATGACGACACACTCGGCCAGACAGCCCAGACCAACCATCGAAATATAATTTCCGGCATTACCGCGCCGCCGGTCGCGCTCTTCATCACGGAA
>JAWVYQ010000167.1:0-6865 GCA_033722615.1 Promineifilaceae bacterium (SeqCode)
GAAATGGCGGACATCAGCGCTTCGGTGTAGGGGTGTTGCGGCCGGGAGAAGAGGTCCTCCGTCTCCGCCAGTTCCACTACCTTACCCAAGTACATTACGGCCACGCGGTCGGCAATAAAGCCGATCTCGTCCAGGTTGTGGGTGATGATCACGTAGGTGAGATTGAGTTGCTCGCGCAGATCCTTGAGCAGGTTGAGAATGCCGGCCGCTACCGAAACGTCGAGGCCGGCCGTGGGCTCATCCGCTACCAGGATATCGGGCTTGAGCGCCAGGGCGCGGGCGATCCCTACCCGGCGCGCCTGTCCTCCAGAAAGCTGGTGTGGATATTTATCCGCCTGTTCCGCGCTTAAGCCGACCATCTCCAGCAGCTCCTCTACCTTCTCTTCCGCGTTTACGTGCACTCCGTGAATGCGAAACGGCTCCAGCAGCAGGGAGGCGACGTTCATGCGCGGTGACAGACTGGCGGCCGGTTCCTGGAAAATCATTTGCATCTCGGAGCGCATTGGCCGGATCTGTCGCTGACGCAGATGGGTGATCTCCTTGCCTTCGACCACGATCCGGCCGGCCGTCGGATCCTCCAGGCGGAGCACCGTGCGGCCAAACGTCGTCTTGCCCGAACCCGACTCTCCCACCAGTGCCAGCGTTTCTCCACGCCGAACCGTGAGGTCGATGCCGTCGAGAGCGCGCACCACGCCCTGTTCCCGGCCCAGTACCTGTCCCAGAAATCCGACGTGATCGCTGAAGTAGGTGCGAAGCTCGCGGGTTTCGATCACCTGTTCGTCCCCCAATCGAGCCCGGGGAGGCGCGGCTTCTTCCGTAGGCGCCGTCGCCTCCTCCGCTTCTGAGGGCACAACCCCCTCCCACCAAGGGAAGTAACCGTGACAGAGCACCTTCTGTTCGCCTACCTGAGCATATTCCGGCTCTTCTGGGTGGCAAACAGACTCGGCAAAGCGGCAGCGGGGTGAGAATTTGCAACCCGGCGGCAACTCCTGCAGATTGGGTACCCGCCCGGGGATCGTCTGCAGGCGCGCCGCCCGCAGGTGGCGCGAGGGATGAGATTGGAGCAAAGCCTGGGTATAAGGGTGTTTGGGGCTGGCGAAGATGTCGAAGACGTCGCCCTCCTCGACGATATTGCCGGCATACATGACGAACACGCGATCACAGAGCTGGGCGACGACGCCGAGGTCGTGGGTGATGTAGAGGACGGCCGTCCCCAACTGGTCACGGAGGCCGCGAATGAGGTCGATGATCTGCGCCTCCAGCGTTACGTCCAGGGCCGAAGTCGGTTCGTCGGCCACTAGCAGCGCGGGATTAGCCAGCAGGGCGCGGGCGATCATGATTCGCTGCCGCATCCCCCCGGAGAACTGGTGAGGATACTCCTTGATCTGCCGCACAGCGTCGGCGATACCCACACGGTCGAGCATTTCGACGGCCCGCTGGCGCGCTTCCCGCCGCTTCAACTCCGGGCGCTTCGCCCGCAGCGCGTCGACCATCTGTTCCTCCACCGTAAAGACCGGATTGAGACTGGTCATCGCGTCCTGGAAGATCATGGCCAGCTCTCGCCCCCGCAGGCGGCGCATCTCTTGCTCGCGCAGCGGCACGAGATCGCGTCCCTGAAGGCGGATGGCTCCACGAGAAATGCGGCCGTTCGGCGGCAGCAACCGCATCACGGCCGAGGCGACCGTGCTCTTGCCGGAACCGCTCTCCCCGACAAGGCCCACGATTTCGCCCTCGTTCACGGTAAAATTGGTGTCGCGAATGGCGGTGAGGACGCCAGCGCGCGTGTGATACTTAATTTCCAGATCTTCAACCTGCAACAGAGGTGGCATCGGTGGATCCTTACAACAAGTGGCGCGCGATGGTGCGCACCCACCGCTTCTCCCGGTGGGGCATGCCGTCCATCGTTATCGCCAGATGAATCATCACGTGGAAAGCTTCGGCCGTGCTCTCGATCTGGCCGCGGGCGCGCGTGTCGATCATTCGCTGCGGCCAATAGAGGACGACGCGTTGTTCGCTCTTCACCGTAGCGCGGGCCGGCTCTTTCTCAAAGACAGTCGCCACGGTGCTGCTTTCGGTTTCGAACCACAACGCCTCGTTCACGAAGGTGCGCCCGGCCGTGCCCAGTTCGACGCTGACGGTACGCGCGATCTGGTCGCGCAATACCCGCCATACCGGGGGCGCTTCCTGTTCCTCGGCCACAGGCGTGAAGGGCGCGGGCTCGCGCAAAGCAGGCGTGTCGTCTGCCGCCGTCGCGGGCGGGAGGAGGGGCAACGCCAGGCGCGTGGTCTCGCCCAGGGTCACTTCGGCGTCGTAAAGGTAGGGTGATGGCCAGCTATTGGGGAAGTCAGCGCCCGCCAGGGTGAGACGGATCCGGTGGCCTGGCTCAAAGTGCCAGGCAGTGGCGTCCAGGGGCACGGTCACGTCATACGGCTTCCCCGGCTCCAGGGCGGAAGGAGTCTCGTGCGACGCCCGGTGGGTCAGATTGAGCACGCCTTTGGTCACGAGGGCGGCCGCGCCATCAGGCGCGACGTCAACGAGGCGCAGGACAACGGTAGCGATCTCGGCGCTCACCGCCACGCGCAGCGTGGCTTCCGGCCGTCCCACAATTTCGAGAGGGGTCTCCAACGGCAAAGAGGTCCAGCCGACGGTATGTGGTTCCTCCAGTCGCTGGTCGACGGGTAGGAGGTAAGGCGAGGCAGCTGAGAACATGGGGAAGGTCGTGCCCACAGTGGGATTGTAACGATAGCCGGCGACGCCCTCGGCCGGCGCCTGGCCGGCGACCAGATCGCCCGTAGCGGTCGGGTAGAAGGTGCGCCGCTCCTGGTCTGGCGGGGGCCACTCGTTCAAGTAGCGCCAGTAACCGCTGGTCATGGAACGGGTGGCCGATGGTTCGTCATACTGCTGAAGGTAGAGGGCAATGGGCGGTTCGTCCATCGCGCCATTGTCAATCCCCTTCAGCCAGTAGTCAAAGAAGCGCACCATTTCGTGGAGGTGGTCGATGCGCGGGCCGGGAACGCCGACGTCAGGGTGCGCGTGGAGCCAGGGGCCGATGAGAAGCTTGCGCGGCGCCCGCAAGCGGCTAAAGGTGCGCAGGTTACAGTTGGTATAGCCGTCGCGCCAGCCGCCGATGAGAAAGGTGGCACACTCAATGGCGTCGTACGCTTCGCTGAGCGAACCATGCTTCCAATAGTCGTTGTACGTCTGGTTCTCCAGCCAGTTCAAGAGCCACGGCTCCGCCTGGAGATGATCGTCCCACGTCGCGGCCCACGCCTCGCCCAGGGCCTCAGGGTAAGGAGGAAGGGCATTTTCCACGACCATCGAGAGGCCGTACGTGGCCATGTCGTAGAGCATTTGCAGGGTGCCGCCCTTGTAATGACAGTCGTCGGTGTAGCGGTTGTCGGTGAAGTACATAGGGCAGATCGCCTTCAGCGCCGGCGGCCGGTGCATGGCGACCTGGAGCGAATTGAAGCCGCCGTACGAGGTGCCGAACATGCCCACGTTGCCGTTGCACCACGGTTGGTCTGCGAGAAAAGCGGTGACGGCGACGCCGTCCAGTTGCTCCTGGAGCACGTACTCGTCTTCGGCCACGCCTTCGGAGCTACCGGTGCCGCGCACGTCCACGCGCAGCGCGGCGTAGCCGCGGCGGGCCAGGTAATGGTGCCGGCGCAGGGAAGCGGCCGAGAGGTCGTCCTTGCGGTACGGGTAATAGTCAAAGACGGCCGGGAATGGCCCATCGCCGCGAGGGATCACCATCGTAGCGCTGAGATGGACGCCGTCTGCCATAGGAATGGGCAGTTGGCGCACGACGCGCACCCTTCGTTCACCGGCCGCGCCCGTGTCTACGTCTCCTCGGCCCATTCACTAAACACCCCGCGTGCCCGACAGCCGGGGATCCAGTACGTCTCGTAACGCCTCGCCGAAGAGGGTAAAGCCCAGCGTGGTCACGATGAGGGTCAGCCCCGCCCAGGTGATGGGCCATGGCGACTGGCGCACGAAGTTAAATCCTGTGGCAAGAATGGAGCCCCAGGAAGGGAAGGGCGGAGGCACACCCAGGCCGAGGAAAGAGAGACCCGCTTCGAACGTAATCACCACCGGCAGATCCATCGCCGCCAGAATGAGCACGGGCGCCACCACGTTGGGCATGACGTGAAAGAGGATGATGCGCGCGGTGCTCGCCCCCAGGGAACGCTCCGCTTCGATGTAGACGTTCTGTTTCACGGATAACGTCTGCGCCCGCGTGACACGAGCGTAACCCGGAATCCACGCCAGGCCGATCACCAGGATCTCATTGGTCAGGGCAGGCCCCAGCAGCGCCAGTATCGCCAGCGCCAGGATCACGGCCGGGAAGGCGTTGATGGAGTCAATGAAGACGACGACAACGTCGTCCACGATGCCTCCCACATAGCCGGAAATCAGCCCGAGCAGAATGCCCCCTGTGAGCGCTATGGCGACGGAGGGAACTGCCACGCCCAGGGCGATGCGCGATCCGTAAATAAGACGCGACAATAGATCGCGGCCGAGTTCGTCTGTGCCCAGCGGGTATTGGCGCGACGGGCCTTCCAGCCGGCTTGGGATATCCTGCTCGGTATAATGGTAGGGGGCAATATACGGGGCAAAAATCACCACGAACAAAAAGCCGGCGACGATGATGACGCCAAGCGCCCCCATGGGACTGCGCACGACGTCCCCTATCACCGGAATCCGGTCCAGCACTTGTTGGTAGCGGGCGCGCGGTTTGGCTGCATATTCCATCTGTTACGTTTCCTTTCGCACTACCGGGCCTTGCCCAACTGAATACGCGGATCGAGATAAGTGTAGGTCAGGTCCGCCACGAGGTTGGCAAACACGAAGAGGAAAGCCACCACCAATACACCCGCCCGCACAATCGGATAGTTACGGGCCTCGATGGCATTGAAGATGAGGGTGCCCATCCCCGGCCGGCTGAAGATGATCTCCACGAAGACGGCGCCTCCCATCAGATTGCCGATCCCCACCCCCAGCACGGCGACCGTAGGAATTAACGCGTTTTTCAACGCGTACTTGTAAAGGATACGCCGCTGCGGCATGCCCGCGGCCATCGCCGCGCGGATGTACGTCTCGTTCATCACCTCCAGCAGGCTGGCACGCACCAGCCGCGCCAGGTAACCGACCCAGGTAATCGCCAGGGCGCTCGCCGGCAGGATCAGGTGGCGAACGTAGTCAACAATGTCTCCTTGGTCCCCTACGCCGATCGCCGGCATCATGCGCAGTCTGACGGCGAAGATGAGAAGGAGGAAGAGGCCCCCGACGTAGGACGGTATGGTGATGAAGGAGATTGAGAAGACGGCCGTCAGACGGTCGAGCCACGAGCCGGGGTGCGTGGCCGAGTAAATGCCTAACGGGATCCCCAGAAGCACGGCCAGGGTCAGGCTGCTCCACGCCAGAATAACCGTGTGCGGCAACGCGCTCCGGATCAAGTGATTGATCGACTTGCCCGTAAAGATGTCCACCCCGAAATCACCCTGCAGAACGCGCCCGGTAAAGTTGCGCACCTGCACGTATACGGGCGCGTCGAGATCCAGCTCAGCCCGAATGCGCGCGACCGTTTCCGGCTTTGCCCGTGTGCCCAACAGAGTGAGCGCCGGATCCCCTGGAACGACGTGCACGAGGACGGAGAGGAAGGTGGTCACAAGCAACAGGACCAGCACAGTCATTATGGTCCGTTTGAAGAGGTAGGCTCGCATCGTTCTCATCCCAGCAGGCAGAGCAGGCGGCCCCGGAAGGAGCGCCTGCCCTGCCCTCGCTTGTACGTCGCCACGATCAGCGCCGCCGCATCAGCGGTAAGGTAGCTGAGGTTTCCTCTCTGTCGAAAGGACAGACTCTTGCTACAGAGAGGCCCGTGCCTCGCCACGATCGGTGGCGCCGACGCAGCACGCTATGGAAAGCACAGCTACTCGCCGGCGGGCTCGAACCAGTGTGCCTGTGGATAGCCGTTCGGCGTCAGCATCGGCACTATGTCGGGTGTGTAGGCGTACGGGCGCAAGCCGTGAGTGACCCAGATGGTGTGCACGGCTTCGTCCCACAACTGCTGCATCTCCACGTAGATCTCGTGTCGCTCCGCGTCGTCCATCGTGATCAACCCCTGCCGGTGAAGCTCGTCATATTGCTCGTTGCACCAGCGCATCGCGTTCCACACGTTCACCTGATCACACGTGAACCACATTGTGGCCCAGGCGGGGTCGGGCTGCATCGAGTAGCCGCCGAGGAAGAGTTCGTTGTTCACACTCTGCTCGCCGAAACTACTCGTCCAGTAGGTGCTGGAATCCATGGGGTTCAGCTCGACGTTGATGCCCACCTCCCTCAGATTTTCCTGAATGATCTCGGCCCAGATACGCCCTTCGGTCGTGTCTTCGAAATCGAGACGAATGTCGAGCGAGTCAAGGCCGGCGGCTGCCAGATATTCTTGGGCTGTTTCTACGTCCCGCTCGTAGATGGGCGCATCCTCCCAGTGGCCCAGGAGGCCAGGTGGTATCAGCGTTTTCTCTTGTTCGACCTTGCCATCGTAAGCCGCCTGCAGGATGCTTGGCACGTCAACCCCGTATCGAATCGCCTGGCGCACGTTGATATCCTGGAACTTGGCGTGTTCGATGTTCATTCCGATCCAGTTATAGCGGAGCGAGGGGAACGTCACGACCTCCAGTTGGGGATGGCGCTCGAAACGCTCAATGGAAGGAACGCTGATCAGGGCGAAATCCAGTTCCTCTGCCTCCAGCGCCACTTCGGCCGATAAGTCGTCTGAGATCGGGATCAGGTGAATCTCGTCCCAGTAGGGCTGCTCGCCGTGATAGTCGGGGTTCCGCTCCAGCACAACCTGTTGCTCCGGCTC
>JAWVYQ010000168.1:0-6807 GCA_033722615.1 Promineifilaceae bacterium (SeqCode)
CGTCGGCGGGGGCAAAGACGGTGTACTCGCCTTCACCAGCCAGGGTTTCGGCGAGGCCGGCGGCTTGAAGGGCGGTCACGAGCGTCGTGAAGCGGCCGTCGGCCACGGCGATGTCGACGATCGATTCCGCTTCCGGCGCCGTTTCTGCCGGGGTTGGTTCTTCGACAACTTCCGTCGCCGTCGGTTCGGGAACGGGCGTGGCGGTCGGTGCAGCTTCTTCTGTGGCCCCACACGCCACAAGTACGAGGCTCAAGATGACAAAGGCAGTTAGCCATGCAATGCGTCTCATGTTCTGTTTCTCCTTATCTCGCTTGTTTATTGGCCAGCGTCCGACCATGACAAGGTCAAGAGGCGCGGTAATTTCGGTCAACATGAACGCACTATAGACGCACGGCCGCGCTTTGTCAATGAATTGTACAGGTATTGTCAGAGTTTTCTCATAATTGCGCGAGAGAAAGCCTGTACTAACGTCCAGCCCCCAAACCGTCCGTCCGCTCATAACCGCCGGCCCCCGCCTCGTGCTACAATGCTCACAAACCGAAACGACTCATGAGCCTCCGGGTGGCTTGCTGGCCATCTCTCTGACGCAGGGGATGCTAGCTTGCACGTCCCGGTGGCAGCATTCATCCGTCAGGAGGTAATCATGCCCCAAAAGCGAGCCCATTTTGTTCCCGCCGCGCCACTGGCCGAGGTTCAGGAGGCCGGCTGTAAGGTCGTTCACCTGAAGGGCCACACGGTCGCGCTTTTTCACCACCAGGGCGAGGTTTATGCCGTCGACAACCGCTGCCCGCATATGGGCTTCCCCCTCGACCGGGGCACCCTGGACGACGGGATTCTCACCTGCCACTGGCACCACGCGCGCTTCGACCTGGAGACGGGCGGCACCTTTGACCAATTTGCGGACGACGCGCGCACGTTTCCCGTGGAGGTCCGCGACGGCGAGGTGTGGGTGGACGTCGCCCTGCACGAGGACGTGCGCGAACACCAGCGACAGCGCCTTCAGGTCGGCCTGGAGCGCAACATTCGCCTCGTCATCGCCAAAGCGGTCCTGGTCCTCCTTGAGAATGGCAAAGGCGAAGGCGACGCAGTCGAGCCGTTCCGCATCGGTCTCGATTTCGGCGCTCGCTACCGCCGGGCGGGGTGGGGGCAGGGCCTGACCATTCTCACGTGTATGATGAACCTTGTGCCCTATCTGGACCCGGCCGACCGCCCTCGCGCCCTCTATCACGGTCTCGCGGCCGTGGCCAGCGAAAGCGCCGGCCAGCCGCCCCGTTTTCCCATCCGGCCGTTGCCCAACGGGGACACGGCGGGCATCCCGACCCTCAAGCGCTGGTTCCGCCAGTTCATCGCCGTCCGCGACGCCGAAGGAGCGGAACGGTGCATTATCTCGGCCATCCGCGCCGGGGCTGACAGCCGACAGATGGCGGATATGATGTTCTCGGCGATCACGGATTACCGCTACGTGGCCACCGGCCATCCGGCCGATTTCACGAACAAGGCGTTCGAGGCCCTGGACGTCACCGGTTGGGAGATGGCGGAGCAAGTGCTGCCGAGCCTCGTCCGCGACTACGCGGACGGCGCGCGTATGGAGGAATCGAATTCTTGGCGGCACCCGGTAGACCTGGTGGCTATCCTGGACGAAGCCTTCGAGCGATTGCGCGCCCTGGACGTTGCTCTGACTTCCGGCGACGCTCTGTGGCCCGGCCGGGACGACTTGATTCCCATCCTCCACGGCGACGAACCCCAGGCGATTGCCGACGCCCTCCTCGACGCTCTGGCCGAGGGTTGCAGCGCGGTCGAACTGGCCTCTATCGTTTCCTACGCTGCCGCTTTGCGCATCGCCCGCTTCCACACCAGCAACGAGTTCCCGGACTGGGACACTGCTTTGCACACGTTTACCTTCGCCAACGCCATCGAACAGGGCCTGCGCCGCGCGCCGTCTGTCGACCTGCTGCGCGGCGTCTTGGACGCGGCGATGAGCGTTTACCTGGACCGTTTCTTGAACATCCCGCCGGCCCGCCTTCCCCAGCCCAACGGCCGGGAAGAGGCTCCGGATGCCATCCTCAAGGAGTTACGTCCCCTCCTCGACCGTCAGCAGCAGGTGGACGCGGCCGGCGGCCGGGTTGCTCATTACCTATACGACGGAGGGGATCCTGACCCGCTGCTGGCGACGCTGGGCCACCTCCTCCTCCGGGAGGACCGCGATTTCCACACGATTCAGACCGTAGAAGCCGCCTTCCGCCAGTTCCGGACGCAGCCGGACGGGGAAGCGGGCGTTTACAGTCTGGTTGCGGCCGGTCGTTATCTGGCGGCCCACGCGCCGACGGTGCGCTCCCAGGGTCAGACGTATTCGATTGCTGCCCGTCTACATCGGGGTGAGAAGATCTTTGAGGAGGGATGAGGGTGCGCGGCCGGGATACCGGCCGTGATCAGATGTCCGGTTGGATACCGGTGGTACGGGACGGTTGCGCGTGGGTATTCTGATCAGTAAGGGGCAGGCTCCTCGGACCCGAGGAGCCTGCCTTGTCGGCGGTTTAACGTCGAAACGCTATCCGCGTTCGGCTACGGCCGGGCGTTCGCCGACGCCGGTGCCGTCGCCGTCGCCATCGAGGATGCGGAAGCCGTCGTCCAGGTTGGCCAGGGAGTCGCGGAAGGCGCTGTACTCGAGCTCCTGGATAGGCAGCATTGCCGGACCGACGAAGCCCTGCTTGCGCATCTCGACCGCCTTCTCCTGCGCTTTGAGCCGCGTCGCGTCCCAGACGGTGTTGCCAAAGACGTCTTCGCTTTCGGACAGATTGCCTTGTTTGTTGACGGAGTAGGCCACGCAAGCCACCAGCGGCAGGCAGTACGGCCCGGCCACGGCGGTGTTGATGGCCACGGGCATCAGCGGCATGTGGTGGCTGCCGCGGGCGTCGCCGGCCACGTAATGGGCCGTGAAGTAGGGGCTGACGATCTCCTCGGGCGCCGGGAAGATATTTTGGGTGCGCACGATGGCCACCGGATCGTCCTTGCCCTTATACTCGCCGGCAATCGTGTGCAGCCGGTCCGTGGAGACGGCGACGACCTGTTGGTGCGGATAATTGCGGGATTGAATGGCCTTGATGCCGTAACGATTTTCGTCCCGGAGCAGGACGGCGAGGTCGATGTGCTGTTCCGGGGCCTTCAGTTCCGTCACGCGGTCCGCGCCTGCGTGCTCCATGTCGATGATGGTAAAGGTAAACCCTTTCTTCATCTTGGGCAGCATGAGGCCGGCGCAGTAGAGGGGGCTGGTAAAAGCTGCCCAAAGGGGGAAGTTGAAGGCGCCGGGGCCGCATTTGTCAGCGGTGAAGATGAGGAAGGGCTCGGCCGTGCGGTCCTCGTCCTCCTCATCGAAGGTGATCTCGGCCGCTCCCGGCCCGGCACCGCGGACGTTACCCGAAGGCGCGTCCTTGAGCAGATCCTGGCCGGCGCCGTACAGGCCCTGTTCCTGGGCGACCCTGGTCGCCGACTCGAAGGTACTCCAGGCGAGTTCGTGAATCTCGGGCGCGTCGTTGCCCAGGCGGTGGACCATGAGCAGGCAGATGTCGTCGCCGGTGTGGGTGACGTCGAAGTCGGTGAGGAGACCCTCGTCGGCTGCTTCCTGCAGGTGCTCGCGGGCCACGGACATCATCTGCGACGACGGTCGCGTGTGGCCGCCCACGCTGCCAACGTCAGCTTTAATTGCGCTCAAAGTAAGCATACCTACCTCCTTGTGTAAGCGCGGCGCACGTTGACCGCGCCGCGCTGCTTACAGCTCATAGGGGAGGGGAGTGGAGACCCCTCAGTACGGCTTGAAGGGAGGGCGGGAGGCGATGGCGAGAGGAAGCGGCCGATAACCGTGCGTCCCTGGGGAGGATGGGCAAAACGCCGACCGTGACGGCCGGGCGTCGCGTGTGCGTTGAATTTGACGTGACGTGCGGGAACTCCCCATTTGTTGCAAGGATGCGCAGCTTGGCCTTTTCCATCCTGCACCTCCACACATACTCTCCGCCTTCAAGACGAATCCTTGTATTTAGTATAGATCAAAATCCGCGATGTCGAAAGCTGTGATCCAGCGGTTCAAAATGTGGCCAGAATCCAACCTGCCAGAGCTCCGTCATAGGCTTTGCACAGCCGGCGTCTCGCAGAACCTTTTAAGCGTTCTCGTCTGGCATTCTTTGCCCGGCCTCCGGGAGGTTTCCGGCATTACTGCGCCAGCGTCTTCTCAATACGGCGGTCGGGGACCAGCCAGATGACGGCCACCAACACGTACATCCCACCCGCCAGAAGCGGGCTCGCGAAGGCCAGGGGAATGGCCACCACGTAGATGACGACGGACGTTTTCCCCTTGACGTCGCGGCCGACGGCCGTGGCGAGCATTGAATCACGGCCGTGGACGGCGATGAGGGCGCGGGTCAGGATGAAGTAGGCGACGGCGGCCAGGACGAGATTTATGCCGTACAGGGCAACGGGCCAGGCGGCGAAGTTGGTCTCACCCATCCAGGCGGTGACGAAGGGAACGAGGGAGAGCCAGAAAAGGAGGTGCAGATTGGCCCAGAGCACGCGGCCGTCCACCTTCTCGACGGCCTGGAGCAGGTGATGGTGATTGTTCCAGTAGATGGCGAGGAAGACGAAGCTAAGGGCGTAGCTCAGGAAGGTGGAGATGAGCGGGCGAAGGGCGGAGAGGTGGGGTTCTTCGGGCGCGGCCAGTTCGAGTACCATGATGGTGATGATGATGGCCAATACGCCGTCGCTGAAGGCTTCCATTCGATCTCTACTCATTACGATGCCTCCTCACAAGGGCGGCGCGGCTACGTTGTGTATGCCGAGCGTGAGCGAGATTTCGCCGCCGTGGTGAAGGTCGTGCTCGATCAGGTGCCAGATGATCCACTGCCGGGTGATGGCTTCGGGCGCATTGCCCCGGCCGGGCCACGTCTGTTGCCAATCTTCGTCGCTCCAACTGTCAATCGCCATGTGCATCCCCCGCCACGTCTGTTCAAGGCCTTTCACCAGTTCCTCCGCGCTTCGCGACGGCGCTCCCTGATCGTCCCACGTGGCCAGGGATGCAAATTGCTCGCCGCCTTCGCCCATCAGCCGGTGGAACCAGTAGGCGCGGGCGGCGATGATATGCTGTGCATTCTCCCCAACGGAGCGCAGATGGGAGGCTGCACGTCGCTCCAGGTCGTCCTCTTGAAGCGGCGCAATTGCTTCGATGAGTAACTGCTGATAGTCGTGCCAGCCCTCGAAGATGGCGCGAGTTATGTTGCGCGTCTCCTCCATTGATGGCCTCCTTGTTTCTCGAACGGAATAACATGCCAGTGGCGTAACAAGCCACGGCCGGATTTACTGCGGCCGGAGAACGAAGACGCCCCAGCCGAAGTAGCGCCGTCCATAGGTCAAATACTCGCGCCGGCCGTTCTCGTACCATTGGCGCAGTTCATCGGCCTGTGGGTCATCTGGGTGCTCTCGTAGCCAATCGGAGATGGAGATCCATTGGCGGGCCACGTAGCGGTCCCATCCATAGTGGTCGGCTATGACCATCTCGACGAGTTCTAGCCCGGTCGATTCGATTCGCTGGAGCGTCCCGCCCAGGGTCGTGTATGCCTCGCGGTCGCCGCCGACGATCCACTCAACGGCTTCCTCAGGCGGCTCGTCGATCCAGTACGGCTCGCCGACCAGCAGCAGGCTGTCTCGGTCTCGCAGGCCGGCGCGCATCATCTCCAGCGTGCCGACCAGGCCATCTCCGATCCAGGTCGCGCCGATACAGCTCACGATGTCGAAGGCGCCGGCCGCAATGGGAAACGAGCTGGCGTTCGCTTCGATAAAGGTCACCTGATCTGCCACCTTTAGTTCGGCCGCGCGTTGGCGCGCTGCCTCCAGGAAGACCTTGCTAATATCCACTCCCACGCCGGCCAGACCCGACCGCGCCGACCAGCGGCATAACATTTCGCCCTTGCCGCAGGCCAGGTCGAGGTGGCGCATGTCGGCGTGCGGGCGGCAGATGTCGCCCAGAAGGGAAAGCTGCTCTTCGGTAAATGGGTTGAGGATCCGGTGACGACGTTCGGCGATTTCGTGAAAGCGTAAGGACAAGGGGAGTCTCCTTCCAGGTTGAGCGAAACGCTGGCTAATGCGGATCGGTTTTGTAGAGAATGGTACGGATAAACGGGCTTGCCGGCAACAGGATTGTGGTCAAGCGTGGGCGACGTTTCCCAGCGAATCACGGTGCGGCAAAGCCCTCTTTGCCTTCTCCTAAGTGGGGCAAGCGCCGGCGGAAGACGCCGGCCACTTCCTGATACCGTTCTTCTGTCCAGCCTAACTCCTGGATGAGGCGAAGCGCCCGGTCACGCATCCCGGCTACGAACATTCCTTTTTGGGGATGGAACGGCTGTACGATGAAGGAGGTAACGCCGGTTGCCGCAAGCGTCTCGGCAAAGGTTTCCGGCTCTTCTACCGGGAGGAGGGGCGTCATCGCAATACAGGCCGGTATGCCTGCTGTGTGGATTTCTTGGATGGCTTGCACTCGGCGTGTGTTGGAGGGGCAGGTGGGCTCGAACACCTTGCGCACGCGCTCGCTATCCGTCGTTATCGTCATGTTCACTTGCAGGTTGTCGAACTGCTCAAGGAGATCGATGTCTCGGGTGACGAAAGGATGAGATTATCTCGTCGCCGGCTTCAGCGAATAACGACAATTGCATCTGGCCTTCTCCTTCCCACCGTCGACTAGAACAAATGTACTGCGATTTGCGAGTGTTGACAAGAAGGCGCGGCCGGCCAACCTTAACACCGATTCTTTCAGCGCGCCTGCCGGAG
>JAWVYQ010000169.1:0-6559 GCA_033722615.1 Promineifilaceae bacterium (SeqCode)
CCGCGACGACGTGCTCTTCTGGGCCGCCGTAGCCGAATCCGGCTCGGAGCATCCTCTGGCGCGCTCAATTGTGGAAGCAGCCTCAGATCTTGACCGGGACGTGCCGAGCAGCGACTCATTTTCGACCCGCACCGGCCGCGGCGTCTACGCCACCTACACGGGGAGGACGATCGGCGTCGGCACGCCAGAGTTGATGGCGGAATTGGAGGTGAACGTGCCGGCCGAGGCCACCGAGCACATGCACACTTTGCAGGAGCAAGGGAAAACGGCCGTGCTGGTCGCCGTGGACGGCGCAGTGATCGGTGTGTTGGGCATCGCCGACACGCTGCGCGCGTCCGCCCCCACTATGCTCCAGCGCCTGGAAGAAATTGGCCTTGAGAAGGTTGTGATGCTTACGGGCGATGACCAGGTGGCGGCCGAGGCAATTGCGGCCGAAGCTGGCATCGGTGAGGTACATGCTCGCCTGCTTCCTGAGGAAAAGCAGGAAGTCGTTCGCCGGCTCCAGCAAAAGGGTCACGTGGTAGCCATGCTCGGCGACGGCATCAACGATGCACCGGCGCTGGCGGCGGCCGACGTCGGCATCGCCATGGGCGCAGCCGGGACCGATATCGCCGTGGAGACGGCCGACGTCGCCCTGATGGCCGACGATCTGATGAAGGTGCCGGAAGCGATCCATCTCTCTCGAGCTACCCTGAGCAATATTCGTCAGAACGTCGCGATTGCCCTGGTGACGGTCGCCGGCTTGCTGGCCGGTGTGCTGCTGGGCCAGGTCCATATGGCCGGCGGTATGCTCATCCACGAAGCGTCGGTAATGGTCGTCATCCTCAATGGCATGCGTCTTTTGCGAGCGTAACGTCGAGCACAGAGAGAGGCGGAGGGTTGAAGAACGCTCCGCCTTTCCTTTATCCTAAGAGCAATGAACCAGAGTATCGTTGGCTTTGACCGGGATGAAGCGGGCGACTGGGTGGCCATTTTAGCCTGTGGCCACACCCAACATGTGCGTCACAACCCTCCTTTGGTCAGCCGGCCGTGGGTGCTCACCGAAGCCGGGCGGAGGCGCTTCCTGGGCCATGAGCTGGATTGCAAGCGCTGTGATCAGGAGGAGGGTGGAAGGCTGGATTAAAGAGGTCGCGCCCAGCGACGACCTGCATCGCTGGTTCGACCATGATCCAGAACGTTGGGACGAGTTCAAGCAACGTTATGCTGCCGAGCTGGACGAACGGCCGGAGCGATGGAGATTCTTGCTGGAAGCGGCGCGAGAATGGGATGTGACACTGGTCTATGCGGCACGCGACGAAGAACACAACAACGCCATAGCGCTAAGAACTTACCTCCAGGAAAAGCTGGCGGCGGAAGAATAAGGCCCCCCAACCGTCAGACCGTCAGGCGTACGCGGGTAGCGGCGGATAGCCCCGCTCTGGGCCAAACGCTTCCACAAATCCTTCGCGCCGATCGGGGTGGAAAAAGATGCCCAGCTTTACCTGGGTGCCGAAGTGCTCGTCCAGACTAAGGCCCATGTTGACGTTTACTGTCCCATCCGCCAGCCTCCGCCGACGTATAGCAGTTGTCCCGTAATCCAGCGTGCCTGCTCAGAGGCGAGGAAGACGATGGCGTCGGCAACGTGTTCCGGCTCGCCCACGGCGCCCAGCGGCGTGCCGGCCGCGATCTCTCTTTCTGCTTCTGGCGTGATATAACCGGTCTGAATCGGGCCGGGAGCGACGACGTTGACGGTAATGCCGTATTGGCCCAACTCGGTCGCGGCCGAGCGGCTGTAGCTTTCGATGGCGTGCTTACTGGCGGCATAGCTCACGTTTTCCGCGTGGGCGTGCGCGGCGTCAGTGCTGACGTTGACAATTCGCCCCCAGCTGGCGCCGCGGGCCAGATGGCGCTGCACGTACTCGGCCATGAGCAAGGCGACGGCGCGGGCATTGACGGCAAAGTGAGCGTCGATCTCGGCTGCGCTGACCAGTTGCACGCCAAATCCTTCCTCCGTGACTCGCGCCGGATCAAAGGTCTCTAACACGTCGTATGTGTGGTTGTTGACGAGCACGTCGACCGGCCCCAGGGTGTCCTCGCAACGGTCAAATAGTTGGGGGATGTTGGCCGGATCGCCCAGATCGGCTTCCCAGGCGGCCGCTTGACCACCCTCTTCTTCTATCGCCTGCACGAGCGGCCCGGCCGGCTGCTGTTGGTGAGCGGAGTAAAGGATACGACCACCCTCTCCGGCCGCGCGCGCTTGGTCCAATTCCTCCGGGCTGAAGTCGCAAGGACCGCGGAAGTAGGTGATAAATACACTCGCGCCTTGAGCGGCAAAGGTCCGCGCCGTGGCGGCGCCAATACCGTGGTTGGCACCCGTGATCAGAACCACTTTGTCCTGTAATCGGGGATCAATCATTTCCTTCACCTTGGAGAGTTTACCTCCATTCTGGCCATTCTGGTAACCTTGACGTGGCGAAATGGGACCTATTAGTGAAAGACGAACCCATTTGTTGCGAGCCAAGAATACAGGCACTTCGCGACCTGACCCAAGGAGAGCACGAGGTGATGACGGCTGTGGAAGAACTGGTAGCGGCTGCCCAACAGGACGACGACGAGGCGTTCGGCCGGCTGGTAGAGCATTACCAGGACGTCGCGTACTACACGGCGTATCGCTATCTGGGTGATCCACAACAGGCCCAAGATGCGGCGCAGGAGGCCTTTATCGACGCTTATCACTGCCTGCCATCCCTGCGCGAACCGCGGGCCTTCCCGGCGTGGTTTCGACGCATTGTCTTCAAGCACAGCCACCGCATTCTGCGGCGCCGATCGCCCGACCCCATTCCGGACGGAAAAGAGCATGAATTGACCGCCGGCGGCGCCGGCCCGGAGGGCGCGCTGGAGCAAATGCAGCGCCAGCAACGGGTACGGATGGCCGTACGCTCGCTGCCCCAGATCTACCGCCAGGTCACCACTCTCTTCTACCTGCAGGGTCTCTCTTACGCCGAGATCGCCGAACGCCTCGACCTGCCGCTGAGCACGGTCAAGAAGCGCCTGTACACGGCTCGCAAGCACCTTAAGGAGGCAATTGGTCCCATGACAGAAAAAGTTGACCGTCCCTCTCAGGACGACACATTTGGCAACCGCGTTCGCTTCTTCCTGGCGCTGAAGAGCGACGACCTGTTACAGGTGCGCCAGCTCCTGCGACGCCAGCCTGAGCTGATCCACGCGAAGACGGAGTGGGGCGTCGCCTCCGATGGCTGGTACTGGCCACTGGGGAACACGGCCCTCCATTGGGCGGCCGGCACCGGGAATGAGGCTCTGGCCGAGTTGTTGGTCGAACACGGAGCCGACGTGAACGATCCCGACCAGATGGGAAAGACGCCGTTAGTTAGGGCCGTGCATATGGGCCAGACGGAGATGGTGCGCTGGCTGTTACAGCACGGCGCAAACCGCGCCGGCCGGACGCCGTCAGAAGGAGGAGGCCCAACTGGCCTCACGCCGCTGCACGTTGCCGTCATTCAGAATCATGCTGACGTTGCCGAACTGCTGCTGGCCCACGGGGCGGACGCCAGTGCCACCGACGACGAAGACCGCACGCCCCTCGACTGGGCACACGTCAAAGGGTTGCCGGAACTGGTTGACCTGCTGGGCGGGGAAGTCCCCCGTGAGACCCAACCAACGGAGCCCCGCACTTTCCGGCCCGACCGAGACGACTCTCTCTGGGAAACGGGCATCAAAGCGATCGATCTGATGGCGCCGCTGCAATGGGGCGGCCGCAACGGCATCTTCACCCCGCTCTCGGGCGTTGGCCTTGACGTGATGGTGGCTGAGCTTGTCGAGCGGACAGCCAGTACGTTCGGAGGCAGCACCGTCCAGGTTGGTCTGGAGTACGGCGATTTCACCGAAGAAAGCCGGCGGCTGATGTGGCGTAACGTCGGCCTCGGCGATAGCGTCGACCTCTTCTTCGGCCGCGAAGGTGACTCCCCGGCCCGAAAGCGCCACCTGGCGGAAAGAGCGGTACAACGTGCAGTGGAAGTGGCGGAAACAGGGCCGGTGTTATTCCTGGCCTATACGCATCTTGCACTGCAAGAGAGGGTAATGGAAATCCTCCAACGCGCCCACGGGCACGACCTTGTCACAACGTTGCTGGTGGGCAGTGAAACCATAGGCGCCGAGCCAGCCGCGCTGACCGATCTCGACGCGGCCGTGACCTTCGACCGGGGACGGGCGCGTCAGGGGCTGTGGCCGGCGATAGATCCCATCCACTCCTATAGCACAACTTTTGCCAGCGAAGAGCACGAGCGTTTGGCCACAAGGGCGCAACGATTGTTTCGCCGCTACCGGGATCTGGAGCTGATCTACGAGAATCAGGGGATGGACGGCTTCGATATGGCCCTCTATGGGCAGGAAGAGCGAACGGCCGTGATCCGGGCGCGACGCCTGCACCGCTTCCTCACGCAGCGCCTGTTCGTCGCCGAACCGTGGACGGGCGTACCGGGCGAGTTCGTCCCCCTCGAGAAAACGCTGGAGACGGCCGAGGCCATTCTCGAAGGTGAATTGGACGATGTGCCGGAAGATGACCTGATGTTCATCACCCACTGGAGTCCCCGGTGGACGTGACCAATAGAAGTATTTGAAGGGCTCATTTTGCCTGGATTTCGCCCGGTACCCTTGTTCGGGTCACGCGAACGCTATAATATGCGCCCATAGTCGATGATGAGAGACACGATTAGTGACGGAGTGCAGGCAGATGAACCCCCACATTTCGGCAGAGGAGAGAGCGCGGCTCACAAGAGAGATTCACCCGATGCCCGATTACGTCGAGGAGGCGCTGCAAGAAAGGAACCTGGTTGAAGCGTACCGGGCGCGGCCGGCCTATCAGAAGAACGACTACGTCGGCTGGATCACGCGCGCCAAGCGGGAAGCCACGCGGCAGAAGCGGCTGGCCCAGATGCTTGAGGAACTGGAGCGCGGAGACAAATATATGAAGATGGATTACGGGCGATGATGGACGGGGTAGGGATTCGTGCTGAAACGCTGGTGGAGCCGGATGCGCACGTTAAGATTACGGGCGTCCGCGTACTGTTGTGTGGAAAGATAGTCTGAATCCGTCGTATGCGTCAACTTCGCACGAGTCCTTTATGTGTTTATCCGGATGCAAGCCCGTTCGCGTTATGCTGCCTCACATACCACGCTATCGTCAAGGATAAGCGGAGCCCGAACGGTGAAGCCGGCAAATGGCGTTTGCCGGTCGCGAACGGTGTGACAAACGCCAGGCGGAACTTCAAGCAAATTGCCCGCCTCCACAGTGACGAGACGGACATCCACCTGGACGGTCATTTGCCCCTTGACCACAACGGAATATTTCCAAGAGTCGGTGTGTGCGTGTAGCTGGTCGCGATCGCGAAAAGCGGCCGCTGCCTCGGCCGTCTGTAAGTGGTCGTAGGCAAGGGCGAGGTGGTCGCAGGCAAAGCGGGCGCCGCCTCCGCCCAGGAGCCAACAGTTCTGGTTGCCATCGCTGGAGAGGGGGATGCGGCACCCCCACTCCTCGCGCAGTTCTCGCGGCTCTTCCTGGGATAGTCCGGGCAGCGAGGAGGGCATCTGGCCAATGGAGTGCCTGTCGTCTACGGCCGGGGCGCGCAGGCCGAAATGCTCGATAATACCCGCGCCGTCGAGAATGGCGTGGGACACACTGGGACGGACGACCAACATTTCGCCGGAACGCAATCCTAGCACGGTCTCGTCAACCAGAAATCGCAACTCGCCCTGGAGAAGGATAAAAAGTTCCTCGGCAAGCGCGTGGAAGTGAACGTCTCCGTCCTGCCACGATGACACCGACGCCGTGTGCCCCAGAGCGATCGGGGCGGCCGCCCCGGTTTTCTGTGGGTGGATGAGGTAGCCGGTACAACCACGGAAGGAGTAGAGGTTGGCACGCATCTCGGGCAAGGTCACCGTTGGCGCCGGGCATCGACTTGGACGCGAGCAATGCCCGGTACGTCTTGCAGAGTCGCCGGGCGAACGTGCGCTTCAACCATTATCCGATCCCGCTCTCTTGTCGGACAAAGTCGCTCCTTCCTCCCTAACGAGCATAGGCCGTTGCACCTCCGTCGACGATCAGGGAATGCCCGGTCACGTAGGAGGCTCCATCCGAACAGAGCCAGACGACGGCGGCCGCCGCTTCTTCGGGGTTGCCGATGCGGTTCATGGGCGCAAGTTGCCGGTACCGCGCTTCCACCTGCTCCAGCGCGTCAGCGTCCCCGCCGGCCGCCTGGCGCATTGCTCCTTCCAACATCGGCGTGCGGAATGCGCCGGGCACAAGGACATTGACGCGCACGCTTTGTGTCGCATATTCCTGGGCGGCCGATTTGGTCAAGGCCAATACGCCGGCCTTGCTGGCCGAATAAAGGGCGCCGCCGGGAGCGCCGCCCAGGCCGTTGATCGACGAGGTATTGACGATGGCGCCCCCGGGCGCCTCTTGTTGCAGCATCTGTTGGATTTCGTGCTTCATACAAAGCCAGACGCCTTTGAGGTTCGTGGCCATCACGTGGTCGAATTCCTCTTCGCCAAAATCGGCCGTCAA
>JAWVYQ010000170.1:0-6524 GCA_033722615.1 Promineifilaceae bacterium (SeqCode)
CGAGCCGGACAGCGACGTGTTGCCGAAGTACTCGCCGCGCCAGTTACGGATCGTTACCGGCGGCGCCGTCAGCGGTGTCCACGAGAGGTTGGCCAGCGCCTCGCCCCCGTTCTCGTAATACTCCATCTTCACCGGGACCGAGCCGCCCGGCAGGTCGACGTCGGCCCAATGGGTCATCGCCGGCTGGTTGTGCCACTGGTCGATCACCAGGTTGTTGTTGACCCATAGGCGTACGCCGTCGTCCGTAGTCACCGTAAAACGATAACGGCCGGCGCCGCCCGGGTTGATGTTGCGCGTCCAGCGCACCGAGAAGCGGTCGTTGGGGATCAGGTCCGCCATCGGCGAGCCCATGCCCCAGTTGAAGTTAATGTTGGCGTCATCGCGTACGGCCGCAGCCTGCCCGCTGAGGGACATGTTGTTGAAATATTCCCCGCGCCAATTACGGATCGTTACCGGGGCCAGTTGCATGGAGAAGCGGGCGACCGCATTCTTGCCGTTCTCGTAATACTCGACCCTGAACTCGTGGTCGCCGGCGCTCATCTGCCGGTCGACGGTCACCGTGTGCACTTGGCTATCCCGCCAGGCGTCGATGATCAGCACGCCGTCAACCCATACGCGCATCCCATCGTCCATCGTGGCGCTGAAGCGATAATTGCCGGCCGCCAGGTTAACCGTCCGCGTCCAGCGAACCGAAAACTGGTCCGCGTTTACGCCGGGCCAGGGGGCGTTCTCTCCCCAGTCATAGTTAATATTGTTCATTTGGCGCTCCACCACCGGCGTCCCCGAGAGCGTCATGTTGTTGTAATAAGCGGCCTGCCATTGGGCGTCGGCCGCCTGAACGCTGCCCGGCAATGTCCCGAAGGCTAACACAGCCAGCAGCAGCAATCCGAGCAGTCCTACAGAGTGATACACTTTCTTACGCATTGTTTCGTTCTCCTGTGCGCACTTCGGCGCACGGCGCGTGCTCTGCACGCAAATTAAGGATATGCTGCAAGCTGGCTGCTGCTATAATAGGAATACCAGACAGATCCGTTGCAGGTATCTGTATCATATGTGAAAGTCGAAACGCTAGAATCGGGCCCTGGACCGAATGGCGTCTACGACTTAGGACGGAGAAAGAGCGACATGCCAATTAACGTTTTGCTTGTGGACGATCACAGCGTTGTGCGCCAGGGGTTGCGTATGTTTCTGGAATTGGATCCCGAACTCGAAGTGGTGGGCGAGGCCCGCGACGGAGCCGAAGCCGTGCGCCGGGCGCGCCAGTTGCAGCCCGACGTCGTCCTCATGGATCTGCTCATGCCTGAAATGGACGGCATTGAAGCCACGACCATGATTCGCCGCGAAATGCCGGACATAGAGGTCATCGCCCTCACCAGCGTGCTCGAAGACGAAAAGGTCTACAGCGCCATTCGCGCCGGGGCCATCGGCTACTTGCTCAAGAACACCGAGGCCGACGAACTGTGCCGCGCCATCAAGGCCGCCGCTGCCGGTCAGGTGCAACTTTCTCCGGCCGCCGCCGCCCGGCTCATGCGCCAGGTGCGGGCCCCCGAAGCGCCCGATGAACTAACCCCCCGCGAGTTGGAAGTGCTGCGCCTGCTCGCCGAGGGGCTGGCCAACAAGGAGATAGCGCGCCAACTGAGCATTGGCGAGAAGACGGTGAAAACGCACGTTAGCAACATCTTAAGCAAGCTCGGCGTGCTCAGCCGCACCCAGGCGGCGTTGCAAGCCGTGCGCATGGGACTGGTGAACCTGGATGCCGGAGCTGGTAACTAAATCCCGTCCGCGCACGAAAGCGCTGGGGGGCGCCGCCCTTTTTTTCCTTTTGCTCATGCTCGCCTGGTGGTGGGGCGACCGCTGGTATCAGGCGCAACTGCTGGCCGAACAGCGGGCGGAGGCCGCCCTGGAAGTCACGTTACGCGGCAACGTCCTTTCCTCCATCCTCAACCGGCGCTTCGCTCGCCTCCAGGGGCTCAACGGCTTCGTCCAGACTCGCTCCGACCTGACCGGCGAAGCCTTCGACCGCGAATTCAAAGCCTTCACCTCTGCCCTTTACGAAGAGGCCCGCGGCGTCCGCGCCGTGACGGTCGCGCCCGACGGCGTCGTCCGTCACGTCTACCCCCCGGCCGACAACGCCCCTTTGCTCGGTTACCGGCCGCTCGAAGATCCCCGCCCCGAAATTCGTGAGGACGCCGAGCGGGCCATTCGCACCGGCAACGTCGTCGTCAGCGGCCCCAGCGAGCTGGTGCAGGGGGGCTTCGGACTCAATGTCTGGCGCGCCGTCTACAGGGAAGACACCTTCTGGGGGCTCGTGGGGGTCACCCTCGACGTGCGGGCGCTGCTGGCCGAAGTCGGGCTGGACCAGTCCCAGGGCGATCTGACCTACGCATTGCGCGATGGTGCCGGCCGCGTCTTTTTCGGCGACCCCCGGCTCTTTCAGCGCGATCCTGTCATTAACGTCATCGAACTCCCCGAAGGCGCCTGGGAGCTTGCCGCCATCCCCCGCGAGGGGTGGGCCGCCACCCTCCAGCCGGCGCTTTCCCTCTACCGCGGCGTCACCCTCGTCATCGTCTTTCTCCTCACCGGGCTCGCCTACCTCAGCATCAACAGACAGGCCCGCTTGCAGGAAGCCGTGGACCGCCGCACGCGTGAAATCGCCCGGGCCAACGCCCTCCTGGAGCAACGCGTGCGCGAGCGCACCCGCGAACTGGAAACGCTGCTCGAACTGTCGCAAAATGTCACCTCCACGCTGGAACTGCGCCCCCTGCTCCGTCTGATCCTCGAGCAGCTGCAGATTGTCGTCGATTATACGGCCGCCGGCATCTACCTCTATGAAGAAGAGGAAGAGAAGGGCGGGGAGGGCGCGTTGCACCTGCTCCACTCCCAGGGGCCGCTGGATGAAACCGAGCTCCGCAATCTCTGGCCGTCCCAGCGCTGGCCGCTCGCCGACGCCCCCCACCATCAGGAAGTGCTCAAGCGGCGGGCGCCCGTCCTCATTCCCGACGTGCACGCCGACACCGACCTGGCCCGCGCCTTCCGCGAGATGATGGCCTATCTGGGCGACCACATCGCCCACGCCGCCACCTGGATGGGCGTGCCGCTGCTCGTTCAGGATCGCGTGATTGGCATCCTCGCTTTCGATCACGACGAGCCCAACTATTACGACGAACGGGACGCCAGACTGGCGCTGGCCTTTGCCGGCTATGCCGCCGTCGCCATCGAAAACGCCCAACTCTACGCTCAGGCCCGTTCCCTGGCCATCCTGCAGGAACGGCAGCGGTTGGCACGAGAATTGCACGACTCCGTCTCCCAGGCCCTGTACGGCATATCGCTCGGCACGTTGACCGCCCGCCGCCTGTGGGAGCGCGACCGGCCCGACGACGCGCAAGAGGCGCTGACCTACGCTCACTCCCTGGCCGAAACGGCGCTCACCGAGATGCGCGCCCTCATCTTTGAGCTTCATCCCGAATCTCTGGAACAGGAAGGGCTCGTCGCTGCCCTGGAAAAGCAGGCGGCCGCCCTCCGCGCCCGCGAGAGCCTGACCGTGGAGACCGATCTCTGCCCCGAGCCCGAAGCCCCCCTGCCGGTGAAAGAAGCCCTATACCGCGTGGCGCAGGAGGCGCTGCACAACGTGGCCAAACACGCCCGCGCCGGCCGCGTCACACTCGGCCTGGCCCAGAACGGCGACCACCTCACCCTCACCGTTCGCGACGACGGCCGCGGCTTCGACCCCCAGCAACCATTTCCCGGCCATCTCGGCCTGCGCTCCATGCGCGAACGGGTGGACCAGTTGAGCGGACGTTTCTCGGTGGAAAGCGCCCCCGGCCGGGGAACCCAGATACAGGCCCGGGTCCCACTGGCGGTAGAGCAGCAAACGTAATCGTCGTCATTCAGAGGGCGACTTCCCCCCTACGTTGAAAAAGGTGGCCTGGGCCAGCGTCTGCCCGCCGACCGCGCTCACTGCTGCCACTACCAGCTCCTGCTCGCGGACGGCCGCTTCCGAACCGGACCACTTGACTGGAATCGCGATCACCGTGCGGAATCCGCCCGCCTCGTCGCTGACTACCTGTGCCACTTCCTCTGCCGGCCGCTCGGCCTCCGCCGACGAAAGGCGTAGAGAAATCGCCATCCCTGGCAGAAAGTTGGCCCCCACGATCTCAACGCGCTCGCCCGGCTCTCCGTTTTCCGGATTCAGGATCACGTCTGGTGCCGGCGTCCGCAGCGGCTCGTAGTCGAAACGCGCCGTCGCCTTCACGCTGCCGTCGGCAATCAGGGCAATAATTAACAGCTCCTCCTCGACGATGGGCGCTTCGTCCGGCCACCTCTCCGGCAGGACAAACGACGTGGCAAAGACGCCCCTCTCCGTCGTCGTCGTCGTTGCATACGCCAGCGGCGACGCGCCCACGTCGGGCGGCCCCAGCCGGATGCTAATTTCGACCTCGGCCGGAAACCCCTCCCCACTCACCACAACTTCTGTCCCCGCTCCGCCCGACGTCGGTTCCACGACGATAGCCGGCTCCACCGGAGCCGTTACACCGCCGCACGCCGTCAGCACTACTGCCAGTGCCAGGATCGAGACCAGGCTCAGGACAAACACTCTTTTCAGGGACATATCCTATCACTTTCATTGAAGACACTTTCTAAAAGTGTAAGACAGCCCGAAATTCCGTGCGTGGGCACTTCGTCCCGGCCCGCATCCGGCAAAGGATGTAGACCGGCTCAGCATTCTCTTTCTGCTCCTCACCATCTTCGTTTGGATGAGTCGTGCGGTCAGTAGGGCACCGGCGCTTCAACCTTTGGTGGGTAGCATTCCGTCAAGGTAGGGAGATCCCCCATGGTTGGCCCAGTTTCCGCAATCATATAATAGGGCGCTGTGAATAGGTAAAATCAGTCTCACGGATAGGGAGTTAAAGTATCGATGGTTCAGGAACAAAGACAGCAAGGCGGGGAGGACGCAGATCGTCAGAACGATGACCGTCATAGAATATCCTTAAGTAGAGACACGAAACGGGCTGCAGTTGGCGGCGGCGTAGCCGCGCTCATTGCCCTGATAGGCATGATCCTGGTAAACGTCAGCAGCGGCGGCGAAGCGCGTTTGCTCTTGGAAGGGATGTTACCGTCGATCCGTTTCTTATGTTCCGCAGTGATGACGGCGACGGCCACCGTGCTCGCTCTGATGCTCACCCTGCTCAGCTTCAGCAACACCCAGAGCGCGAGGCTCAAATCTGCACATTACGATCGAGTCCGTCAGATCGCCCAGATGGACTCGGTGACCTTTGCTGCCGCCCTCGTGCTACTTTTGCTGGTGAGCGTTCCGCTTGCAGAGTCGTCAGAGGTGCCCGCGAGCTGGTACACGATCGTCTATTACGTCACCGTGCTCTATACGGCCGGCTTAGGGGGCGCTCTCATTGTCATCGTCCTAATGCTCTATAACGCCGTTACCGATCTCATTGGCGTCATTCACCCCACAGAAAAGAGCCATCTGCTTGCCGAAGATGATTGACAGGTTCCTCCTCTCTGGGTCTCCAGCCGCTCTCTCTACCGCCTCGCTTCAGCCAGAGCGCTAGGCCGCTCACATGCCGGCGTCGCTCTCGGCAAGGAGTGTAAAATACGTGATCTCCGGCCGGCAGTTAATGCGCAGCGGGACGAGGCTGAAACCAATGCCCCGGTTGATGTACAGGCGGTTCCCTGCATTACCATAATCCTCAATCCAGCCGTCTGTGTGAACCGCGCCCTCCGTTATCAGCGCCAGCATCGACCAGTTGGGTGTGGGAAAAGGAAGCCGGATCTGGCCACCATGCGTGTGACCGGCGACGGCGAACGGAGCCTCATCATTCGGAATCGCCGCAAATGACGCTGGATTATGCATCATTACCAGTCGGGGGGCGCCCTCGGGGATTGCCGCCAATGCCTCTTGAGGCCGATCCTTCCTCGGTAAGTGAGGACCTATGGCCGCCAGATAGAGAGGATCGTCACCATCTGCACTGCCGACGGAGAGCGGAACCGCCTTATTCTGCAAGACGCGGATGCCGGCATCGCTCAGAACTGCCGTCAGCTCCCGTGCCCGCGCCTCCCTTACCGTCGCCTCTTGTGTTGCGGTCACAGAGTAATCGTGATTGCCGAGCACCGCATATAGGGGGACAGTCATATCTGTGAGCGGTTCGAGAAGCCTGACGACCTTTCCCATGCGCTCCTCTGGATCGCTCCCGCCATGGTAGATGAAGTCTCCCACCAACAAGACGGCGTCCGGTTGTTCCGCCGCCAGCCGCTCGGCCGCCCACCGGACCGTCGTCGTGTTATCGAGCCACATCCCCACCTGCATATCGCCGATCACCGCCACGCGTCGGCCATGCCACGCATCCGGCAAGTTAGCGAGGGTCACGTCGTACCTTTCCACCTCGATAAAGTAAGGCTCCAGCAAGCCCCATGCTAGCAACGCCACGACGACGACAATGGACGCTGTCACAAGGCGTTTTATACGCCATACTTTCCGTGTCGTCTTCATCTTGCTTTCCCCTGTCATCATC
>JAWVYQ010000171.1:0-6471 GCA_033722615.1 Promineifilaceae bacterium (SeqCode)
CGGCCGAAGCCCGAACCAGAAGGTTTCTACATTGACATTGACATTTGCATGAATTGCGGTTTCTGCGCCGAATTTTGTCCCTTCGACGCCATCAAGATGGACCACGATTTCGAGTTGGCCAGTTACGATCGCACCCAGGCCCACATTCATGACAAGGCGCGTCTCAGCAAGCCCATCAGTTACTGGCGCGAAATTGCGCCCGAAAAAGCAGCAGCCGAGGCGGCCGCACGCGACCTGGCCGAACAGTCCAAAGGCAAACCGCGCCGGCGCGGCGAAGAAGAGGAAGAGCAGCCGACGTTGCCCGAAGAGCAACAAAAGCAACTCTACTATCGCGGCGCCCTTTATTAATCTTTCAAATCACGCGTCTTGCGTACCCTATCCCGCATGACGACGATACTGACCACCAGGGACGTTGACGCACGACGCAATTGGAACGCGTGAATCTGATATGTTTGGCAAAAAGAACGAAGAAAATGGCGTGACCAAAGAGGCAGTACGTCAGGCCCTTTCCAACGTCATCGAACCCGAATTGCACCGCGACCTAGTCTCGCTCAACATGGTGCGCGATCTGGAGATCGACGGCAACGACGTCGCCTTTACCATCATGCTCACCACGCCCGCCTGCCCTTTGCGCGGCAAGATGGAACAGGACGCGCGGGCCGCGCTGGCCGAGGTGTCAGGCATTGGCGAGGTCACCATTAACTGGGATTCGAACGTTCCCGAGGATCGCCGCATCAACCAGCAGGTGGGCCAGAAATTCCGCAACACCATCGCTGTCTCCAGCGGAAAAGGCGGTGTCGGCAAATCCACCGTCGCCATCAACCTGGCCATCTCCCTCTCCCAGAAAGGCGCCCGCGTTGGTTTGCTGGACGCCGACATTCTCGGCCCCAACATACCGACGATGATGGGGGTCGATAAGATGCCGCCTCCCAGCGAGCGCAAGATGGTGCCTGCCGAGGCGCATGGCGTCCGGTTTATCTCGACCGGCTTCCTCGTCAAGCCGGACCAGCCGCTGGTGTGGCGTGGTCCTATGTTGCACAATGCCATCCGCCAGCTGCTCACCGACGTGCAGTGGGACGAACTCGATTATCTGGTGATTGACCTGCCGCCGGGAACGGGCGACGCTCAGCTGTCGCTGGCGCAGGCCATTCCCCTCACCGGCGCCATAATCGTCACGCAGCCGATGGAAGTAGCGGCCCAGGACGCATTGCGCGGCCTCAAGATGTTCGAGAAGCTGGACGTACCCATCATCGGCGTCGTCGAGAATATGAGCGGCGATTTCTTTGGTCACGGTGCCGGCGAAAAGTTGTCCGAGGAATATGACGTGGAGTATCTTGGCTCCATTCCTCTGGATGCCAACGTGCGTAAGGGCGGAGATACTGGTCACCCTATTGTGGTCAGCCATCCGGACTCGCCGGCCGCCCGCGCCTACGCTGAATTCAGTGAAAAGGTGGCCGCTCGCGTCAGCGTCCTCACCCTCTCGAACCAGGACAACGTCATTCCCATTCAGATGATCGGATGACTGTGGGGTGGGCCGACAATGGAATAACAATATTGGGCAGGTCTATGCCTGCCCTTTTTCCTCTTAGCTCAGACAGTGGCGGGCGCCGTTCTGGAAATCTTAAGATTTTTGCAGAAGGTAGGGGCGAGCGTTACACTTAACGCCACTTATCCGTATTATCAGTAAAGGTACAACACCGGCTGGGAGTGGCACCGGCATAGGTTTCTTGGTAAAAAATCGCCCGGCGCTCCGGCCGAAGACAGGCATCTCATGACCAACGCGACTACGACGAACGCGGTAGGCATTCGCTTTCAGAAACTGGGAAAACTATATCATTTTGACCTTGGCTCCCATGCGGAGATCGAGCCGGGAGACCACGTTATTGTCGAAACCAAGCGCGGTCGCCAACTCGGTCAAGTGATTGCCAGTATCCCTCCTGACGAAGTCTATAGCAAACATGGATTACGAACCATTGAGCGCAGGGCCACCCCGCGCGACCTGGTTATGCAGCAAGTGTGGCAGGAAAAAGAGCTGAGCTCCCTCATCACCTGCCGGGAAAAGGCTCACGATCTTGGCGTAAAGGACGTTAAGTTCGTCAAGGCCGAGTACAGTTTTGACGGCTCCTGGCTCACGTTTTACTATGCTACCGACAACAAGAAGATCAGCCTCAACAAGCTGAGGACGGCACTTAAGCGCCACTTTCGCAGCCGTATCGAACTGCAACTGGTCGGCCCCCGCGACGTCGCCAAGATCCTTGGCGGCCACGGTGCTTGCGGCGGCCCGCGCTGTTGTTCTACCTTCCTCACCGATTTCAGCCCCATTTCCATCCGTATGGCCAAGGAGCAGGGAATCTCCCTGAACCCCCAGGAGATCACGGGCATGTGCGGCCGCTTGCGCTGCTGCCTCATCTACGAATACGAACAATACGTGGAAGCCAAGAAGAATTTGCCCAAGAAGGGCAAGCGCATCGGTACACCCTGGGGCGAGGCTAAAGTGGTGGACTTGCTGGCCATGCGCGACGCCGTCGTCGTGCGAATAGAAGGGGAGCGCCGAGAAGTTCCTCGTGAGGATATTGAACCGCTGGAAGAGTTGGAAGCGCTGAAGAAAAAGGCAGAAAAGGGGTGTGAAAAAGGTGAGAACGGCGGCTGCACCTGCGGCGCGCGCGACTGATCGCTAAGGAGGAAAACGAATGGCAGCCGAACCACGTTCATCATCAGAATCGATAGGTGAAGTCGGAACCGTCACCTCGGACGAAGCGTGGGAGATCGTCAAAGAATTTGTGGAGAATGAAGGGTTACGCCGGCATATGTGGGCCGTTGGCGCAGCCATGCGCACCTATGCCCGAGAGCTGGGCGAGGAGGCCGATTATTGGCAGGCTGTGGGCCTCCTCCATGACTTCGATTGGGAGATTCATCCCGATCTGGATCGACATCCCAGCGAGGGGGCTCCCATTCTCCGCGAGCGGGGCGTGGACGAGGAGACCATTCGCACCATCCTTTCCCATTACACGGAGGGCACCGGCGTCGAACGGGAGAAACCTATCGACTACGCCCTCCTGGCCTGTGACGACATCACCGGCCTCATTGCGGCCGTGGCTCTTGTTCGCCCCTCGAGAGATATCGCCGACGTGAAAGTCAGGTCGGTAAAAAAGAAGTGGAAGGATCACCGTTTCGCCGGCGGCGTCGACCGCGAGCACGTGGAACAGGCCGTGGCCGACTTCAGCGACGTCTGCTTCGACGGCCGCCTGACGCTGTGGGATCACGTGGGCAACGTTTTGGAAGCGATGAAGGATGAGGCAGCAATGTTAGGGTTGGACGGAGAGTAGTCGCATGGCAGAAAAAGAATACCTGACGGTTAGCGAAGCGCTGCAACTTGTGCTGGACGGGGTAGACGTGTTGTCGTCCGAGACCGTACCCCTTCTCGAGGCTCTTGATCGGGTTCTGGCCCAATCCGTCGTCGCCCGCGATAGCCTGCCCCCTTTTGCCAATTCATCCATGGACGGCTACGCGGTGCGCGCGGCCGACGTGCAGGGCGCCAGCCGGGAGAAGCCCGTCACTTTGCGCGTCGTCGGCGACGTCGCCGCGGGGTCCGTGCCCGTCACCACGCTGGGTAAAGATGGACAAACGGTACGCATCATGACCGGCGCCCCCTTACCCGACGGGGCAGACGCCGTCATTCCTGTCGAAGAGACCAGCGAGCCGTGGCGAGAACGCGAGCGGCCGTTGCCCGACGAAATAGACGTCTATCGCAGCGTCGACTCTGGCGACTACGTTCGCTATCCGGGAGAGGATGTTGAAGCCGGGGAGGAAGTGCTGCCGCCCGGTCACGTGCTGCGCCCCCAGGAAATCAGCGTGCTCGCTTCGCTGGGCGTGGCAGAAGTGGAGGTTGTGCGCCGGCCGCGTGTGGCCATCCTGGCCACCGGCGACGAGTTAATACCCGTCAACGAACCGTTGCAACCCGGCAAAATCCGCAATAGCAACGGCTACGCACAGACGGCGCAGGTCAAGGCTCTCGGTGCCATCCCCGTCCCTCTGGGCATCGCCCGTGACACGGAGGAAGACGTGCGTGGCCGCTTGCAGGCCGGCCTTGACGCCGGTATGGATCTCTTTGTCAGTTCCGCCGGCGTCTCTGTCGGCGCCTACGACGTCGTCAAGGCCGTGCTCGAGGATGAGGGTAACGTCGGCTTCTGGCGGGTGCGCATGCGGCCGGGGAAACCGCTGGCCTTTGGCACCTATGCCGGCATTCCCTATCTGGGGTTGCCCGGAAATCCGGTCTCGTCGATGGTCTCTTTTGAGCGCTTCGCCCGCCCGGCCATTCTCAAGATGGCAGGACACGAGGAACTGGAACGGCCGCAGGTGACGGTAACCATGCGCGACGACATCTACTCCGACGGGCGCGAAACGTATGCCCGGGCCGTCGTCGAGCGCGGGCCGGATGGCGGTTACGTGGCGACGACGACCGGCAGCCAGGGATCACACATCATGACGTCCCTCGTTAAAGCTAACGCGCTCGTGATTGTGCCGGAAGGGGTCAAACACGTGCCGGCCGGGGACCGTTTGCTGGCAATGATGATCGACTGGCCGCCCACCGTCTTCTGAGGAGGCGCTCCGGCTCAGGGGCCTTTTACGCTTTGTGGCTCCTGCCTTCTAAACCGGCGAATCAGGGCTGAGCGCCGGTTGCTGGTCAACGGTAACGGTTCAGATTCAACAAAAAACTCGCCTCTCGTGCGGGTCCCCTGCATCAGTCTCCAAGCTTCAGCGTCCTGCTGAGGATGTCATCCTGACCGCGCTTCTTCTCTTTGCCGCTCTTCTTCGTCTGCTTGCCGTTGTCGCTCTTCGTCTTGCCCATGGCACGACGCATGGCGATCTCCATCGCCGTCGGCAGCTCTTCATCCTGTTCTTCAAAGTCGTCGTAATCTTCGGCCGCGGGCGTTGTCGATTCCGGCGCATCCAGCAAAGCCTTCATGCTCAGGTCAATGCGGCGCTTGCGGCGGTTGAAGCCCAATACCTGCACCTCTACCTCGTCGCCCACGTTGACGACCTCAGACGGGTGATTGACGTAATCGTGGCTCAATTCGCTGATGTGCACGAGCCCCTCTCGCTCGGCGCCGATGTCGACGAATGCGCCGAAGCTCTCTAGTCGAGTGACCTCGCCGGTGTAAACTTGACCTTCCTTCAGGTCGCGCCATTCCACCGCCACAGGTTCAACCATCGTGACCATGATCTGGTCGGCGTCCACGTTATCCACCCAGACCTCAACCTCATCGCCCACATTTAGGACGTCCGAGACACGATTCACGTGCCCCTTCTGAATCTTAGAAATGTGGACCAGAGCGTTACTTTCCAGGCCGATGTCGATGAAGGCGCCGTACAGTTCCAGCCGTTCCACGGTGCCCTTCAGTTTCATCTTCCGTTCTAGCTCGTCGACGCTGCTCGGGGTAGCGATGGCTTCGCTCTCCGTTCCCTCTTCTGCAGCCGCTACGTCTTCCGCAGCCGTTGTTTCTTCTGCAGCCGTTTCCTGTTCTGCAGCCGTTTCCTGTTCTGCAGTCGTTGTCTGTTCTGCAGCCGTTGTCTCTGTATTTTCTTCACTCATAACAAGGTCTCCACGTAAAGTTTCTGTTTCCATGCGGCAAGTCACCTATCCATGCTGAACCTGGCGGCAAAACCAGCTGCTTTTGTCTCAACGTCCAGGGGAGCAGAATACGGTCCTTACCAAGCGGTAATTATAGCAGTGGGGGGTGGCCTGTCAAACAACAAGAAGGGGCTCTCAGTCTCTGTTCAAGAGTTCGAGCCCCGATGAATTGCACTGGCGAGATAGGAACCGGCACCCGGCCGCCCCTCTCTCATTGTGGTGTTTGTTGTTCCGCTCTTTGCGCCGCTACCTGCGCCGCTATCTGCGCCGCTATCTGCGCCGCTGCCTAAGCTTCAGCTTCTGCTTCCTCTTCTTGCGCTTCCTCTTCTTCGGCCGCTTCTGCTACTGCGTCTTCCAGCTTCTCTGGGACCGGGAGCCCCGCCTTCTGCCGTACGAGTAATTCTATCTCGTCCATGAGGTGCGGATTTTCCAGGAGGTAAGCCTTAGAATTCTCTCGCCCCTGGCCTAGTAATTCCTCACCGTGGCGATAGTAGGCGCCGCGCTTTTCCAGGATCTCGTAATCAACGCCCAGATCCAGGATGTCGCCCGTGCGAGAGATGCCCTCATTGTACATGATGTCGAACTCCGCTTCGGTAAAGGGTGGGGCGACCTTGTTCTTCTTCACCCTGACGCGCGTGCGGTTGCCTACGGTGTCACCACCGTCTTTAATCGATTGAATGCGCCGGATGTCCAACCGGACCGAGGCGTAGAACTTGAGCGCCCGGCCGCCGCTGGTCGTCTCCGGGTTGCCAAACATGACGCCGATCTTCATCCGTAGCTGGTTGGTGAAGATCATCACCGTGTTCGTCTGCTTGATGACGCCGGATAGCTTGCGCAAC
>JAWVYQ010000172.1:0-6440 GCA_033722615.1 Promineifilaceae bacterium (SeqCode)
GACGACCTCATTCCCATCCTCACCGCCTACCAGATTGAGCGCGAAAAGTTGCACGCGCGGCTCAGCCAGCCGGAGGCGCACCAATTGCTGCGCGCTCACGAATCGCTCCCTCTCGACGACGCCTTCTTCCAGGAATTGAGCACGATCACGGAAATCCCTGCAGAGGATCTCGAACGTCTCCACCGCATCTGGAAAGAGCAGATGCTGGACAATCTGCTGGCCATCGCCGATAGGAACATTAATATTGCCGTCCGCCTCCTCAGCGGTTCCCTTGCCGAATACCGGCGCGCCACCCGCCGCTGGTGGCAAAACGTAGCGCGCACCGTGCCCAACATGTTATTCGAAGATCGGCCCGTGCACTTCGTCTCCAGCAACACGCACAGCCTGGCTAATCTCCTCAGCGGATTCGCCCTCCAGCGCGAGGAAGTGCTCGTCGATTACATCCGCTCCGAAGGGACCCAGTTGCTGCAGCAGGAGTACGCCGACATTCTGGAACGGAACGTCCCCAGCAGTCGCGAGAACTTTCTCTACTACACCCTCAAGAAATACGAAACCGATTACGCGGCCGTCACAGAGAAGCGCATCGAGCACGAAGAGGCTTCCGGCATCAAGCGCATCCCCAGCCGCCACGTCTTTGACGTAGAAGTGCAGATCATGGAACTTAGCCGCGTTCGGCCGGATTGGCTCGACCCCCGTTTGCGTCTGTCGGGCATCGAAGCGCTTCAGGAAAGCGATGCCCTGATCATCAACATCGACTTTCCTCTGGGCATGGCCGCTTACCAGATCCTCTCCGAAGTGGCGCGCAACATCGCCAGCATTCGCGGCATCTACATCATGGGCAAGGCTGCCACCCTCAACGGCCGCATCGGCGACATCATGATCCCTAACGTCGTCCACGACGAGCAATCCCTCAACACCTTCCTCTTCGACAACCGCTTCAAGGCCGCCGACGTCGCCCCCCTGCTGACCTACGGCACCGTCATGGACAACCAGAAAGCGATCACCGTCCGCGGCACCTTCCTGCAAAATCGGCAATACATGTCCGTCTTCTACCAGGAAGGGTACACCGACATGGAGATGGAAGCCGGCCCCTACCTGAGCAGCATCTACGAGATGATCCGGCCGCAGCGCTACCCCCACAACGAAATCGTCAACCTCTACGGCGCCCCTTTCCCCATCGGCATCATCCACTACGCCTCCGACACCCCCTTCAGCAAAGGGAAAAATCTCGGCTCTCAGCACCTTTCCTACTTCGGCATGGACCCCACCTACGCCAGCGCCACCGGCGTCCTGCGCTCCATCCTCCGCGAAGAAATCCGCCGCCTCGAGCAGTAGTCCCGTTCAGGCCGACGTAACGCTTTCTGCCAGGACGGCCGCCCCCCATAACGGCGCGTCGTCCCCCAGCCCGGCCGGCACAACCTCCACGTTCACCTCCGGCAGCGTCGTCTCCGCCACCGTGCGGCGCACCACCTGCCACCAGCCATCCCCCGCCTTGGTCACGCCGCCGCCCAGAACGACCCGCTGCGGGTTGATCAGGTTGGCCGCATTCCCGATCCCCACCCCGAGCGCCCACGCCCCGCGCTCCAGGATCTCCCGTGCCACCTTGTCCCCTCGGGCGGCCGCCTCGCTCAACAACGCCCCGTTGATTGCCTCCGGGTCGCCGCCGGCCAACTGCAGGAGCAGCGCCCCCTCATCCTCGCCTGCCCGCAATCGCTCGCGCGCGTCCTGGGCCATGTACGGCCCCGACGCCAGCCGCTCTACGCAGCCCCGCTTGCCACAAAGACAGCGCGGCCCGGCCGGATCCACCACCGTGTGCCCGATCTCGCCCGCCATGCCCTCGGCGCCGCGCCACGGTCGCCCGTTCAAGATCCAGCCGCCGCCCACCCCCGTACTCACGGTCACGTAGAGCAGATGGTCCGCTCCCCGGCCGGCGCCATAGGCGTGCTCTCCCAGCGCCGCCACGTTAGCGTCATTGTCCACGGCCGCCGGCGCATTGAATTCATCCTCCAGGATCGCCCGCAACGGCACCTCTTCCCAGCCCGGCACGTGGTGCGACAGGCGCACCGTCCCCGTCCCAAAATCCACCGGCCCGCCGAAGCTGACGCCCAGCGCGGCCGGGCGCGCCCCGGACGGCGCCGCCCGGGCCAACGCCGCACGGGCTAAGGCCCGCATCGTCTCCAGGTCAGACTCGGCGTCGGCGCCCTCAGGTGAGAAGGCCCGCCGGTGGGCCCGCCATTCCCGCGCTCCCGCCACCAGAACTGCCGCCGTATGCTTCGTGCCGCCGAAATCCAGCGCCAGTAACAATCGCTCTGCCATCGTTCAACCGGCGTCGCCGCTATCCCATGCCCGCGTCGCGCGCCCGTTCGGCCGCCTCCACCCGATCCGCCGCCTGCAACTTCTGCAGCACGTGACTCACGTGGTTGCGCACCGTCTTGGGGCTAATGACCAGCTCCTCCGCAATCTCCCGATTGCTGTAATCCTGGGCCAGCAAAGCGAGCACCTCCCGCTCTCGCGGCGTCAATTCAGGAAAGGCGTCCTGCGGCCGTTCGGGCCGCATCCGCTCAAAGTACGCCATCATCCGGGTGGCAATCCCCGGGCTAAAGATCGCCTCGCCGCCGGCCGCCGCCCGAACGGCCCGCAACATCTCGTCCCGCTTCACTCCTTTCAGCACGTACCCCCTGGCTCCCGCCCGCATGGCGGCAAAGATCGAGGCATCGTCGTCAAACATCGTCAACATCAGAACGTTCGCATCAGGAAGCTCCTCCTTGATCCGCCGCGCCGCTTCAATGCCGTTTCCGTCAGGCATCTTCAAATCCATGAGGATAAGGTCCGGCTCATGCTCGATCGCCAATTCTAACGCCTCGGCCCCCGTCCTCGCCTCGGCCGCCACCTCCACGTCCGGGGCACCCTCGAGCAGCCCGCGCAAGCCATCTCGAAACAATTGGTGATCGTCTGCAATCAGAACGCGAATCATCTCACTCAACCCTTCTTTTCTTAGCTTGATAAGGCCTCGCCCAACGAGGACTCAGTCAGAGACCTCCACCAGGGGCAAAACCGCTGCTACTTCCGTTCCGCCGCTCGCCGGCGCCCCGACGCGAAGGTCGCCGCCCAGCTCGGCGGCCCGCTCGCGCATCGACGTCAGACCAACGCCGCTTCGATAATCGGCCGGTAACCCCCGGCCATCGTCGCAGACCGTCACGCGCAACATCTCGTCACAAAGAAGAATCACGCGGCAGCCGTCCGCCTCGGCGTGGTGCACCACGTTGGCCAGCGCCTCCTGCACGATACGATACGCAGCCACTTCGACCGCGGCCGGAAGGGGCGGCAACGAATCCGGCGCCTCCACCGTCACAGTCAGATCCGCGCTGTTGTATTGTGCGGCGACCTCGCGAATGGCCGCTGCCAGCCCCAACTGGTCCAGCGCCGGGGGACGCAAATTGTAAACGAGCCGGCGAATCTCGGCCAGCGTCTCTTCCGTCTGGCCCTCCAGTTGCGCCAGGATCTCATCCACCGCCTCCGGATCGCTTTCCAGCAGAGAGCGCGCCGACCCGATGCGGAACATCTGAGCCGCCAGCGTCGGCCCCAGGCCGTCGTGTAAATCCCGGCGCAGGCGTCGCCTCTCCTCTTCCCGCGCCGCCACCAGCCGCTGGCGCGAGCGTTGTAGGTCGGCCGTCAGTTGCACAGCCTGCACGGCCGCCCCGGCCTGGCGTGCAATATTGCGCAACAACCTTTCGTCCGCTTCCGTGAACGCCTCGTCGGGCCCTCGCCGGGCCACCAGCAACCGGCCGACAATCTCCCCCTGGTGGCTCAAAGCGTATGTCTCAGGATCGGCCACCGGCCGCCCATAGGACTCGACCGTCTCAAAGCCACCCTCCCGCTTAACGGCAATTGCCACGTAGGGCAGCTTAAGCGTCTGCGCCACCGTCTCCACGATCGTTGGATACACCATCTCTGGCGACAGCGTCGTCTCCAGCCGTTGTCCCAATCGGGCCAAGACTTCAAAGGGTTCATCCCGCTCCCCGTACATCAGGCGATTGACCGTTCGCTGTAATCGCTCGCGCAGCGGTTGGAACAGGACGGCTGCCAGCCCCGTCGCGACCAGGGCCACAAATAAATTTCCCCGCGCCTGCAAGAACGTTCCGAGGACGCCCACGACGAGCACGTAGACGACGACGATGACGGTTGTCAACCCGCCATAAACCAACGCCCGGTTGAGCAGTTTATCAATGTCAAACAGATTGTAACGAAGGATAGAGATCGCGATGGCCAGAGGAAACAACACACCGAACAACC
Source organism: Promineifilaceae bacterium (SeqCode) (assembly GCA_033722615.1). GTDB lineage: Bacteria > Chloroflexota > Anaerolineae > Promineifilales > Promineifilaceae > JAAYYY01. The sequence goes on from JAWVYQ010000172.1 coordinate 4,294, forward strand.
CGATGACGTTGGAATCCAGGCCGCGGGTGCCGGCTGCCAGCGGCACGAAGTACAAGAAAACGGCGGACCCGCCTACTGCAAGCCCGGCCAGTACCAGCCAGCGGACTTGCTTCCTGGTAGCGCCGTGGCTTCGCCGATATTGCCAGACGATGGTCACCGACGAGAGAGAGAGAAAAACGGCCGCATGCGGTCCCGTAAACCACTCCCAACGCCCCATCCACGCCAACAGGTTCGCCGTCTGGGACCCTGTCACGAGCAGATATACGGCGAGCAACGCATAAGGGCCACCGTACATTAGCGGCAGCAACCATCTTCGCCTGCGTAGAATGCCGGCCGGCTGCGGAAACACTAGCGCAAAATGTTCGTTAGCAATCCACACGAGCATGAATCCAACGATCGTTCCCAGGTGAAACAACCAGAGCCCAACGCCGTTGACAAAATCGGTGACCTGCAACCCCAGCGACCACGTCATGGCGCTGAACAGCGCCGCCGACGTCAGAAAGAGCAGCCGCGCGGCCGGCACGTGGGGCCGACGGAGAAAGACGTAAATGGCGATCAGCAAGGTGAGCGTGCGAAAGAGCACCGTCCCCCACTCGCGGCGCAGGACGTCGCCCAGCGGATAGCGTGCCAGCGTCACATCTACGTTCTCTTGTGCGCCACCCCGCACGACAGAAAAAGTGACGGTGTCGCCCACCTGCCACCCACTGCCCGGCGACCGCAACCACGCCTCTAGCGAACGGCCGTCGGCTCCTGTCACCACGTCCCCGGCTCGCAGGCCCGGCGGGCCAGCTTCGAGAGGAGTCACCACCACACCCCCGGCCGTTATGCTCCTGGTCCCCGGCTGGAGACGGCCGTTAGCAAATGGCATCGTCAGGTGTACCCACGTAAATGCCACAGGCAACCCGACGAGCACGACCGCCAGGATAATAAGCGGTAGACGTCCACCATAGGGTCGGCCCCGCGCCTGCTCTGATGAGCTTTGCATCGCCCCACCATCCGGCACACGTTCAGGAGCAGGGTAAGGCGGCGCTGAATCTGGCGCCACATCCACGAGCCTATCGGCCCCCCGCTGGATGATGGCCCGCAACGGACGAAAAACGATGACCGCCACGGCAATGGTAAGTAGCAGCCCGGCGAGGCTGCCTGCCGTTTGCAGGAAGTATCCGGTGATGCCAACAGTGACCGCATAGAAAAGAGCCACGCTTAGCGTCAGCGCTCCGTAAACGAGCGTGCGATTAATGATCAGATCAATGTCATACAATCGGTACCGCAAAATGGCAACGCTAGCAGCAAGGGCAATTCCCAAAATCGTAAGACTGATAGCAGCAATCGTCAATTCCCGGACCAGCACCCTGTTGGGAAAGGCTATCGAAGCGAGGGAGGCAATTACGAGCACGGCCACCGCCAGCAGAACGGGGTAAAGCAGCCATTTAAGCTGTTGTCGCTCGACGTCGCGGGAACGGCGGAAACGGAGGACGAACGAAGCGATGGCCCCGACAAGACCAACCCCGACCAGCAAGTTATCACCTCTCAGTAAAATTTCCAACGCCCCGGCCGCAAATGGCACGCCGGGCAAATTCGGCGTCGTCCCCAGCCCCTCGATCGCCAACTCTACCGTCTTGATGCCCAGACCTAGCGCCGCGGACCACAGAACAGGACGCCAGCGCGATGACAAAAGACGGCCGTCAGGAAAGAGCAGAAAGACAAATACCGTTGGGAGGACGATAGCAGGGGCCCAGAACCAGTGACCAAGCCATTGTACGAAAGCGAAGCCGGGCAATGGACCTTCACCGGGCACAACGGCCGCGTAATTCTCGTACGCCTCAGCACCGATGGTAACGGCATAAAGGACGGCTACGGCGAGGAAGATCCATCCGATGACGTTGCGCGGCCGGCGAGAGGCCACTAGCGCCCCGAGGATGGCATAGGCAATGGTCACAAATGGGTTAAGCGCAACGTGGTACAGGATGGCCAGGATGGCGGGCGTGCCGTCCCTACTCACCGGGTAGGCAACGCTCAGCACGAAACCGGCTAACGAAAGTAGAATGGCGATAGCCGCCACGGCCCACGCCAGACGTCCTATTGGTTCCCGATCGCGCGAACCGCTAATTAACGAACGAAAGGGTAACTGTCTCATAATTCCGGCA
>JAWVYQ010000173.1:0-6360 GCA_033722615.1 Promineifilaceae bacterium (SeqCode)
AATGCGCCCCAATGCTCGTCCGCAGCTAGCAGGCGGACGCTGCCCCGGCCGTTGTAATGGCGCAGCGCGCCAATCTCCGACCTCATTTCCGGATTGGGCACGCCAAGTTTGAGGACGCCTTCGCTGCCGTCGGCGCGCACGACCGGTGCCACGTAATGGTATGAGAGGTTACCAAAGGGAGGCAGGAGCGTCAGCGACCAGCGCCGGGCACACTGCTCGAGGAGCTCGGGTAAGGTCCGCCACCACGCCGCGCCGCGAGCGCCGTGCAAGTTGACGATGGTCTGTTCCAGCTGACGATCTCCGATTTCCATACCTACAGTTCGACCGTTGCTCCCAGGCCCTGGCGTATCGCCTGCCGGTAGACGAAGTGCGCCGCGGCGACGTCCTCGACGCCTAATCCCAGCGACTTAAAGAGCGTGATCTCCTCGTCCGTCTCCCGGCCGGGTGTGTGCCCGAGCAGCACGTCGCCAATTTCGGCCTGGATATGATTTTCGTCGATGACACCTTCCTCTTGCGGGAAGAGAAAGTCACCGGCCTCATTGAGGGTCGATTCGCGGCGGTCGACAAATAGGCGAGAGCCGGCCACCGCGCCCGTATCCAGTTCCCGCGTAAAGCGGACGCTGGAGCCGACGGCGTTAATGTGGGCCCCCGGGGAAAGCCACGCCCCCTTCAGGATCGGTTTCGGTGCGGCCGTTACCGTGCAAATGATGCTGGCTCCGGTAACCGCGTCCTCCGCCGACGGTGTAACCTCGACGGTGACCCCGTGCTCGGCAGCCGCCCACTCCCCGTATGCCTGGGCGTGTGCAGGCGTGCGGCTCCAGACGCGAATGCGGCCGAGAAGGCGCACCGCGAGCATCGCTTCCAGATGGGATCGAGCCTGGACGCCGGATCCCAGGATCGCCAGATCGTTGGCCTCCTCGCGGGCCAAAAGGCGGGTGGCTACGGCCGACGTGGCAGCCGTGCGAATCGCCGTGATCGCGCGGGCGTCGACGATGGCCAGCGGGCGGCCGTCTTCCCTGTCGAACAGGGTAACCGTCCCCTGATGGCTGTCACCGTCGCCGTGATCCGCCATCATCACGCTGATCGCCTTGACGCCCATCGCCGCGACGTCGCCGCCCAGATAGGCCGGCATCAGCCCCAGCAGACCCGAATCATCCGGCAGCCACATCGCCGAGCGCAGCGGCTGCACGGCGTCGCCCCTGGCCAGCGTACGCAGCGCCGTTTCCATCACGTCGATGCACCTCGCCATCGGCAGCAGACGGTGTACCTCTTCCTGGCTGACGATCACGATTTCCATATGTGCCTCCTGGCCGTTTGCTCGCTGCACTGTAATCGCCGTTTACTCATCCCGGATCAGCCGGCGGCTGATCGCGTTGTGCTTTTCGAGCAGGGGGAGCAGGTCGACGGTGCGCAATTCCCCGTCCTCGACCACGATCTCGCCGTTGATAATCGAGAGGTCGACGTTTTGTGGTGCGCAAAGCAGGAGGGCGTCCAGCGGGCTATGGTTGGCTCCCGCGTAGGGCAGCGTATTCAGGTCAAAGGCGATGACGTCGGCCGCCTTGTCCGGGGCCAATTTTCCAACGTCATCTCGGCGCAGCACGGCCGCGCCGCCTCGGGTGGCCAGCCACAGCGCCTCGGTGCCCGTCAGTGCGGCTGGGTTGCCCTGCACGCGCTGCAGGAGCAAGGCCATGCGCGCCTCCGCTAGCAGGTGGCTGCCGTCGTTGCTGGCGCTGCCGTCTACGCCCAATCCCACGAGGACCCCTTCGTCTACCATGGCCCGCACCGGGGCGATCCCGCTACCCAGCCGCATGTTGCTGCTGGGGCAGTGGGCGGCCCCCGTGCCCGTACGCGCCATCAACCCGACCTCGTCTCCGTTGACGTGGACGCTGTGCGCCCACCACACGTCGTCGCCAACCCAATCCAGGTGTTCGGCGTAGGCCGCCGGCCGGTAGCCGAATTCGTCCAGGCAGAACGCCTCCTCGTCAAGCGTCTCTGCCAGGTGGGTATGCAGCGTCACGTCGTAGGAGCGGGCCAGCGCGGCCGCCTCCCGCATCAAGTCGGGTGTCACAGAGAAGGGGGAACAGGGAGCGATCACAATGCGCAACATAGACAGGGGATCGGGATCGTGGTACGTCTCGATGACGCGGCGACAGTCGCGCAGAATGGCTTTCTCGTCTTCGACCACGCTATCTGGCGGCAGCCCCCCGTCGCTTTCCCCGAGCGACATCGAGCCGCGCGAAGCGTGGAAACGCAGGCCGATCTCCTGGGCGGCCCGAATTTCGTCGTCCAGTTCGGCGTCGTTGGGGAAGAGATAGAGGTGATCGCTCGCCGTCGTGCATCCGCTCAGGATCAGCTCGGCCATTGCCGTCAGCGCGCTGACGTAAACGGCTTCAGCGCCCATGCGGGCCCAGACCGGGTACAGCGTCTTCAGCCAGTCGAACAGCTTGGCGTTAGGGGCCATCGCTCGCGTCAGCGTCTGGTAAAAGTGGTGGTGCGTGTTGACCAGGCCGGGCAGGACGACTTTGTGTGATGCGTCGATGACGCGTTCGGCCGTCCCATACTCGCGCGGCAGGTCGGCGGTACTCCCCGTCCACTCGATAACGTTGTCGCGTATGAAGAGGGCGCCGTCGGCGATCGTCTGCCGCTCGTCGTCCATCGTGATCAGTAAATCAGCGTGGTGTAGCAGAATGGTGCTCATGGTAGGTTCCTTGTCGTAAATCGTGATGTCCTGTGTGATAATTACCCGTAATTGTATGCGAAATATGGCAAAAAGCATGGAGCGCGAGCTTCGATTTGACGCCAGACCTTCTCTACCGTAGAGTAACCGGGTGTGAAGGGGTTCGCGAGTGGCTGGTGCGTGCCTATCGGCCGGCACTCGACCCCATTATTTCCTTCCTTCTGTAACAACTGACAGACGCCGCCCCGGCCGGAGTGAAGAGATGGCAGGTGGGCCTTCTGAAGCATACCAACGGATTGAGCGAAAAATCACCGAGGATCGCTGCGTCATCCTCGACGGCGGGGGCGCGACCGAATTGCAGCGACTGGGTCTCAAAGATTTTCGCCTGAGCGATGACAGCCTTTGGGGAACCTGGGCGCTCTATCGCGCGCCGTATGCCGCCCTCGACGTCCATCGCCGCTACCTGGCGGCCGGCTGCGACATCGTCTCAACCCACACCTGGGCCATCATGAGCGCGCCTGAGATGGAATCCCGCGGCATGTTCGGGGGGACGAGTCACTGGATGGACGTTAGCCGGCTGGGAATCAGGTTGGCCCGCCAGGCGATTGCCGAAGCGGGAAAAACTGGCGAATGCGTCGTCGCCTTTAGTCTTAACGGCGACGTGGAGAAGCCCGAGCAGCAGGCCACCCTCCAATTATTGGCCCGCGTCTTTGAAGAGGATCCGCCGGACCTGATCTTGCTCGAGACGCTGTCCCTGATTCGTGAAAATCTGACGTTCCCCGCCGTGGAAACGATGCTCGAGACGGGTATCCCAGTCTGGTTGAGTTTCCGGCGCTGTCGCCATGGCGTGTGCGGCGTCTACGGTCAACATTGGGGTGGGCCGGAGGGCGACCGTTTTGGGCGCGCCGCCCGTAGGTTTGAAGAGATGGGGGTGAGCGCGCTGTTGATTAACTGCCTACCCGTCAGCCATGTGCCGGGCATGTTACCCTGGTTGCGTGACTTTACCGATCTGCCCCTGGGCGTCTACCCCAATCTGGGGCATTACCTCGACCCGGGTTGGAAATTTGACGACTCTGTCGGCCCGGAAGAGTATGCCGAGTTGGCGCAACAGTGGCGGGAGGAAGGGGCCGAAATTGTGGGGGGTTGCTGTGGCGTCACGCCCGAGCACATTGCTACTGCCCGGGAAGCGCTGGAAGGTACCAGCCCCGGCCGCCCCTCCTCTGACGTCTCTGTTTCCGTACCGGCCGCCGAACCCCCCGTTCCCCCAGAGCAGAAAGCGCAATCCCTGGAACCCTGGACAGACGAGGAAGATCGCGCCCTTTATCCGCTTGCCTTTCCCGAAATCACCTGTGAGCCGGGCGTTTTCCGACCCACTCAGGGAAGCTTCCTCGTCTGGAAATATCTCTTTCGCCACCATATCGGCGCCGGGAAGCGATGCCTGGAAGTTGGATGCGGCACCGGCATCCTCACGGTGCAACTGGCTTTGAACGGGGCCGAACACGTGCAGGCCATCGATATCCAGCCCAAAGCGATAGACAACACCCTGGCCAACGCCTTCCGCAACGGCGTGGCCGACCGCGTCAGTGGTGACGCCATCGATCTCTATGCATATTTGCCCGAGCAACGGTATGACGTCGTGATAGCCAGTCTCTATCAGATGCCGGTTGATCCCAAGGGCGAGACCACCGGGCACCGTCCCGTCGACTTTTGGGGCCGCAACATGCTCGACCACCTGATCTCGTTGCTCCCCGATTTGTTGGCCGACGGCGGCGTAGCCTACATCATGCAGATATCGATTTTGAGCCAGTTACGCACGGCGGCGCTGCTCGCCGAGGCCGGCCTTGAGGCCCAGGTTGTTGATTTTGCCTTCTTTCACTTTAGCTCCGTTTTCTACGAGAATATCGAGCAAATCCATCGCGTTGAAGAGATGTCGGACGCCTACCACCTGACTTTCGGTGATGACGACGTCATGGTCATGTACCTGCTGGAAGTGAAACGCCGCCGGCCGCCCGGCGCTGAGGAATGACGCTTGCCAGGACCAATGCTTGAGATGATCGACGACGTTTAAGAATTCGGAAGGTTGCGTGTCCTGGGCAACACTACTTTAAGGTCGCCAAAGTTGTTACTCATCTACTAAATACTCTGCCGTCCAGCCATCCAAATCGTAATCGTTCAAGCATTGGTCAACCAGAGCGCGATATCGCTCGGCATCGCCCCGAGATTTTGCCCACTGCAAGGCGTCCAGCAAGTGCTGGTCTTGATTACCGGCATAGTTGCGCTCATAAAGGGCATGCCGCCCGGCAAATTCGGAGTATAGTGCATCCCAGACCAGTTTAAATAGCTTGATCCGTTCCGGCCCCGTCAGTCCGGTGCCGCGATAGTAGCGTTCAATTATCGGCTGCAATTCGGGCGCTTGCATATCCTGGACGCTCGACACGGTATAAATCGGCGCGCCGGCCAGAATGCTCTCAAAGATTTCGCGCACATGATGCCAGGCTCGCGTCGTGTAAATGCGCGACGCCGCAGCGGTCTGCAATCGTGGCACGACCGTGTCGCCGATGCCCGGTTCGGGGTCATACACCATCGCCGTTGTCAGCGACCAAATCAAGTCGCGCATGCCAATCAATTCGCCGATTGCCGCTTGCACGCCCCGATATTGAGAGGTACCGGCCGCGTCCGTTCCCTTCATCAAAAGGCCAATGCAAAACTCCAGTTTGACTGACAAACGAACGGCCGACTGGAGATTAAAGCGATTGAAAAACCCCGACTGAGAATAAAACCCCTTGCACTTTTCAACATCGCGGTAAACAAGGACATTCTCCCAGGGAATAAACGCATTCTCAAATACCATAACGGCATCGTTTTCATCAAAGCGGCTGGCCAGGGGAGCGTCAAAAGGGCTGGTCGCATTATGCTCGTACGATGGGCGGGTGATTAATTTGAGGCCTGGGGCGTCCATGTCGATGAGGAAAACCAGCGCCATATCTTCGTCGCGACCAGCTTCCATGCGGGCTGCCGTGCCGCTGTTGACGGCCACAAAGGTAGCGTGAGTCAGGGCAGAGCCGGTGGCAACCATCTTCGCCCCGCTCACATAAATCCCTTTATCGTCGTCGCCATCTACTGAGAGATACACGTCACGCACGTCGATCCGTGCCCGGTGGCGATCCACCGGCGGGTCAATCAAAACGTGATTGATAAACAGGCAGCGGGCTGCGCATTTTTTGTACCAGTTGAGCGCGTTGTCGCCATAAGGCTCGTAAAAATCGTAACCCTCGGCCAGTTGAGCCATGAAGGATGCCTTGTAATCTGGCGTCCGGCCCATCCATCCGTAACACATGCGCTGCCAGACGGCAATCGCCTGCCGTGCTTGCACTAATTCCTGGGCGCTGTAGCTGGGCGCGAAAAATCGGTGGGTAGTGAGGCCAAATTTGTCGACGAGCGTCAGGTCATCTTTATGGTCTGGATCGTGGAGTGCGTCATATAGGCGAGCGATACTACGGGCGGAATTGCGGAACGCCGGATGAGTCGTGACATTTTTGACGCGCTCTCCCTCAAACCATACCTCGCGCCCGTCCTCGAGTGAGGCCAGAAAATCATCTCCGGTGAGCAGTTCATTGGTTGTACGGGGACTGTTGCTCATAAGACTACCTCATTCTCAACGTTGAGTGCGGTACGCGTCCCAA
>JAWVYQ010000174.1:0-6330 GCA_033722615.1 Promineifilaceae bacterium (SeqCode)
CGAGTGCGACTAGACTCTCCGGTGCGTGGGCCGGCGTTGACATCCGGTAAACCCCGTGTATAATTTATTTAGGTATATCTAATTTTTTTAGTATATATTACTAATTACGAGTTGTGCGATCGTCGAGATCGAGCTCAAATAAGGGAGATAAAATCATGGAAAGTGTATCCCACCTACCTACGTTCTTCTGGCGCCGCGTCTTGCTTGACGGCGGCGCGATGAGCGGGGCTTTGGGCTCGCTGATCGTGGCTTCGATGGCGGTTAACCCCGAAATGTGGCTACAAGATTATCCACCGGCGATTAAAGAAGCTTTCGGCCGCAAGAGTAGGAAGGCGCAGATACAGAGCGCGCTACTGGCGATCCCCTTCTTTGGCATTCTGCTCGGCAGCGTTATCTGGTCCAACCGCAAATTGCGTCAGGAAAATGGAGGAGCGCTCAGCTTCAGGACTGCGTTTTGGCATACGTACACGCTCTTCGCCTTCTTCTGGCTGTTCGACCTGACGATTCTGGATTGGTTGTTCTTTGTGACGCTCAAGCCATCGTTCGCCGTATTGCCGGGTACGGAGGGAATGGCCGGCTATGAGGATTACGGCTTTCATCTGAAAGCGGCACTGCCCGCGTTGCTTTTGATGGCCATTCCGGCGCTGATCGTCGCGTTCTTCATGCGGAGCAAGCCTTCTTCTGGCGCCTGATTTTCTAATAGAGCAAGTACTTAGAGCCGGCACCCTACCCTATGGAGTGATAGTGATTATGGCTAAGATTGCATACGTTGGACTACCTGCACACGGGCACACAAACCCAACACTGCCGGTGATGAAGGCGCTGGTGGCACGCGGGCATGAGGTGGTTTATTACAACGCGGAGTCGTTCCGGGAAAAGGTGGCGCCGACGGGGGTGGCATTCCGGGCGCTGCCGGAACCTATGCCCACGGAACGGGAGATTTCCGAGGCGCTACACGAACTTATCGACGCTTCGGTGATGATTGCAAAGATGAGCCGGCCGCTGACGCGTTTTCTGATCGACGAATTCGAGCGCGAACGGGTCGACGTGATTATTTACGATTCGGTGGCGATGTGGGGCTACGTGGCGGCGCGCACACACGGGATTCCCCAGATCAGCTTTATCACGACGTTCGTGCTGGACGGTTCGCAGAAGGCGATCGGCCGGGGCGAACTGGCGCGCTTCTTCGTGGCGGCCCTGCCGCGCCTTCCGAAGTTGCTACAGTGGCGATGGCGCATGGCGCGGGAGTTTGGCAAGGAGAACGCGGGTGGCATCACGGAATATGCCGATTTGAACATTGTGTTTACGTCCAGAGTATTTCACCCGGAGAATGACTTTGTGGACGAGCGTTTCCGCTTCGTCGGACCGTCGCTGGACCCGGCGATCCGTGACGGCGACTTTCCCTTCGACCGATTGGGAGAGGGGAAAACGGTTTACATTTCGTTGGGCACGGTGAATCACCTGGACGACGCATTTTATCAGGCGGCGTTCGCGGCGTTCGCCGATTATCCGGCGCAGTTTATTTTGTCTGTGGGCAAGAATACGGATATTGAGCGGCTGGGTTCGGTGCCAGAGAATTTCATCGTGCGCCATTACGTGCCGCAGTTGGAGATTTTAAAGCGGGCGGACGCATTCGTTACGCATGGGGGCATGAACAGCGTGCACGAGGGCCTTTACTACAGCGTGCCACAGGTGGTCGTACCACACCAGTTCGAGCAGTTGCTGAACGGGAAGCGGGTGGCGGAAACGGGAACCGGTTTACTGCTGGGAGAGGAGCGGCCGTATGGGCGGGTGACGCCACAGGCATTGCGACAGGCGCTGGACGAAGTACTCAACAATCCCAAATATCGCCGGAACGCAGAGCGCATCGGGAAAACGCTCCGGGAAGCGGGCGGCTATTTGCGAGCTGTCAAGGAAATTGAGGCTTTTCTCGACGGCGGGTAGTTTGAGTCATGTCTACGGGAAGTTGACTTTGACTTGCCGCCTGCAGATGGTTTATACCTTTCTGCGTGCCAGTAACTCTACGTTAGACAGATCTCTGAATGAGAAAAGTGGCACGTCGCCAGCCGTTTGGGCATAATTAGCCGCTGTGTGAACGCTGGCTGCCGGCGGCGGACAAAGATCCAGGGAAAGGAAGATCGAAAAGCGAGGGTGCTTTCGACGGTAGCGTCGGCTCGGCCGACGCTTTTTTTGATCACCGGCAAACGAACGTGTGTATTCGTAGGAGATGGGAAGATGCTCAAAAGTTATGTCAATCCAGAGGAAGGCAAGGAAGCAAATCGCAAGCTGCCCGGCCTGATGGTCGAAGGGTTGCTGCTGGGCGGCACCGGCCTGGGGGTCCTGGCCTTGATCTTCGAAATCGCGGCCGACGCCTTCAGCGTAGCCGCTTACCAGACGTTGCTGGCCATTCACGGCGCCGAAGGGTATCACGAGATCGCCATCTGGGCATTCATCGTGCTCTCTGCGCTCCTTTTCTTGGGCATCGTGCCCGCTTATAAGGCGGGCGCCTATCTGCGCCCGAACGCCGGGGGCAGCGGGCCGCTGGTGGAAGCAATCGGGCCAGAGCGCCTGCGATGGTTATCGTGGGTGGGCACCAGCCTCTTCTTCCTCGACGCTATTCTGACCATTATCATCAGCTCCATCTCCGCGGCCGACGTGACGATGTTGGTGTTGCCGGAGCTCGCGCCCTATCGCATCCTGTTGGCGGAACTGTTTGCCTTCTTCATCATGGTTGTGCTGGTGGCGCTGGGGCCGAAGCGGGCCGTCCCCCTCTTCTTGATGGGCGGCGGGGCTTTCAGCATCTTCACCCTGGTCGCTCTGGGTCTGGTGGGCGGGGCGGCCGTGGGCAATCCAGGATGGGCCTTTATGACGGAAGGGATCGTCAACCGGCTGGAGGCGGGGGGCGTGGTGGAGCACGTCGTGCGCGCGCAACAAGATATTTCGGCGATTGGTACCGTCCTCTTCTTCCAGTTGTTCCTGCGCTCTATGGCCAGCGCAATGCTGGGCTTCTCGGGTTATGAGGTGATCCCGGCGAGCGGCAAGCACGCAGCGCGACCGAAATGGAAGGTGATTAACACGGCGTTGACGCTGGCGGCCGTCTTCTTGATCGGGACGGGCGTGGTGCAGCTTTTCGCGGCGCAACAGTGGGAGATTCCAGCAACGGAAGGGTACAGCACGCTGCTCATCGAGTATGAAATCATTTCGGCGCAGACGTTGGGGCGGGGCATGGATCCGGAGGACGTGGTGATCACGGCGGCCGACCGGCGGGAGGCGGAGAGGCTGTACGAGTCGCTGCCGGCTGACCAAGCTGTCGAGGAATTGCAGGACGCGGAGGGAGAGGTCCCCACCGACTTTGAGGGGCTGTCGCGGGAAGAGTACGTGGAGATGGTGGCGTATGATCTGGCGTTTGCACGCGCACTGGATGGGGCGACGGACGGCACGGCCGGCGAGAGCTTCCTGGTCATCGCCGGCGTCCTCCTGGCCATCATCCTCTTGCTGGCGCAGGGAGGGGGATACGTCGGCGGGGCGGCTGTGGCGGCGACGGCCGCCCGGCTGGGACGGTTGCCGGGTTTCTTTACCGACGACCGCATCGGCATTGCCGTCATCTGGGGCGTCTCGGCGATCTTGATCCCGATCATCCGCCAGGTGGTGGTCGTGGAATCGTATTACGCCTTCGGCTTCGTCAGCGCGTTTGCCATCACGGCCACGACGGTGTTTTTCGTTCGCGACGACGCGCTACAGGAACGGGACATTGATCCCGGTTCGGGTGAAGCGCGCTCGCTTAGATTTGCCGGGCTGCGCGGTATGTTCGCCAGTTATCTGATGATGGCAGTCCTGGTCACGCAAAAAACGGATGCGCTGGGGGCGATTGTGGTGGCCGGAGCGGCAATTACGGCGTTTCAGGTCTTTATTGCCCATCGGGGGCTGAAACGCCGGCCGGAAGAGGTGGCGATGCCGGAATTCGAGCCGGGGACGCGCGCGCCGGCGTACGACCTGGGGGTACAACGGGCGCTGGACGAAGCCCGGCAACGGGGTATCGCCGATGCACTTGAGGACCTCCTGGAATCGGGCACGCTGGCCAAGTTTAACGTAGGTCCAGAGCGGATACGAAAGCTGGTTTGTCACCTGTACAACGTCGATCCCGGCCTGTTTCGCCACAACGGCCACTTTGGCGAACATGAGCGAATCGAGGAGCCCAGCGTGGAGTTGGAGAAAGCGTACCAACAAGCGTACGCAAAGCGCGAGCAGATTGCCCGGCGCATCGAGGATTACTCCCACTTTGGGATCTTCATGTTCATCCACAATTATCACCGCAACTGGGTGGCGCCGGATAACGGCCGGGACGCGAAGGTGGTGCAGAAGTCGATGATCGACATCATGTTCCCGCTCACGGAGCAAACGGAGATATGGGAGGAATACAAGCAGTTCGAGCCGGTGTATCAGCCGGAGCCAATCTGGCAGTTCAGCCGGCGCCGCTACCTGTGGGCCAAGGATCAGTGGCCAAACCTGAGCGACCGGATCACGACGATCTGGACGTTGCAGGATTTCGACCTGGTGCCAAAGGATATCGACGTGCAAACGATCATCACGGTCGCCGACGGGATGCAGCACAGGATGGTGAAGATCTCGACAAAGCCGGCCGACGACGATGACGTGCCGGGCTCGGAAACGACGGTGATTGATTAGAGAAAGAGACGGCTGTGGCCCGGCGAGGACGCCGGCCACAGCCGGCATAGGGGTTTGGCGAGAGCGCTACTTAGATCTCGTCCTCAAGCGAGGTATAGCCTTCACGCAGGGCGTAGAGGGCGGCCTGGGTGCGGCTGGCTAAATGGAGTTTGGAGAGGATGTTGGAGACGTGAGTGTAGACGGTGGCCACGCTGATGACCAGCTCGGCAGCTATCTCTTGATTGCTGAGACCGCGGGCAACCAATTGTAGCACATCGACTTCGCGGGCCGTCAGCGCTTCCGCAGATGGGGGCGCCGGGGCCGGGTCGGAGATCTCAGACAACAGCTTCTGAGCTATGGCGGGGTGGAGGGGTGTCTGCCCGCGATAGACCTGGTGGATGGCGCGGATGAGATCTTCGGGCGCGGTGTCTTTGATTAGATAGCCGAGGGCCCCGGCTTTGATGGCGGGAAATACTTTGTCGTCGGTGGCAAAGCTCGTCAGGACCAGGATGCGGGCCTCCGGATGTTTGGCTTTAATCTGGCGGATGGCCTGGATGCCGTCCATCTCCGGCATAACCAGATCGATGAGGATGACGTCGGGGTCGGACTCCTCGACGCCAGCAACGGCCTCGCTACCGTTGATCGCTTCGCCTACGATTTCAAGCTCGGGCACGGTGTCGAGCAAGTCGCGGATGCCGCGGCGCACGATAGGGTGGTCATCCGCCAGAAAAACGCGAATTGGTTTCTTCATAAGGGCACTTCCACCGTTAACTTCGTCCCTTCACCCGGGACGCTTGACAGCATCAAGATCCCCCCCACTTGTTCGGCCCGCTCTCGCATCGTTCCGAGGCCGTAGCCGCGTTGGCCAACGGTTTCAGGATCGAAGCCGCGGCCGTCGTCGACCATCGTCAGACAAACGGTTTTCTGGCTGCAGCTTAAGGAAAGGTTGACCCGCTCTGCTGCAGCGTGTTTGAGGACGTTGTTCAGGGCTTCCTGGGCGATGCGGTAGAGGGCGTTTTCGACAGCAGACGGCAAATCTGTAATCTCGTCCAGGTCGAGCCGGACGGCGACGCCGCTGCGCCGTTCGACGGCTTCGACGCGGGCGCGCAGGGCGGCCGCCAGACCAACCTCGTCCAGAATCGGCGGGCGGAGTTCGAAGATTAAGAGGCGGGTTTCCTGGAGCGTCTGTTGCGCACTGGTCTGGAAGAAGCGGAGGTCGTCGGCCACCTGGTCCAGCTGACCGGCCGCCAGCTTACGGGTGGCCGCTTCTGATTGCAGCGTCAGGCCATAGAGGGTCTGGGCAACGGAATCGTGGAGTTCGCGGGCCAGGCGATTACGCTCCTGGACAACGGCCAGTTCCTCGGCCTGCCCGGCATAGACCTGTAACTGCCGGTGAACGTCCTGGAGTTCGGCGAGCAAGGCTTCGCTGCGGCGGCGAGCATTCTGTGACCGTATGGTGATGAGCGAAAAGGCGGCGACGAAGAGGATGGCGGCTGTGTAAAGGAAGATGAAGGAAAGGCTACCGGGCCAGCCGAACTGGTGGAGCTGACCGACCACGTTGGCGAGCATCAGGACAACGATCCAGGCGGCGGCCGTACGCCGCGGGAAGAGGAAGGTGGCCTGGCCTGCCAACGGCAGGAGCAAAATGGCGAAGAAATCAAGCTC
>JAWVYQ010000175.1:0-6292 GCA_033722615.1 Promineifilaceae bacterium (SeqCode)
TATTTGGTGCGCCGCTGGCCATCGAGGCACTGATGGCATTTTTCATCGAAAGCACTTTCATCGGGCTGTGGATTTTTGGCTGGGATAAACTTTCCAAGAAAGTTCATCTGGCCACGATCTGGCTGGTAGCGGCCGGTACGACGCTATCGAGTCTGTGGATTCTCATCGCCAATGGCTGGATGCAGCATCCCGTTGGCTACGAGGTCGTCAACGGCCGTGCCCAGATGACGGATTTTGGGGCCATCGTCACTAACCCCAACGTCTTTCTGCAATTTCCCCACGTCGTCTTTGGCGCTTTTACGACGGCCGGCTTCTTCATCGTAGCCATCAGCGCGTATCGACTGCTGCGCGAACGGACGGACGACGAACATCTCATGTTCGTACGCTCCATGCGCATCGGTCTGGTATTCGGTCTGGCGGCCGTACTGGTCACCATGGTTGTCGGCCACCTCTCGGGCCAGTTCATGTTGGAGAAACAGCCGATGAAGCTGGCGGCGGCCGGCCCCGCCCTCAAAATAGAAGGCGTTACGTTGCGTTATGGGGGGGGCGAGCGACCGGCGTTGGTCGATTTTTCCCTGCACGCGCCCCACGGAGCGCGCCTGTTGATTACCGGAGAAAGCGGCGCCGGCAAATCGTCGCTTATCAACCTCCTCCTCCGTTTCGTCGACTATGAGGCCGGCCGGATTACGGTGGGAGGCGTCAATTTAAGGGCGCTGACGCACGAAAGCGTGCGCCAGACGTTTGGCGTGATGACCCAGCGCACACATCTGTTTAACACGACAATCCGGGAGAACGTGCGCATTGGGCGCAAATCAGCCTCCGACGAAGAGATCGTCACCGCAACGCGCATGGCGCAGATTCACGATTTTATCCAGACGCTGCCGGACGGGTACGAAACCTACGTCGGCGAGGGCGGCGCCTTGCTCAGCGGCGGGGAGCGCCAGCGCCTGGCACTGGCCCGCATGTTGCTGAAAGATGCCCCGATCTGGCTGCTGGACGAGATTACGGCCAACCTGGATCCGGTCACGGCCATCGACGTGCTCCAGGCCGTAATCACGGCCGGAGAAAACCGGACGGTTATACTGATGACCCACCGCCCGGAACTGGCGGTCGGCCATCGTTTCGATGATGAGATCCGGCTGGCTGCCGGATCCCGTACTCTCAGTTGGCCGGCGACTCGTGCGGCGGGCCGAAATCGTAGGAGAGGGTAAACTCGCGGAGGCCAAAACGGGTGAGGAAAACGGCCCCGATCCCCACGGCCGTCGCCAGGATGCCGATCCAGCCGCCGACGAGGGGGATGAAGACCAACAGATTGGTGATGACCATGAAGAGCAACGTGCCCGCGAAGGCGGACACGGGCGGCGACCAATCCCGCCGCAGAACCCTCCGCAACCACCGGCCGAGGGCGGCCCCCAACCCGATCCAGGCATAGACGACGACCAACCCTGCCAGCAGCAGCGCAATGAGCGTGATCGGAACGAGGATGACGGTAAACGCCATAAGCACCAGCAGGGAAGGGGCGACGATGCCCACCAGCAAACCCATCGCGCCGGAGACGATCGGGTGGTCGACAGTTGCCCGGCGGACGTGGGCCAGCGGCCGGCCCAGAAAGCGGGCGACCAGATAAGCCAGGACGGCGATGATGAGGGCTTGCGGAAGCAGGCGCAGAAGGCGCTGTCGGGCCGTCGGTTGCGGGAAGAGGGTTTCCAGACTGACGTTGACGTCACTTCCACCAAGCACGTCGCCGCGCACGGTTGCCTGAGGCGACTGTTCGACGTCGCCGCCGCCGATGCTCAGATCGCCACCGACGACGGCCGTTGGGCCGAGACCCAGGTCACCGGCGATGAGGGCCACGTCCCCGCCCACACTTCCCGCGATCTCCACTGTCCCGCCGAGCATGTATACGGAACCGGTAACCTCCGCCTCTTGCTGGACAGTCACTTCCCCGTCCAGGACCACCATCTCTCCCGCCACGACGTCGCCCGGGCCGTAAATGCGGGCGCCTTCCCATATGACGGTGCCGCTGACGGCTCCTCCGTCACAGCCGGCCAGCGCCAACAGCAGGAAGAGAAGGAGCAAGTATCGCCATCTATTTCTTTTCACGTTAACCTTCCGTCACCTGTCGTTCACCGGCCGGCTGGAAGTAAAGGAGCGCCAACACCAGCAAGAAAAATATCATGGCCAGCGCGTCGACCAGCCGCAGATGCGCTTCCAACGAGACCCCCATCTCGGCGAGTTGGAGGGAGAGGGCCGTGCTGAGGAAGGTGGCGGCCCAGCCGGAGAGAGCCACTCCGACGGCCGTATTGCGCGTGATGGTGCGTGGCGTGGAGATGTCGGCCCAGATGGCGAAGTTGACGACCGTGTAGAGGCTGACGGCCAGAGCGTAGAGAATGGGCATCCCCAGCGAAGTGCCAATGCCCATCAAGTGGACCATGGCAAAAACCCCAAAGATCCACAGGAACAGCAACCGTTCACCCATGGCCGTATAGAGGGCGCCGGCAATGAGCGCGGCGATGACGTGCATGACGCCAATGGTGACCCGGGGAAACAGGTCGGGCGCCTGCCAGGCCACCTCGAAGAAGAAGGGGGTGTCGGCCAGGCGCAGGAAGCCCAGGCTGTCGATGAAGTAAATGGCGAACATGAGGGTGATCAAACCGAGCAAATAGCGGCTGATGCGCCCCTCGCCCTCTGGGCCCATGCGGACGAACCGGCCCTGGCCAAAAGCCGGCCGCCGGTGCTGGGCAGAGAGATCCCGGATGAGTGTGGTTGTCAGGGGCAGGCGCAAGAATGCCAGAACGCCCAGGGCCGCGGCGCCGGGAATCATGACGGTAACCATCTGGGCGCTCAACGTTTCGATGGTCCACACACCGGAGAAAACGGCCGCCGGGAAGTAGGCGCCGGCCGTGATCAAGGCAGCTGCCAGGCCGCGATCGCCAACGGGGATGAGGTCTACCGTCAGGCCGAACGTGGCCGGAACGCCGACGCCGAGAGCCACCGAAGCGGCCAGGATCCATGCCAGGAAGAGGGTCTCGCTGCGGATAAACGGGGCAGCGGCCGTGAGCAGCGTCTGCACGAGGACGACGGCGAAAGCGAGGCGGAGCTTAAGGAGGAATCGTTGGCTCCAGCCGCGACGCGTCATCGTCCAGCCGACGCCGATGGCCACGACGGTGGTGGTCAGCGCCAGATAGGTCATGTTGACGGCCACTTGCTCCCTCGTCAGACCAACCAGGCGCGTCCCCAGATCCAGCAAGCCGAATTGGACGAAGGTCAGATTGTAATAGTAACCGACGGCCATCATGCCTACGAACAGTAGATAGCCGGAGAGGGCCGTCCAGTTACGCGTTTTCAGGAAGTGGAAGAGCCACATATTGTCGAGCTTATCACGGCCCAGTAACCCTTTACAGTTCGGCTCACTCGCTGCCGACGTTCAATCGGTTGGCTGACGGCTCGCTGTCAGCCGACGTCCCCCAGCTTAGAGCAAAGCCATAGCGATTGTCAGTGATCAATGGCATGCTTGCGCTTGACTTTTGTCACCCAAAGACCGGATATTGTGCTGCGGTATTGAGTACCAGTTCCAGGTCGTCGTCGTCGACGTTGTCCAGAGTGGGGGGCAGCCAGGGCCCCGTTCCAATCAGCACCGCCATCCGGTGCAGGCAGATCTATTTCGTGTAGTATATCACCCTGGTGATTGAGGATATGCAACTTGCCCCTGTAACCTTCCCTTTCTCCGGCTATAAGGCGAAAATGACCTCGGCACGGCCGTTGGCGTCCAGGTCAGCGACGAGGGGTTCGGAGGCGAAATCGATGCCAGGACCGGTGGCGCGAACGGGGTAGGGCCAGCCAGGCTGCAGCGTCCCCCATTGAATTGAGCCGTCCTCTCCATTAAGTGCCCACAGAGAGTAGGGGGCGGCGACAGTACGGGAAGTGGCCTTAGTGGCCGCCGTTCGGGATACGAGGAGGATAACGATTGAAAGGAAGCTGGCACACAGCAAAGATCTGATATAATCTTTCATGGCGATGGCTTTCCCCGCTTGGCTACTTGTGTGGACGGCCGTCGTTTTTTACGGCCCCGACCGGTTGTGGTTTAGGCTACGCGGGGCGAACTGTTGAGGTCATAGCGCTGCTGGAGGAAGATACTTTGGAACGAACGACAACGACCGTACACGAGCAATCCTGGATAACGCACCTGGTAAACGTTTTGCGGGGAATGGCCATGGGTTCGGCCGATATCGTTCCCGGCGTTTCTGGCGGTACGATAGCCCTCTTGCTGGGTGTGTACGAACCCCTGCTCGGAAGCCTGCGCACGCTCACCGAGCCTGCTTTCTTGCAGGCAGTGGCTCGGCGCCGATTCCGCGAGGCATTCGAGATCTTGCCGTGGCGTTTCCTGATCGCTCTTGGCAGCGGCATCCTCCTCGCCGCGCTGACGTTGGCCCGGTTATTATCCTGGCTCCTGGTGAACCAACCCGAATTGCTCTGGAGCTTTTTCGCCGGCCTGGTGCTGGCGTCCGTATTCGTCGTGGCCGGCCGCGTTTCCGGCTGGTCGGCGTCCCGCTTCTTTCAATTTACCGTTGGCGCAGTCGGCGCCTTCGTCGTCGTTGGCCTCGTTCCCGCTCAGACCCCAAACGACCCCCTCTTCCTCTTCCTCAGCGGCGCGCTCGCCATCTGTGCCATGATCCTTCCCGGCATCTCAGGCGCCTTTATTCTCGTTCTTCTAGGCAAGTATCAGCACGTTCTCGATGCCGTCAGCAATGGCGACGTGTTGACCCTGGCTATCGTCGCCGTCGGTGCAGGCGCCGGTCTCGTTACGGTCGCCCGTTTCCTCTCCTGGCTCTTCGGCCGTTACCATGATGCGACCCTTGCCTTTCTTGCCGGCCTTATGTTGGGTAGTCTACGCAAGCTGTGGCCGTGGAAAAGAGGCGTCACCTGGATGCGTGACAGTAACGGCGACTTCGTCGTGGACGCACACGGTAACCCCGTTGCTCTGGTTGAGGCCAACGTTATCCCCGACCTCGCTGTGCCCGGCATGGTCGAGGAGGTAGTCGCAGCAGCGACACTTGCCGTTGTGGGTTTCCTCCTTGTCCTGGCCATCAACCGGTTAGGGCTTCGCTCCGCTTGAACGACGCCGGTAATAGCTTGTGGAGGGGGGGATCCTATTACAGGAGTATACAAAGCACAAAGTTTAAAATGCTTTGTATTCGAGAAAGGCGACAATGACCTCTACACTTACGGGATCGACCTATTTTTATCTCCAAAACTCAACGGGGTGTGGTCGGATAACTGCTCGGATCGATCATGGCCTCAATAAGTGTCGGACCTTCGCCGGCCGTTGCCGCACGAAGCGCGCCGGCACACGTCTCCTCGTCGGTCACCCGGTAGAATACCAGGCCAAAGCCGTGGGCGATTGCCTCGTAATCGGGGTTTTCAAACTCCGTTCCGAAGACGGGCTTGCCCCGGCGTCGCTGCCCCGAGCGAATCAGGTCGAGGGCGTTGTCATTCATCACCACGACAATCACCGGGAGGTCCAGTTCGGCGAGCAGCCCTAGCTCTCCCAGCGCCATCGCCAGGCCGCCGTCCCCGGTCACGCAGAGCGTCGTTCGCTCCGTCATGCGCGCGGCCGCAATGGCCGCCGGCAAGCCATATCCCATCGACGAAAGGCCGTTCGATAACAGGTAGGTGTTGGGAACGTAGGCAGGCCACATCAGTGCCATCGCAATTTTATGGGAGCCCGTATCGGTGGTTACGATCGCGTCACGCGCGACGTTACGTCGCAACACGTCAAACACTGTCTGCGGCCGCATACGGCCCGGAGCTGCCTCCGGTAACCGATTAGCGTTGAGCGCTTTCCGTTCCCGGTGGGTCTTCACCCGCGCCTCGCCCCAGCCAGATGCAGGCTCGTAATTGGCTGCCGCGAACACAGCGAGCCGTTCCAGGATCGGCGCTAACGGTCCGACCAGTTCAAATTCGACCGTCGTCAGCCGGGGCTCTTCGTTCGCCCAGGGCGCAATCCAGATCATCGGCTGCGGTTGGTCCCACAGCGACTCCATCTCCACGACGTCAAATCCGACGGCGACGATGCAGTCGGCCTCGTCGGCCAGCTCGTACGGGGGATCGTATCCCGTCAGGCCAAACGTGCCGGCGGCCAGCGGATGGTCGGCCGGAAATGCCCCCTTCGCCTTAGGCGTCACAATCACGGGCGCTTGTAATGCTTCTGCCAGATCGAGCAACGCCCCGTACGGCTTTTGCGGCTCCAGGCCCAACCCGGCGACGATGAGCGGCCGACGCGCCCCGCCCA